>JBKPSZ010000135.1:0-4952 GCA_046735265.1 Acidobacteriota bacterium | reverse complement strand
CACTAGAGGCGGCAGGTCGAGTACAAGAGTCCCTGGAGCACTACCGGGCGGCACGCGACAGCTTTGGGGAGCTGGAGATGCCGACGTGGTCAGCGTACGCAAGTCTCTTGATCGCCAGCGCGCTGATGCAGTTGCGCCGGGAGACAGAGGCGGCGCAAGAAATTGTCGCAGCGCTGCCGCTTCTCGAGGCAGGCGAAGCAGTCCTGCACGGACGGGTCGCCGTTGCCTTGCTGCGCGAGTCAGTTAGGCGCGGCAGAGTTGAGCAACGAGCGCTTCGAGAACTTCTAGTGGTCCTGCGCCGTTAGTGGCGGACTTACCCCGAGAGAACCTGGGGGCTGGCTCCCAGCCCCTACGCCTGCCGCGACCAGAGCTTCTGCTCTTCCGCGAGAAGGCTGCTGATGGCGTCGACCGGCAGCGGTCTGCTGAACCAGTAGCCCTGCATCTCGTCGCACCCGTACTTCTGCAGGTGGGCGAACTGGTCCTTGGTCTCGACTCCCTCGGCGATCACGTTCAGCTTCATACCGTGGGCCATCTCGACGACGGCGCGCACGATACCGGCGTCGGCCGCGTTGGTGGCGACGTCGCTGACGAATGAGCGGTCGATCTTCAGCGAATTGATCGGATAGCGCTTCAGGTACGACAACGACGAGTAGCCGGTCCCGAAGTCGTCGATGGAGATCCCGACGGCCATACTCCGCAGGGCCTCGATGTTCGCGACGACGACCTCGGCGCTCTCCATCGCGATCGACTCGGTGATCTCGACCTCGAGGTATTGCGGCGCGATGTCGGCCGCCTGGAGCGCCTTCTCCACGGTCTTGACGAGCGTGGGCTCTCGGAACTGCCGGGCCGAGACGTTGACGGCCACGCGGAGATCGGGCATGACGGTCTGCTGCCAGTGTTTGAGCTGCCGCGAGGCGGTGCGCAGGACCCATTCGCCGAGCGGGAGGATCAGGCCCGTCTCCTCGGCGACCGAGATGAAGGCGCCGGGCATGATCAGGCCCTTCTGGTCGTGCTGCCAGCGCACGAGGGCCTCGAGCCCCACGATTCTCCCGGACGTCAGGCTCACGACCGGCTGGTAGTGCAGGACGAGCTGGTCGCGGTCGAGCGCCAGCCGCAGATCGTTCTGGACCGCCAGGCGCTCGACGGCGCGGGAGGTTAGCTCAGGCGTGCAGAGCTGGAAATTGTTACGGCCGAGCTCCTTCGCCCGGTACATCGCGGTGTCGGCGTTGCGGAGGAGCGTCTCGGCGTCCTCCCCGTCCGCGGGGTACGTGGACACGCCGGCCGACGCCGTGATCTGGAGCGCCCGGCCCTCGACCTGGAGCGGCCGCGCGACCGAATTCAGGAGCTTCTGGGCGATGACGCTGATGTCCTCGGCCCGGGCGACGTCCGGAATCAGGATCACGAACTCGTCGCCGCCGACCCGGGCGACGGTGTCCATCTCGCGCACGAGCCCCTTCAGCCTCGTCGCCACGGTCTGCAGGAACTCGTCCCCGACGCTGTGCCCCAGGGTGTCGTTGACGAACTTGAACCGGTCGAGATCGAAGTAGACGATCGATAGTCGCCGGTTCTGGCGCTTCGCCTGGGCGAGCTGCAGCCGCAGCCGCTCCATGAACAGCATCCGGTTCGGGAGCTCGGTCAGCGGATCGTGATATGCGTGATAGACGATCTGCGCCTCGGCCCGCTTGCGGTCCGTGATGTCGAGCAGGGTGCCGATGATCGCCGGGCGTCCCAGGTATTCCGTCGCGGCGCCATGGACCTCGAGCTCGACCTGCTCTCCGTCCTTGCGCATCGCGCGGAAGCTGTACCGGACGGTTTTCGATTCGCCCTCCAACCGCTTGCGGATGTTCTCCTTGACGATCGGGTGGTCCTCTTCGACGACGACGTCCAACACCGACTCGAACGCCAGGACCTCGTCCGGTGTGTAGCCGATGATCTCGGCGAGCTTCGGGTTGACGTACTGGAAACGGCCGTCCTGGATGACGTAGATCCCGACGAGCGACTGCTCGACGAGTCCCCGGAATTTCGCTTCCGCTGCGGTCTGCGCTTCCTGGGCGCGCATGGTCTCCGAGACGTCCCGGATGACGCCAATGACGCCGGTGATCTCGCCGCTCGCGTTGCGATGCGGCCCGTACGTCCCGTTCACCCAGCCGACGCGGCCGGTCTGCGGGATCTCGAAGCGGTAGCTCTCGGAGGACACTTTCTCGCCGGCCAGCGCCCGATCGAGGAGGGCGTGGATTCCCTGGCCGCGCACGTGCGGGAAGAGCTGCATCGCGTTGTTGCCGAGGACGTGCTTCGAGGGCATCCCGGTCAGCTCTTCCATGAATCGGTTCCAGACCACGTAGCGGAAGGACCGGTCGTAAACGACGATTCCCTGGGCGGCGCCGTCGATGATCTCGGAGGTGAACTGGTTGGCCTCGCGGAGGCGGCGCTCGACGGTCTCCCGTTCCTGGATCGTTCGAGCGAGGCGGTCCACATAGACGCGCACCTCGAGCTGCTTCTCGGCCTGCCGCGCGAGGGCGCGAAGCGCGTCGAGCTGCCGGGCTTCGAGCTGGCGGGACTTCCGATCCATGACGGAGAGCGTTCCAATGGCGTGTCCGTCCGGCGTGATCAGCGGTACTCCGGCGTAGAAGCGGATCCCGTCCTTCGCTTTGACGAAGGGATTGTTTCGGAAGCGGTCGTCCCGCGCGGCGTCGGGGACGACGAGCGACTCGCGCTGCTGGATCGTGTGCGCGCAGAACGCGACGGCACGCGGAGTCTCGGCGATCTCGATCCCGACGCGCGACTTGAACCACTGCCGGTTCTCATCGATCAGGCTCATCACCGCCATCGGTGTGTCGCACAGGAGCGACGCCAGCCGCGTCAGATCGTCGAAAGCCTGCTCCGCAGAAGTGTCCAGGATCTGGTAACGCCGGAGCGCTTCCAGACGCGCGGACTCATCCCGAGGCTGCGACGCACTCATCTTGTTGGAAACCCTTGTTTTCCAAGGGATTATAGCCGAAACCCGGCCGGTCCCCAAGGCCCAAAAGTGACGAGCGGCCGAACAAACGCTTGGAGCGAACGCGCCCCTGCCGCCATCGGTGCGGAACGCCCGGACCGGAAAGGGCTTACTGCTCGGGCGGCGGAGAAGACGGAGCCGGAGGCCGGCGCTTGTGCCACTCCGTCTTCTGCTGGAACAGGCGCCCGAGTGCCAGAATGCGCCGCTCCTCGAGGGGGCGCCCGAGGATCTGCATCCCGACCGGCAGGTTCGCCTGCGTGAAACCGCAGGGGATCGTGAGCGCCGGGATGCCCGCGAGGTTGCCCGCCGCGCCGAGCGGATCCGGTCCCGAAAAGGCCTGCTCGAGGTCCGCGTCGAGAGGCGTCGCCACGAAGGAAACGCCGGGGGAGATCAGGACATCGAACTTCTCGAAGACCCGGTCGAGCTCGCGCTGCATGATCCGCCGCGCCTGCATCGTACGCACGTAGTCGGCGCCTCGGATCGCCTTGGAGGCCTCGATCGCGTTGGCGGCGTTCTTCGGCAGCGAGCCCTGGGCCTTGGGATCGGACAGGATGGGCTCGAAGGACGCGACCGACTCGCAGGCGAGAATGATTCCCGCCGCCTCCTCGAACGGGAGATCGGGCAGCTTCGCCTCGTCGATGCGGCATCCCACGCGCGCGAGCACGCGCAATCCGTCTTCGAAGACCTGGTGCGCCGATTCGTCCTCCCAGACCGGAACCGCGGGCCGGAAGACGCCGACGCGGTAGTCCCGTGCGATGGGGGAGCCCTTGAGCTCGGCCGGCGAGGCGAGGGAGGACGGGTCCCCCGGATCGACTCCGGCGATCGTCCCGAGCACGAGCTGACAGTCTTCGGCCGACCGGGCCATCGGCCCGAGCTTGTCCATCGTCCACGAGAGGGCCATCGCGCCCGTCCGGGGCACGCGCCCGTACGTCGGGCGAAGACCCGAAACTCCGCAGAAGGCGGAGGGACAGACGATCGACCCCCAGGTTTCCGAAGCGATGGAGAACCCGACGAGCCCGGCCGCCACGGCCGCCGCGGAGCCGGAGGAGGAGCCGCACGTCCAGCGCTTCGGGTCCCATGGATTCTTGGCGGGGCCGGTCGCGGAAGCTTCCGCGCTGTCGTATCCGAAGGCGCCGGCGAGCTCGATCATGGAGAGCTTGGCGACGAGGACGGCGCCCGACTCCCGGAGCCGGCGCACGACGGTGGAGTCCTCGTCGAAGGCCTGCTCAGCGAAGAATCGCGCGCCCCACGTCGTCGGAGCGCCCTTGGCCGCGAGCAGGTCCTTGACTCCGTAGGGAATGCCCTGGAGCGGCCCTCGCTTCTTGCCGGCCGCGATGTCCTTCTCGACCGCCCGCGCCTCGGCGAGAGCGCGATCGCGCAAGACGGAGGCGACGGCGTTCAGGGCGTGGCCCGAGCTCTCGAGCTTCGCGAGCGACGCCTCGGCGAGCGCGACGGGCGAAAGTTTCCGCTTCTCGATCAGCGGGGCGACTTCCGCGATCGTCGCCGAGAGGGCTTCGTCGGGCGTCACTGCGGCCTGGAGACGAGCGGCGAGAAGTAGATCGCGGGCTCGCTGCCGACGGGGATCTGCATCTGACCGACGCGTTGGACGCTCTCTCGGAGACGCGACACCGATTTCGATAGGTCTTCGCGCTGCTGGCGCTGCTCGGGGGTCAAATGCTCGGGGGCGGCGCTGGAGGAACCCGTGCTCTGGCAGCCCATGGGGACTGCCGCCAGCGCGGCCGGCGCGGCGAGGAGCAACTTCGTGACCGTGCGCCGGGTCTGGGGCTTCATCGAAGCCGCGAGTTTATCAAGCACCGGCCTTCCGGTTTAATGGCGCCGGCTCGAGGAGGAGCCGCCTGTCTGAAAAACGTTCTCTACCTCCACGGTTTCGCATCTTCCCCGGCGGGGCGCAAGGCCACGGCCCTCCGGGAGAAGCTCGAGCCGCTCGGTCTGAGGG
>JBKPSZ010000134.1:0-3123 GCA_046735265.1 Acidobacteriota bacterium | reverse complement strand
CGCCGACAACCAGGTCATGAGCGTGGCCGTCGAGCGAAAACCGACCTTCAAGGCCGGCCCTCCTCGGGTGCTGTTTCGACTGCGCGAAGGAACCTTCTACGACACCATTTCGGCCGGCAACGTCCCTATGCGCTACGACGTTACGCCGGACGGACAGCGATTTCTCTTCTCCTACGCCGAGCGAGATGCTCCGGCGGCCCCCATCACCCTCGTCGTCAACTGGGCTCCGGATGTAACGCCGTAACACCCGACTCCCCTACTCCGCCACACCCTTCTCCTTCAGGATGTTCCACACCTTCTCCGGCGTGATGGGGATGTCGATGTGCTTGACGCCGAGATGCGCGAGCGCGTCGACGACGGCGTTGGCGATGGCGGGCGGGGCGCCGACGGTGGCGGACTCGCCGACGCCCTTGGCGCCGAAAGGATGGTGCGGCGAGGGCGTGATCGTCTTGCCGGTCTCCCAGTTCGGCGTCTCCATCGACGTCGGCACCAGGTAGTCCATGAAGCTTCCGGCCTGGTTGTTGCCGCTGGCGTCGTAGGTGATCTCCTCCATGAGCGCCGGCGCCATGCCCATCGAGAGTCCGCCGTGGATCTGGCCGTCGACGATCATCGGGTTGATGATGCTGCCGCAGTCGTCGATCGCGACAAATCGCCGGATCTTGACCTCGCCCGTGCCGCGGTCGATGTCCACGACACAGATGTAGCTGCCGAACGGAAAGGTGAGGTTCGGCGGATCGTAGTAGTTGACTGCCTCGAGCCCCGCCTCCATCCCCGGCGGGTGGTTGGTGTAGGCCGCGAACGCGATGTCCTGGATGGTCTTCGACTTCTGCGGGGCGCCCTTGACCGAGAACTTGCCGGGCTCCCACACGAGGTCCTCCTCGGCGACCTCGAGCAGATACGCGGCGATCTTGCGCGCCTTGTCGCGAACCTTGCGCGCCGCCATCGCGCCCGCGGCGCCGGCCGTGGGAGTCGAGCGCGAAGCGTAGGTTCCGAGCCCGTACGGCGCGGTGTCCGTGTCGCCCTCCTCGACCTCCACGTGGGCGGCCGGGATGCCGAGCTCTTCCGCGATGATCTGCGCGTACGTCGTCTCGTGACCCTGGCCCTGGGACTTCGTGCCGAACCGCGCCATCGCCTTGCCGGTCGGGTGGATCCGCAGCTCGCAGGAATCGAACATCTTGATGCCGAGGATGTCGAAATGCTTGGACGGGCCGGCGCCGACGATCTCGGTGAAGCTCGAGATCCCGATGCCCATGAGCTCGCCCTTCTGGCGCTTCTCGGCCTGCTCCCGGCGCAGCCCCGCGTAGTCGATCATCTCCATGGCCTTCTTCAGAGCCGCGGGATAGTTGCCGCTGTCGTACTCCCAGCCGAGGGCCGACTGGTACGGAAACTTCTCCGGCGGGATGAAGTTCTTCATTCGAAGCTCGGCCGGGTCCATTTTGAGCTCCTGGGCGAGGATGTCCACCATCCGCTCGATCGCGTGCGCCGCCTCCGTCACCCGGAAGGAGCAGCGGTAAGCCACGCCTCCCGGCGGCTTGTTCGTGTAGACGCCGTCCACCTCGCAGAAGGCATCCGGGATGTCGTACGAGCCGGTGCAGATCGAGAAGAGCCCCGCCGGGTACTTGGACGGGTTCGCCGCCGCGTCGGCGTAGCCGTGGTCCGCGACGGTCTTGATCTTGAGCGCCGTCATCGTCCCGTCCTTCGTCGCTGCGAGCTCGGCCTCCATGTGGTAATCGCGGGCGAAGGAGTCGGCCTGGAGGTTCTCCATCCGGTCCTCGACCCACTTGACGGGCTTGCCGATGACGACCGAGGCGGCCACCGCGATGACGTAGCCGGGATAGACCGGGACCTTCCCCCCGAAACCCCCGCCGATGTCGGGCGCCACGATCCGGATCTTCTCTTCCGACAGCCCGACGTGGCCGGCGACGAGCGCGAAGACGGTACGAATCGCGTGGGGCGCCTGGGTCGTCATGTAGACGGTCAGCTTTCCCGTGCCGGGATGGAAGTCCGCGATGCAGCCGCAGGTCTCGATCGACGCGACGTGGATGCGCGGGATGTAGATCTTCTCCCGCACGACGACGTCCGACGCTTTCGAGGCAGCGTCGGTCTTCGCCCGGTCGCCCGCCTCCCAGTGCCAGATGTGGTTGTCCTTCTTGCCTTCCTTGTCCGTCCGCAGCACCGGGGCGCCGGGCTTCATCGCCTCGAACGGGTCGGTCACGACCGGCAGCGGCTCGTACTCGACTTCGACGGCGGCGACGCCGTCGGCGGCCGTGTACCGATCGGTCGCGATGACCGCCGCGACCTCCTGCGCCTGGTACATCACGCGATCGGTCGGGAGAACCATCTGCGTGTCCGACATCAGAGTCGGCATCCAGTGGAGCTTGTACTGCGCGAGCGTCTCGCCCGTGATCACGGCGAGGACCCCGGGGACCTTCAACGCTTTCGAAGAGTCGATCTTCAGGATCTTCGCGTGCGCGTAGGGGCTGCGCACGATGTCCATGTGCAGCATGCCCGGCAGCTGGATGTCGTCGACGTAGTTGCCCTGGCCGCGGAGGAAGCGCGGGTCTTCCTTGCGCTTGACCGAGTGGCCCATCCCTCCGACTTCGGGACTGGTCTTGGGTTCTGTGGTCGCCATGGTTCTACTTCCCCGTCGCGGCCATCGCCTGGGCCGCGTGTTGGACAGACTTGATGATGTTGACGTACCCCGTGCACCGGCACAGGTTTCCCGAAATCGCCTGGCGGATCTCGAGCTCGCTCGGCGCCGAGTTCGCCTTCAGCAGCGCGTAGCTCGTCATCATCATCCCCGGCGTGCAGTAGCCGCACTGCAGGCCGTGCTCCTGGAAAAAACCCTCCTGGATCGGATCGAGCTTGCCGCCCTGCTCGAGGCCCTCGACCGTCATGACCTTCCGGCCGTCGGCCTGGACGGCCAGCACGGTGCACGATTTGACGGGTGTGCCGTCGAGCAGAACGGTGCACGCGCCACAGTGCGACGTGTCGCAGCCGATGTGGGTGCCCGTCAGCCGCAGCGACTCTCGGAGGAAGTGGACGAGGAGGGTGCGCGACTCGACGTCGCCCTCGCGCGAAGAGCCGTTGACCGTGATCTGGATGTGGTGCTGGCCCATGGTC
>JBKPSZ010000133.1:0-13789 GCA_046735265.1 Acidobacteriota bacterium | reverse complement strand
GAAACGCGGCGAGGTGGAGGTCGATCGGCCGGACGCCGATGGCGCAGCCGCCGGGGAGCGAGACGCGGACGAAGCCGGCGCGTGCGAGGAGCGGGCCCAGAACCAGCACCGAAGCCCGCATCGTCTTGACGAGCTCATACGGGGCGTCCGCCGACCCGACTTCGGGAGTCGTGACCTCGATGCGCCCCGAGGGATCCTCCCGCGTCCGTGAGCCGATGTGCTGGAGGAGCCTCTGCATCGTGCGGATGTCCCGTACGAGGGGGACGTTCGAGAGCTCGACCGTCTCAGCCGTGAGCAGCGCCGCCGCGAGGCAGGGCAGCGCGGAGTTCTTCGCGCCCGAGACGACGACTTCGCCGGCGAGGCGCGTCGGCCCTTCGATCCGAAACTCGTCCAACGCCGGCGATTCTAAGCGCCCGGAGCCGCGGCGCCCGTCCGGCGCGCCAGCGCGACCCGCGGAATGCCCTCGAGGTCCGGGACGATTCGCAGGAACTCCCACGCGGGCCGCCGGCGCACCTCCACCTCGACAGCGGCGGCCTGGCCGAACCCGATCTCGAAGACGAGCGGCGCTCCGGACGCCACGAATTTCGGGGCGGTCTCGAGCAGGTGTCGGATCGCCTCGAGGCCGTCCTGACCCGCGAAGAGAGCGCGCCGCGGGTCGTGGTCCCGAACCGTCGGGGGAAGGTGCGGGGCTTCCCCGAGCGAGAGGTAGGGGGGATTGGAGAGCAGGACGTCGAAGGGGACGGGGGAGAGCGCCGAGAGCCAGTCCGAGGCGAGCAGATCGATGCGCGGCAGGACGCCGTGGCGCGCCGCGTTCTCGCGGGCGAGCGTCAGGGCGTCGAGAGAGATGTCGAGCGCGACGCCCCTCGCCTCGGGCCGCTCGAGCAGATAGGTGACGATGATGTTCCCGCTGCCGGTTCCGGCGTCGAGGACGCGGCGCGCGCCGGGCGCTTCGCGGAGAGCCTCGGTCAGGAGGATCTCGGTCTCGGGCCGGGGAACCAGGGCTCGCCCGTCCACGCGGAACGTCCGTCCGTAGAAATCCCACTCGCCGATCAGATGCTGGACCGGTACTCCCGAGAGGCGGCGATTCCAGAGCGTCGTGAAGCGGTCGCGGAATCCCGGCTCGGCTTCCGCCCGGAGGTCGATCCCGAGCGGGTTGTGTCCGCCGAGCAGGTGGGCCGCGACGAGCCGCGCATCCCAGGTCGTGGCGTCTGCGCCGAGGGTGCGGGCCTGCCCCGCGGCCGCGTCGAGCAGGTCCTTGATCGTCATCCGATCCGGTTCCTCACGCCCGGGCCAGCTCTTCCTTCAGCTTCGCCGCCTGGAAGTGCGCGGCGAGCGGGTCGACGAGCTCGTCCAGGTTCCCGTCGAGAACATCCGTCATCCGGTGCGTCGTGAACCCGATGCGATGGTCGGTGATTCGGCTCTGCGGGAAGTTGTAGGTCCGGATCTTCTCGGAGCGATCCCCGGAACCGACCATCTTCTTGCGCTCGGCCGCGATCGCCCCCTCCTGCTTCTCGCGCTCGATCTCGAGGAGTCGCGCCTTCAAGACCCGGAGAGCCTTCGCCTTGTTCTTGATCTGGCTGCGCTCGTCCTGGCACTGCACGACGAGGCCCGTCGGCAGGTGCGTCAGGCGAACCGCGGAGTAGGTCGTGTTCACTCCCTGGCCGCCCGGACCCGAAGCGCAGAATCGGTCCACGCGGATGTCCTTCTCGTCGACGCGCACGTCCACGTCCTCGGCCTCGGGCAGGACCGCGACCGTCGCGGCGGACGTGTGGATCCGCCCGGACGATTCGGTCTGAGGCACGCGCTGGACCCGGTGAACGCCCCCCTCGTACTTGAGGCGAGAGTAGGCGCCCTCTCCCTCGATCAGGACGGTGATCGTCTTCAAGCCGCCGATGCCGGTGTCGTCTCGGTCCACGACCTCGACCTTCCAGCGGTGGCGCTCCGCATAGCGCTGGTACATGCGGAAGAGCTCCGCGGCGAAGAGCGCGGCCTCCTCCCCTCCGGTGCCCGCGCGAATCTCGAGGAAGACGTTCCGGGAGTCGTTCGGATCCTTCGGGAGGAGGAGGACCTTCAACTCCTCCTCGACGCGGGCGAGGCGCTCGGTCAGCGACGCCCTCTCGGCGGTCGCCATCTGGTAGAGCTCGTCGCCGGGAGAGAGAGTTTCGGCGAGCTCCCGGGCTCCTTCGAGCTCGCGGGCCAGGCGACGGTGCTCTTCCGTCTTCGCGACGATCGGCTCGAAGTCGGCGAGCGTCTTCTGAGCCTCGCGGACCGCCTTGTGGTCCTGGACGAATCCCGGGTCCGCGAGCCGCGCGCGGATCTCCTCGTACTTCAGGCGGATTTCTTCGAGCTTTTCGAACATGGCGCCGATCCCATTCTCAGTTCGTTCGGAGTCGGAAGACATCCCGGGCGAAGCCCCCGCGCGGGGAGCTCCGCCCGAAGGCTAGAGAACCGGAAGGAGGGATTCCGCCGACAGCGCCGGAGCGGGCACGGGCGCTAGGCGGAGGCGCCGGAGCCCTTCTTCTCGTAGCGCTTGCGGAAGCGCTCGACGCGGCCGGCCGAGTCGACCAGCTTCTGCTTGCCGGTGAAGAAGGGATGGCACTTGCTGCAGATCTCCAGACGCAGCTCCTTCTTGGTGGAGCGGGTCGTCCAGGTCGTGCCGCAGGCGCAGTGGACGAGGACCTCGTGATACTCGGGGTGCAGGTTCGACTTCATGGGACCGCGCATTCTAGGCGAGAGTGTCGGCCGCGCGCAAGTCCCCGGTCTGGGGCCGGTCCGGCATTAGAATCCGCAGCCGGGAAAGCCGCTCTTGTTCTACCTGTACGTTACGGCTCCGGGCATGCCTGCCCAGAAGGTCCTTCTGGACCGGCCGGTCACGACGATCGGCCGCTCGTCCATGAACGACCTGCCGATCGCCGACAAGATGCTCTCCCGCCAGCACGCGCGGATCGTTCGAGACAACAACGGAGGGCTCTCGGTCGAGGACCTGGGCTCGCGAAACGGGACGTTCCTGAACGGAGAGCGCTTGGGGGGCATTCAAGCCCTGAAGCCGGGCGATCGGATCACCGTCGGCGGCGTGACGCTCAAAGTCGAGTCCGAATCCACGACGCGCGTCCGCATCGAGGCGGCCGAGGAGGAGGGGCTCGACAACACGAACCTGAAGGCCTCCGCCGAGCTCCTGCGAAAGCACACCGAGACGGACCCGCGGCTCCCCGCCGACCAGCTGTCGAAGCTCGTCGAGTCGCTCCGCGTGGTCAACGAGTTGACGATCGAGCTCCTGCGCGACGTCTCCGTGGACGAGCTTCTGAAGTTCCTGCTCGACAAGGTGTTCGAGACGCTGAAGCCCGACCGCTGCGTCGTCCTCCTGCGCCACAGCGTTTCGAACGAGCTCATTCCGGCGATGATCCGTGTGGCGGAAGGGATCTCCGCCGAGGAGATCCGGCTGTCGCGCACGCTCGTGGCTTCGGTCGTCGAGAAGCGCAACGGCCTCCTGCTCATGGACACCAATGCCGGCAGCGAGGTCTCCCTCGCCGACTCCATCCGCCTTTCGGGGATCAAGTCGGTTCTCGCCGCTCCGCTCGAGAACGAGGGGCAGGTCGTCGGCCTAATCTACGTGGATTGCCGCATGGGTCACCGCTCGTTCGAAGAGGCGGATCTGCGGCTGCTGACTTCGCTCGCCAACGTGGCCGCGGCCAAGATCCAGAACGCGCGACTCATGGCCGAAGCGGCCGAGAAGAAGCAGATGGACCGCGAGTTCGCGCTGGCCCGCGAAATCCAGCAGCGGCTCCTCCCCGAGAACCCTCCCGAGGTGGCGGGCTACGAGCTCTACGGCTCCAACATCCCTTCGCGCCAGGTCTCGGGGGACTACTTCGACTTTCGGTCCCGCGCCGACGGAAAGATCTACGCCACGATTGCCGACGTCTGCGGCAAGGGGGTGGGGCCGGCGCTCCTCATGGCCTCGCTCCAGGCTTCCTTCCACGCCTGGGCGGACGAGAACGTGCCCGTCTCGGAGATGACGGGGCGGCTTTCCGAAGCGATTTCGAGGCGGACGGGGCCCGACCGCTTCATCACGTTCTTCCTTCTACTCCTCGATCCCTCGACGGGCGAGATCGAGTACACCAACGCCGGCCACAATCCGGGCCTCCTCCGGAGACAGGACGGCTCGGTCGAGGAGCTCGCGTCGCACGGGCTGCCGCTCGCGCTCTTTCCCGGAAAGCCCTACGGCTCCTCGCGACTCACGGTCGAGCCCGGCGAGGTCGTCTGTCTCTACACCGACGGCGTCACCGAGGCGAACGACGCCCACGGGAACGAGTTCGGCATGACGAGACTGAAGGATTTCCTCGCGGCGCAGGCGGGGCTCGAGGTGGCGGAGATCGACGCCCGCCTCTCGCGCGAGCTCGAGACGCACGCCTCGGGAGAGCCGTTCGCGGACGACCGCACTCTCGTGATGATCCGGCGGCTGTCGGCCTGATCGGGTCCGCCCCGGCGGAGTCATGAGCCGACTCTTCCTCGACGGGGGCACCCTGCTCGGCCTGGCCGAGCGCGGGGACGTCCGGCCCTCGACCGACCTGTACGCGGAGAACGGGACGATCGCGGCCGTGGGCGCCGAGGCGCGCGCGCTGGCCGCCCGGCCGGGCGACCCGGTCGAGCGACTCGACGCGCGGGGCAAGTGGGTGCTTCCGGGGTTCGTCCAGGCGCATCTCCACCTCTGCCAGACTCTGCTGCGCAACGGGCCAGAGGACCTGGAGCTGCTTCCCTGGCTGGCGTTCCACGTCTGGCCGGGCGAGGCCGCGCACGACGCCGAGACACTGTCGGTCTCCGCGCGGCTCGGTCTCTCCGAGTGCCTGGCCTCGGGGGTCACCGCCGTCCTCGACATGGGGACCGTCCGGCACTCCGACGCGCTCTTTCGCGCCGCCGCGAGGTCGGGAATCCGTTACACCGGGGGCAACGTCCTGATGGACGATCCCCGAACGGCGCCGGAAGACCTGCGCGTCCCGGCGGAAGAGGGACTGGCCGAGACCCGCCGCCTGGCTGTCGCCTGGCACGGCCGGGAGCGCGGGCGGCTGCGCGTCGCGGTCCAGCCGCGGTTCGCGGTCGCGTGCACGGACGGCCTGCTCCGGGACGCCGCCGAGCTCGCCGCGGAAAAGGGCCTCACGATCCACACGCACGCGAACGAGAGTCGCGCCGAGTGCGACCTCGTGCGCGAGCGCTCGGGGCTCGAGAACATCGAGTACCTGGACGCGGTGGGACTCCTCACCGAGGCGAGCTGCGTCGCGCACGCCGTCCACACCGCCGAGCCCGAGTGGCGCCGCGTCGCCGAGCGGGGAGCGGCGATCGCCCACTGCCCCTCTTCGAACCTGCGCCTGCGCTCGGGCGTGTGCCCCGTCGTCCCGATGAAACGGGCGGGAGTGCGCGTGGCTCTCGGGTCGGACGCCGCGTCCTGTAACGACCGACTCGATCCGTTCCGCGAGATGCGGCTGGCCGCTCTGCTCCCGCGAACCTTTCAGCCCCCGGAGGATCTGCCCGCGTTCGAAGTCCTGAAGATGGCGACCTGGGACGGCGCCCGCGCACTCAACCTTCCGGGGCTCGAGGGCTTCCAGCCCGGCGGGAGAGCGGACTTCGTCCTCCTGGACCCGGAGGCGGGCTGGGCCCTTCCGGTGGCGGCCGACGGAGAGCCGTACAGCGCGATCGTCTACTCGATGGGGCGGGAGAACGTCTTCGCGACGATCGTGGACGGTGTCGTGCGCTACCGATCGAGCGACCCGACCGTGGGCGGCCTCAAGCCCGCCGCCGAAGTGGTGCGTGCCGCGGTTCGCCGGCTTCGCGACCGCAAGACCGCCGGGTCGGAGAGGACGGCCTAGGGCTCTCGAATCTCGAGCCGCTTGATGATTTCGTGCAGGGTCGTGGGCTTGACGCGCAGGAGGTCCGCGGCCCGCTTCTGCACCCCGCCCGTGCGGCGAAGGGCCGTCCGCACCAGGCGGCGCTCGTACTCCTCGACCATCTCCTTGTAGGTCGAGCCGTTCTCCGGGAGCCGAACGGCGACATCCGACCTCTCGGGGGAGAGGACGTTGTCCGGCAGCAGCTCGAGGCCGATCGCCCCGCCCGGGCAGAGGACGACCGCCCGCTCGATCGCGTTCTCGAGCTCCCGGACGTTGCCGGGCCAATCGTGGTCGAGAAGCGCGCGCATCGCTTCGGGCGCGATCCCGGTGATCGCCTTGCCGTTCTCGTTGGCGTACAGGCGCATGAAGTGCTCGGCCAGGAGCGGGATGTCCTCGCGACGCTCGCGCAGGGGCGGGATTGAGACCGTGATGACGCAGAGACGGTAGTAGAGGTCATCGCGGAAACGCCCTTCCGTAACCATCTTTTTCAAGTCCACGTTCGTCGCGGCGATGATCCGGACGTCCGCCTTCAGCGTCTCGACGGAGCCCACCTTCATGAACTCCTTCTCCTGGATCAGGCGCAGAAGCTTCGCCTGGGTTTCGAGACTGATCGTGCCGATCTCGTCGAAGAAGATCGAGCCCCCCTCGGCCGCCTCGAAGAGCCCCTTCTTGTTCGCAACGGCGCCCGTGAAGGCCCCCCGGATGTGGCCGAACAGGTTCGACTCGAGCAGATCCGTCGGCATCGAGCCCGAATTGACGGTGACGAACGGAGCGCCGGCGCGCGGGGAGTGGGTATGGATCGCGCGCGCAACGAGCTCCTTGCCGGTGCCGCTCTCTCCCTCGACGAGGATCGTCGACCGGGAGGGTCCCGCCAGTCGCACGAGGTCGAAGACTTTGCGCATCGCCTCGGACTTGCCGATGATGCGGCCCAGACCGTACTGGCGCGAGAGCTCCTGCTTCAGCCGGCGGTTCTCCTCGGTCAGCCGCCGCGCCTCCGCTCCCTTGCGGACCGTGAGGAGCACCTCCTGGTTCTGGAAGGGCTTCGGGATGTAGTGGAACGCGCCCTCGCGCATCGCCTGGATGGCCCCTTCGATCGAGGAGTAGGCCGTCACGATGACGATCACGGCGTCCGCGTCGCGCCGCCGCATTTCCCGGAGGACCTCCAGCCCCGGCCGGTCGGGCAGCATGAGATCGAGCAGGACGACGTCGTGCGGGTCGCTGTCGAAGACTTCGAGCGCCTCGGCGGCGTTCTCCGCCGTATTGACGGTCCAGCCTTCCCGCTCGAGGAGGCGCTCGAGCACGTCCCGGATGACCTCCTCGTCGTCCACGACGAGGACGCGAAGGCCCGTGCTCACGAGTCTCCGTTCCCCGAGAGCGGCAGCTCCACCCAGGCCTCCGCGCCGCCCCCCTCGCGGGGAGAAATCCCGATCTCTCCTCCGTGGCGGTGCACGATCTCGCGGGAGATCGCGAGACCGAGCCCGGTCCCGCCCGATTTCTTGGTCGTGTAGAAAGGCTGGAAGAGCCTGCCGTCGTTCCCGTCCGGCAGACCCGGCCCGCGGTCGGCGACGATCACTTTCGCCCGGCCGGAGCCGACCGACAGGCCGCAACCGACGACGCCTCCATCGGGCGAAGCGTCGCGCGCGTTGGTCATGAGGTTGACGAGAACCTGTTCGAGGTCGCGCGGATCGGCGTCCACCCAGACCGGGCAGTCGAAGCCCGCGGTCTCGAGCCGCACGCCGCGCGCACCGAAAGCGGTTTCGACCGATTCGGCGGCGTTGGTGATCACGTCGCGAAGGTCCGTCCGCATGGCGGAACGCGGGCGGGGGCGCGCGAACTCGAGAAGGTTGCTGACGAGGTGCGCCGCGCGGAACGTCTGGCGCTCCATCTTCTTCAAGATCGCGTAGCGCGGGTCGTTCTGCGCCGTGTCGGCGAGAAGAAGCTGCGCGTAGGAAGAGAGCCCGGCGATCGGCGTGTTCACCTCGTGCGCCACGCCGGCGGCGAGCACGCCGAGAGAGGCGAGCCGCTCGCGTTCCGCGAGGGCGCGCTCGGCGCGCACCCGCTCGGTGACGTCGTCCACGATCACGACGACGCGTTCGGGATCCCCCTGGAACGTGGAGGCCGAGAGCCGCAGGTCGGTCTCGTCTCCGGCCGGACCGATCCACTTCGTTTCGATCGAGGCCTCCGAACCCGCATCGCGCATCGCCGCGGCGTCGATCCCGGGGAGGATCTCCGAGAAGAGGAGACCCGTGAGCTGCGACTCCGTCCGCTTGACCATCGCCGCGAACGCGGGGTTCGCCGAGTGCACGCGCCCTTCCCGGTCGAGCACGAGGATCCCCGAGGAGGAGGAGCGGATGACGCTCTCCTGATACTGCTGAAGGGCCCGGATCTCGTCCAATCGCTCGGCCAGGGCGCCGTAGAGGCGCGCGTTTTCGTAGGCGAGTCCGGCCTGAGCCATGACCGCGGTCAGGAGCGCATCGTCCTCGGTCGAAAGGGGAACGCGTCCGTCCTTGTGCCCGACACCGAGCGCGCCGACGAGACCGGCGGCGCAGCGCAGCGCGAAGAAGCTGCGGTAACCGCTCGCATAGAGCGATTCAAGACCGGGGACCTCCGATTCTCCGAAGGAGGCGCCCCGCAGGCGCCAGACCTCCTCGGTCTCCAAGCGCGAAGCGAGGAGGTCGCGCTCCTCCGCGGAGACACCGCGTTCCGCGAAGAGGACGAGGGTGCAAGGAACGACGTGGAGCCCGTCTTCAACCCGCTTGACGATCGCCTGCGCGAGCTCGGATCGGCTCCGCGGCGTCGCGAAATCCCGGGCGATGTCGAGGAGGGCCCGGCGAGAGCGGTAGGTGTCCTGGTACTGGATCTTCTCGAGCACGCCCGTGATCCGCTTCTTGACGGGCACCAGGAGCGACGCGAGGACCAGGCCCGAGCCGAACGCCAGGACGTTCTTGCCCGCCTCGGCCATCCCTTCGAACGTTCGATCGAGCAGCGTGTTCAGGAGCACGAACGTCATGCCGCCGAGGACGACGGCCGAAGTCGAGGCGAGCGCCTCCCGCACGAACATCTCGACGTCCCACAGCCGCCACTTGAGGATCGCGTACGAAAAAGCGAGCGGAATGAAGACGAGGGAGAGCGCCGCGATCGAGGAGAGCAGGGGAGAGGAGAGACCGAAGGCGCGCGGCAGGACGGACAGCAGGAGGAACGGAGTCAGGCCCACGACCACTCCGAGACCCATCCAGCGCACCTGTTTCTCGGATTCGGCGTCCGCGCGACGCATCAGAAGGGCGACGAGGCGCACGAGGACGGCGACGCCGTAGATCGCGAAGTACGCGTACCAGAGCTCGGTCAAACGCTCGAGCCGGGAGAGGATTTCGGCCGCGGGGCGTTCGGCTCCGAGCAGAACCGCGTGCGCCGCCAGCCAGGCCGCCGCCGGCGCATAGAGGAGTGCGATCAACCACCGAGGCGCCGCGACGCGCGGAAACACGAGGAAGAAGTGGAGCAGCAATGCGGGCAGGAGCGCCCGATAGAACGCGTCGCCGAACCAGGAGGCGCGGAAGAGGAGATCCGCAGAACCGGAGGGCGTGATGACGTACACGGCGAACGAAGTCAGGCAAAGCGCGAGGAATACCCACGCGGCGCGCGAGCGATTCCGTCCGACCGTGAAGAGGCCGATCAGGAGATACAGAAATCCCACGAAGGCGAGGAAGAGATAGAGCTTGTCGACGTCGACGCGCGGCTTTCCGAGAGCCAGCTGGCGGATGTCGAAATCGCCGCGGCGGACCACGAGCACATGCGGAAAAGGCTTCCGGGAGAGCGGCACTTCGGGGCGCGAGAGCGACGCCGCACGCTGGCCGTCGGCGAGGAGAATGCGGTCCCCCGGCTGGAGCCCGGCCGCGGCGGCCGCGCCGCGAGGCTCGATCGCCGTGACGAGGAGCTCGCCTCCGGTGCTTCGATACGAGAAGCCCGGGCGCGTGAAAGTCTCGACCTTGCGCGTGAAGGAGAGAAAGGCGAGCAGAATCGTGCCCGCTGCGCCGAGCACGGCGAGGGCGACGAGAGGCAGTCGGACCAGGCGGCGCACGTCAGCGATTCAGCAAAGCGAATGCCATGGGACCGAGGCCCGCTCTCTCATCTAACTCCAATCATTGCAAAACTTAGCAATCGAGCGCTTGTACAGCTCCCATAGTCTAATCCACAAATTTGAATGTGGCTGGGGAGTTTTGGAGGTATGGATTCGGAGAACCGGAGACGCCGATGAGAACTTTGGAGACCGCAATCGAGAAGCATGAGGCGGGAGCGGAATTGCGGACGCGGTCAGAAGGAGAGGGCGACGCCTCCCATCAGCCTGTTGTTCTTCGTCGTCTCGTCGCTGTCCGGAAGGATCCGGTTGGACTCGACGGCCACGAGAAGCTTGCAGACCGAACCGAAGGGCGTGATTCCCAGGACCGAGAGGTCCTGAGCCAGCGAAAGGGCGACCTTGTCCGAGTCGTTCGGGATCACGCTGCCGGCGGTCGTCAGCGACTGCCGGACCCCGTGGACGAGGACCGCCACGCCGGTATGCGTTGGCAGGAGCTCGACGCCGGCGCGGGCCGACCAGAACCGGCCGTGAGAGTCCGTGACGCCGTAGGCGGCGGCCGTACCCGGTGCGACGCCGCCCGAGATCTCTCCGTACCGCGCCGAAAGGGTGCCCGAGAGCGTCTGCGAAAGACGGTGCCGCCCCGTCGCCTGGTACTGCCGTACGACGTTCCCGTCGAGGAGATAGACGCTGTCGAGATTGTTCAGGAAATCCCCCTCGAAGAAGGCTCTCACGACCTCGCTGACCTGGTGCTCCGACGCTTCGATCCGGAAGGAAGAGTCCTCTCCGACCGACCGCTCGATCCCGACGGCGTACGCACGCCGGGCCGCGGCCGAGAGGTCGTCTTCGAGGGAGGCGATTCGCGGCAGATACGTGCCCGTTCCGATTCCCGATTCCGTGACGCGGTAGAGGCCCGAGACGAACAGATAGGTCTCGCCGCCGACGTCGTACCGGGCCACGACTTTCGGCGCAATGCCGTAACCGCCGGCCACGTACCGCGCCACCACGCCTCCCTGGAGGTCTGTCCTCGAGGAGAGGTGCAGCGACGTCGAAGCCGTCAGATCCGCGTCCGGTGAAGAGGCGATGAACGCGCCGCCCGAAGCGACCCCGGACGGCCCGACCGCCGACTCCCGATGGCGGTAGATCATGCCGACCGAGATTCCGGGGGTGCCGCCGGCCGGCTTCGCGTAGTTGCCCTGCACTTCCCACGTGCGCGAAGCGACCGGGAAGAACGTCGCGCCCGGCTCAGAAGCCCGATAGAGATTCGTTTCCTCGACGTACCGCGCGGCGACGGACTGAACCGTCCCGGTCTCGCTGCCGCGGCTCCAGCTCACGGTGTTCGCCTGCAGGCTCGCCGGACCGTCGTCGTGGAAGTGGATCGAGTTGCGGCGCGTCGAGAGGAGCACCCGCTCGTCCGAAGAGGGCGCCACGGCGAGCGCGATGCCGGCGCTGTTGCCGGTCGTCGTCTCGACCGACTGGTCATCGCTAATCGAGTTGTAGTCGCCGCTCAGGTTGTAACGCCAGCCGTTGGGCAGACCGCCCCGAAACGCGGCCGCCGTCCGCAGCATCGCCGAGTCTCCGAGGCCGGCGACCGTCGAGACTTCCCCGCCGGCGAGGCGGTTGACGGCGACGCCCGAACGAGGAGCAGCCGGTTGCTCGCCCTCGTCGATCGCGAGCTCGCGGAGCACGTCCGCGGGCAGCCGGTCCGCGAGATCCCAGAGAGTCGACTTCGCCGCCGCGGGGGATGCACCGGGCGAAGTGGTCGCGAGCTGGATCTCGACGGCGCTGATCTTCTGCGGGACGGCCTGGTGCAGGAGGCGCACGAGAGCCGGCTGGAATCCCTTCTTGTAGGCGATCAGGTCGTACACGCCGACCGGGGCCGACGCGACGACGAAGGTCCCGTCCGGAGCGGTGCGCAGCCGGGCGAGAGAAGTCTCCGCGACGTTGTAGAGAACGACCAGGGCACCGGAGACCGGTGCTCCGACCGAGCGCACGACGCCGGAGATCGGAGGAGCCATCGCGCTCGCGAGGGGGAGCGGAGGCGCAGGAGCCCCGAGAAGCGCCGGCGCCAAAAGCGCCAGCACGGCCGCGACCGAAAGGATCTGACTCCTCCTCATACGCGGACCTGTTGGTCCAGTACCGAGTATAGA
Source organism: Acidobacteriota bacterium (assembly GCA_046735265.1). GTDB lineage: Bacteria > Acidobacteriota > Thermoanaerobaculia > UBA5066 > Gp7-AA6 > DATBFU01. The sequence continues at coordinate 1,694 of JBKPSZ010000133.1, read as the reverse complement.
CCGGTCCCCTGTCAAATGCCATTTGCAGGGCTGGCCGTTCGGCCGGGGGGAAGGACCCGGCCGGAGGGGCAGGTTGCGCAGGCCATGGCCGCCCGGCCTGGAGGCCGGCTCGAGGCCCGCCCGCCTGTTACTTTTCCTCGTCCCGAACGTCCTCGGGAGGGGTCAGGAGGGCTTCCAGGCGCGAAGCCCGCGCGAAGCACCAGACGAGGACGCGGGAAGCGCCGGCCCGGCGCAGTCGGCGGGCGCACTCCCGGGCCGTGGCGCCCGACGTCGCCACGTCGTCCACGAGCAGGACGCTCGTCGGAGCGCGTCCCCGCGCGCGAAAAGCGCCACGCACGTTCGACTCGCGGCGGGCGAGCGGCAGTCCGCTCTGGCGCCGTGTGGGCCGCACTTTCTCGAGACGACGCGGCGCGAAGGGGAGTCCGAGGCAAGCCGCGACGGCCTCGCCGAGGAGCTCGGCCGCGTGTTCGTCGCGACGCCAGAGCGACTTTCTGCCGGGGACCGACGTCACTTCGAGCACGCCCTTCGGAGGCGGAAGCCGCCGCCGCATGAGCCGGGCGAGGTGCCGTGCCAGATAGTCCGCTCCGCGGAATTTGAACGCCAGGAGAACGTCGCGGGCGGCGCCGCGGTAAGGCGCCGCGGCTCTCAAGTGCGCGAACGGCGGCGGAGCCACGCGGCATCGCCCGCAGATCTCCGTGCTTTCGTCCGCGAGCGGCTCGTCGCACCGCACGCAGCGAATCGACGCGGGCCTCTCCACCGCTCTCCAGCAGGCGAAGCAGACGCCGCCCTGCCTCGTTCCCTCGACCGGCCGGCGGCCACAGGCGAGGCACGAAGACGGAAGGAGGAGCCGCCAGAGCGCCGACGCCGCCGCTGCACCCGGCGCGGACGCTTCGTGCGCGGTCTCCGTAAACACGACGGGCGGAATTCTACGCGCCGCGGCTGCGCTCGCCGCGGATCCGCGGCGACGGTGTCCCGCGGGTTAAACTGCCGGAGGAGGTGCGGGTGTCGATTCGAAAGTTATTTGTCGTCGTGTGGTTGCTGCTCGCGGGCGCCGCGGCGCCGTGTCTCGCTCAGCAATTCGCGGTGGGTGCGAGCTACGGGTGGTTCAACGACGTCGAGCACGGGTTCCACCTCGACGAATTTCATTCCCCCGAATGGGAGGGTTGGGTCCAGGCCAAGCTCGGCGAAGAGATCGTCCTGCGGCTGACGTACGGACACATGCGTGTCCTCGGCGACAACGTCGGGCAGCAGGTTCCTCCCGGCTCGGGTGTCGTGATGCCGCCGTACCGCGATCGGCTCCAGTTCGTCTCGCTCGACGTCTCCTACCTGCTGACGCAGGGCCCACTGACCACGGGCTTTTTCGCCGGCCTCGGCGGCTACGGAATCCGTCCGGAATCGGTCTCGCCGGAGCTCGACCCCTTCCGCGACCAGCGCGAGCGCGTCATCGGGATCCGAGTCGGCGTCGACGGCGATCTGCACGTCTACCGGAACTTCTCGCTGGTCGGACGGGCGACCTATCACGCGATCTTTTCGGAGTCGAAGAGATCGCTTCTCGTGACCTCGGTCGGAACGGCTTTCAAGTTCTGAGGCCGGCCGCGCGGGCGCGCGGAACGGAGGGGCGGGACTACTTCTTCTCGTCGGTCTCGGAGACGAGCGGGAGAAGGGTCGACTCCTTCTTCGCCGCGAGCGAGACC
>JBKPSZ010000132.1:0-8136 GCA_046735265.1 Acidobacteriota bacterium | reverse complement strand
GGCATGGCCTCGTGGTACGGCGGCGACGACGGATTCGAGGGGAAACCGACCGCCTCCGGAGAGATCTACGACTCCTCGCTTCTCACGGCGGCACACCGCGAGCTTCCTCTCGGCACGATGGTCGAAGTCACGAACGTCGAGAACGGCAAGAGCGTCGAGGTACGCATCAACGACCGGGGACCCTTCGCGCGGGGACGCATCCTCGACCTCTCGCAGGAGGCCGCTCGGCGTCTCGACCTGATCGGGCCCGGCTCGGGGCGCGTCCGGATCCGGGTGATTTCCGTCGGCGCGGCTCCGACGCCGACGGCGGCGCGCACGCCGTGGGTCGTCCAGGTCGGATCCTTCGCCGATCCGGATCGGGCGGCACGGCAGGCCGACCGCCTCCGCGCGATCGGCCGCACGCCGACGCTCGAGCCGTACAACGGACTCCTCCGGGTCCAGGTCGGACCGTTTCCGACGCGGGAGGAGGCCGAGAAAGCGCTCGCGGAGCTCGAGTCGGCCGGATTCGAGGGGATCGTTCGCCCGAAGGAGGCGCGTTAGAATTCGAGCGGTTCGATCGCTCTCCAGGAGGTCCCTCCCATGAAGCGTCCGCCGAGCGCCGCCGTCGCGCTCTTCCCGCTCTTCGCCCTTCTCCTCGCACCGCCCTGCGCCGTCGGATCGGAGGCCCTCCGGAAGATCGCGCTCGTCACGATTCCCGCCGAGCTGCAGTTAAAGGCTCCGCCCGACCGGATCTGGAGCGTCCTGACGACGCGCGAGGGCTTCGCCGCCCTGACCGGGATCCGCGTCGGCGAGGGCTTGACGGCGCTCTCGGCGGTCGGCGATCACGTCGAGGCGGAGATGGACGGCGACCGCGGGCATCTCTTCGTCACCTTCGTTCAACCGGGGACGGAGCTCCGCGTGAACTTCGAGCCCGACTCGGGAGGGTATTTCGCCCAGCAGCGCGTGCGGCTCGCGCCCTGGAGCGGGGGCACGACGCTCTCGCTCGCGGACCGTTACACCGACGAGAAATCCGACGCCGACAAGAAAGCCAAACGGGTCACGGACAAGCTCCTCGACGGAACCCGTGCCTTCCAGAAGATGGTCGAGGCGCCTTAGAGCGACAGCGGGAGGCGGCGGAGGCCCGACTCGAAGTCGAGGAGCCACCGCTTCTTCGGAAGCCCCGCCCCGTAGCCGGTGAGGCTGCCGTCCCGTCCGAGGACGCGATGGCACGGAATGACGATCGCGATCGGGTTGGCGCCGTTGGCCGCTCCGACCGCCCGGACCGCCTCGGGACGCCCGACGCGTTGCGCAACGTCGGAGTAGCTCCGCCGCTCGCCGAACGGGATCTCGGCGAGAGCTCGCCAGACGTCCCTCTGGAAGATCGTTCCGTCGGGATCGAGCGGCAGGTCGAAGCTCGTACGCTCCCCGGCGAAATACTCGAGGACTTCGCGCACGACGCCCGCGCAGCGCGGGTTGTCGCGCGGCGCCGCCGGATCGACGTGCTCCCGCCCGTCGACGAAGGACAGGCGCTTCAAGTTCCCCTCGTCGTCCACGGCGGCGACCATGTCTCCGAGCGGTGTGGAGAAACGACAGGTGTCCATCCGAGCCCTCACTGAGTCTAAACTCCCGGTCTCCGATGAGCGTGGCAAACGACCGTCCCGATTCCGGGACCGGAGCGGCGATCCTGTGCCGAGGCCTCCGGAAGCACTACGACGACGTTCGGGCCGTGGACGGCCTCGACCTCGAGATCCGTTCGGGCGAGTGCTTCGGCCTGCTCGGGCCCAACGGCGCCGGCAAGACGACGACGATCGAGATCCTCGAAGGCCTGACGAAGCCGGACGCGGGCGACGTATCGATCCTCGGGCGCCGCTGGGGCTCGCACGAGCGGGAGCTCCGCGCACGTCTCGGGGTCTCTCTCCAGGAGACGCGCTTCTCCGAGAAGCTCACCGTCTACGAGACGCTCGACCTCTTTCGCTCCCTCTATCCGCGCGGCCGCGACCCGGAGCTCCTCCTCCGGGATCTCTCCCTCGAGGAGAAGCGGGACGCACGCGTCGGGAAGCTCTCCGGCGGTCAGCGGCAGCGCCTGGCCGTCGCCTGCGCGCTCGCCGGCGACCCGGAAATCCTCTTTCTCGACGAGCCGACGACCGGCCTCGATCCGCAGAGCCGGCTCCAGCTCTGGGAGAAGTTCGAGGGATTCCGCGCGGCCGGGCGCACCGTTCTCCTGACGACGCACTACATGGAGGAGGCCGAGCGGCTCTGCGATCGGGTCGCGGTCGTGGATCACGGGAAGATCATCGCGCAGGGCACGCCCGCCGAGCTCGTCGCCGGCCTTCACGCCCCGCACATCGTGGAGTTCGCTTCCGATCCTCCCCTCTCGGCCGAGGACTTGAAGGCCCTCCCCGGCGTCGGCGACTGCCGCAAGCGAGACGACCGTTGGTTCGTGGGCGTCGCGTCGCTGGTCGACGCGGTCCCGGCGCTGCTTTCGCGTCTCGAGCGGGGCGGATCGAAGCTCGTGTCGCTCTCGACGCATCGCGCCACTCTGGAAGACGTCTTCATCTCCCTGACGGGGCGGGAGCTGCGCGATGAGTGAGCCGCGCCGGCCGCTCTTCGCGCTGACGCGCGCGCGCGTTCTCGAGTTCATCCGCGAACCGGAAGCGGTCTTCTGGGTCTTCGCGTTTCCGGTGATCATGGCGCTCGTCCTGGGATTCGCTTTCCGGGACAAGGCCCCGGAGAAGCTCCCCGTCGGCGTGACCGGGGGCGCGTCCGGCGGAGCGCTCGGCGGCGGGCCGCTCACTTCGCCCCTCCTCCGCACGATCCCCTTCGCGACGGTCGAGGAGGGACTCCAGGCCCTCCGCACCGGGAAGATCGCGCTCCTGGTCGAGAACAAGGAGTCGCTCGTCTACCACTTCGACCCGACCCGGCCCGACGCGCGGCTCGCGCGGCTCGAAGTGGACGACGCGGTCCAGCGCGCCGCGGGGCGCCGGGACCCGGTCCGGATTCGCGAAGAGGAGATGCACGAAAAGGGCTCCCGCTACATCGACTTCCTCCTCCCCGGAATCCTCGGACTGAATCTCATGGGCACCGGGATCTGGGGGATCGGCTTCGGCATCGTCAACGCGCGCCTGAAGAAGACGCTCAAGCTCATGACGGCGACCCCGATGCGCAAGTCGGAGTACCTCCTGGCGCAGATCCTGTCGCGTCTCTTTTTCCTGCTCCTCGAGATCGCCGTGATCCTGGCGTTCGGCGTCCTGGCGTTCGGCGTTCCGATCCGAGGCTCGCTCGGCCTCCTGCTCGCGACCGCCCTCCTCGGTTCGCTCTCGTTCGCAGGCCTGGGGCTGCTCGTCGCCGCGCGCGCGAAAACCCTCGAAGCCGCGAGCGGCCTGATGAACCTCGTCATGGTCCCGATGTGGCTTCTCTCCGGCGTCTTCTTCTCGGCGGAGCGCTTCCCCAACGCCGTGCAGCCGCTGATCCGCGCGCTCCCTCTGACGGCGTTGAACGACGCGCTGCGCGCCGTCATGCTCGAGGGGAAGGGCGTTGCGGCGATCGGCTCGCTGCTCCTCCTGCTCGCCGTCTGGGGCGTCGTCACCTTCGGCGTCGCTCTCAAGATCTTCCGCTGGCAGTAGAGACGAAGATGCCGACGCTCATCGTGACGCAGGCGGAGGTTCCGAAGCTCCTGCCGATGGCCGAGTGCATCCCGCTCATGGCGTCCACCCTCGAAGCGCTCGCGCGCGGGGAGACGATCCTTCCGCTGCGTTCGATCCTCTGGCTGCCCGAGCGGGTCGGTGCGCTCGGCCTCATGCCGGGCGCGCTCCTCTCCGAAGGGGTCCTGGGGCTCAAGGCCATCACGCTCTTTCCCGGCAACGAGGGCTCGCCCCTCGACACGCACCAGGGAGCGGTCCTCCTCTTCGAGGCCGAGCACGGGAGCCTCATGGCGGTCATCGACGCCACATCGATCACCGCGATCCGCACCGCCGCCGTCAGCGGCTTCGCGACGCGGCTCCTCGCGCGGGAAGACGCCGGCGACCTCGCCATCTTAGGGTCGGGCGTCCAGGCGCGGACGCACCTGGAAGCGATGCTCTGCGTGCGCCGCATCCGGAGAGCTCGCGTGACGAGCCGCCATCCCGCGAAGGCGCGCTCTTTCGCCGAGCGCGAGTCGAAGCGATGGGACATTCCGGTCGAGGCGGTTTCGACTCCGCGCGAGGCGGTCGAAGGCGCCGACCTGATCTGCACGACGACGTCCGCGCGCGAGCCGATCCTGGAGGGCGCCTGGATCGCGTCGGGGGCGCACATCAACGCGGTCGGCTCGAGCATCTCGTCGACCCGCGAGCTCGACACGGAAGCGATCCTCCGTTCCCGCCTCTACGCGGACCGCCGCGAGTCGCTGACGAACGAAGCGGGAGATTTCCTGATTCCGAAGAAGGAAGGCGCCGTCTCCGAAGACCACATCGTCGGGGAGCTCGGGGAAGTATCCATCGGTCGGGTTCCGGGACGCCGCTCCCCCGCCGACATCACGCTCTTCAAGTCGCTCGGCCTTGCGGTCGAGGACGTCGCCTCGGCGAAGCATATCTACGCGAAGGCGAAGGAGACCGGCCTCGGCCGGTTTCTCGAGCTCGGGGGAAGCCGCGACGAAAGCGATTGAAAGGCCCGCGCTCGACGAGATCCGCTCGGCGCGGGAGCGTCTGGCCGGGATCGCGCTTCGAACGCCGCTCCTCCGCGCGGATCTCGACGCCTCTTCCGCCGAGATCTGGCTGAAACTGGAAAACCTCCAGCCGATCGGATCCTTCAAGATCCGGGGATCGGGCAACGCCCTGGCGTCCGCGCCGCCGAGCGCGCTCGCGCGCGGCGTCTACACGGCGAGCGCCGGGAACATGGCGCAGGGAGTCGCCTGGAACGCCCGCCGGCTCGGCGTTCCGTGCGCCGTCGTCGTCCCCGAGACGGCGCCGCGGGCGAAGCTCGACGCGATCGAACGCCTCGGCGCCCGGTACGTGAAGGAGCCCTTCGATCGCTGGTGGCGTGTTCTCGTCGAGCACCGATACCCCGGCCTCGACGGACTCTTCGTGCATCCCGTGAGCGATCCGGCGGTCGTCGCGGGGAATGGGACGATCGGCCTCGAGATCCTCGAGGATCTGCCGGACGTGGACACCATCCTCGTCCCTTACGGGGGGGGCGGGCTCTCCTCCGGCATCGCCGCCGCGGCCAAGAGCCTTTCGCCGCGGGTCCGGGTCTTCGCCTGCGAAGTCGAGACGGCGGCTCCGTTCGCGGCCTCGCTCGCCGCCGGCGCGCCCACCGACGTCGCCTATCGGCCGAGCTTCGTCGACGGCATCGGCGCGGGCGGCGTTCTGCCCGAGATGTGGCCGCTCGCGAGCGGGCTGCTCGACGGCTCCCTCGTCGTGAAGCTCGCGGACGTCGCCGCGGCGGTTCGCCTCCTCGCGCAGCGCCAGCGCGTCGTGGCGGAGGGCGCCGGCGCGGTTCCCCTCGCGGCCGCGCTGTCGGGCGCGGCGGGAGGGGGAAAAATCGCGTGCATCGTCTCGGGAGGAAACATCGACGCGGCGGTGCTCGCGCGCATCCTCCAGGGAGAGGTCCCGTGATGCGATCGGCGACCTAGAACTTCCATCCTCCGAGCAACACGGCCGCGTTGAAGCCCAGATTGGGCAGGACCGTTCCGGCGTTCGAATAGTGGAGCCAGCGCGCCGAGATCGACCAGGAGCGCCGCGCGTCGACCGTGAAGCGCAGCCCCGGTCCCCCGGTCAGAACGAAGTTGAACCGGCGGTCGATCTCTTCGATCTCGAGGTTCGTCCAGCAGAATCCGGCCAGGAATTCGATGTAGAACGCGTGCCGGCTTCGGTCCAGGTAATACCGCGCGCCGAGGGGAAGGAGTCCCGCGGCCCATCCGTCGGGTGAGAAAGTGTGGGCGTAGTGCCCTTCGATCAGCCACTGAAAGCGCGAGCCCAGGCGGAACGCCGCCTCGGGGTCGAACATCACGAGCGCCGTCGTCGTTTCGCCCCGGTTGACCTTCACGGAATGCCCGGCGCCGGCGAGGATCGAGAGCTCCGGCGTCGAAGGGAGCACGAGCTCCTGCCCCGCGAGCGACGCGCTCGCCGCGAGGCTTGCGATCGTGAGCGCCGCGCCAGAGAAGATTCGACGCGTCAGCCGGGCGCCCCTCCGCCGGCGCGACGCCGCTCCTCGAGCTCGTCGAGCGTCTTCGGCCAGTCGCCCCGCAGCAGCTGCGACAGAGCCCGATCCGCGAGGAGCTTGCCCTCCGTCTGGCAGACCGCGCAATAGTTCGCTTCGTTCTCGGCGTACACGATCCGCTGGATCGGCGAGCCGCAGACAGGGCAGGGCTCGCGGTAGCGCCCGTGCACGGCCATCCCCTCTCGAAAGGCCGTCACCTTCTCCGGAAAACGGTCCTTCGCCTCCGCCACGAGCCGGCGGGTCCATTCGGCGAGGGTTTCGCAAGAGGCTCGCCAGAGGCGTTCGATTTCCGCCTCCGTCAGGCGGCTCGTCCATCGAACGGGCGAGATCCGGGCGCGGTGAAGAATCTCGTCGGAGTACGCGTTGCCGATGCCGGAGAAGAGCCGCGGGTCGGTCAGCGCCCGCTTGACAGTGTGATTCTCGCGCGTCAACGCGGAGCGGAACGCGGGCAGGTCCGATTCGAGCACTTCGATCCCGCCCCGCTCGAATTCCGCGAGACCCGCTTTCCGGACGAGGTGCAGCGAAGCGCGTCGCTTCGAACCGGCTTCGGTCAGAACGAGCGTCCCGTCCTCGAAATCGAAGGCGGCGAGCGCGCTGCGCCCTCCGACTTTCGCGCCCTTCCCCCTCCAGTGGAGTCGCCCCGCGATCATCAGGTGCAGTACGAGAAAGAGGTCTCCTTCGAGCTCGAAGACGAGCCGCTTCCCGATCCGCCGCAGCCCGACGACGCGCCGCCCTTCCGCCTCGGGCAGCGGCGGCGAGACCGAGCGCAGCAGGAAGGGGCTTCCGAGGCGCACGGATTCGAGCCTCTTCCCGACGACTCGGGGCTCGAGGGCCGACAGATACGCCAGAACGTCCGGCAGCTCGGGCATCCGGCCAGAGACTATCGCCCGCTCAGACGGTCTCGAGAAAGCGATGGACCATGCTGACCGCGGCGGAGCCCTCGCCGACCGCCGCCGCCACACGCTTTCCCGATCCGGCCCGTACGTCTCCCACGGCGAAGATCCCCGGGACGTTCGTTTCGAAGAGATGCGGGTCGCGCTCGAGGGTCCAGCCGGCGGGCCGTGCTCCGTTCCGCGGCAGATCGGGTCCCGTCAGGACGTAGCCCTTCTCGTCGAGCGCGACCACGCCGGCGACGCTCTCGGTGCGCGGCGCGGCGCCGATGAAGATGAAGAGCGCCGCCGCCGGCATCTCCCGCTCCGCTCCGTCGGTGCAGTTTCGAAGGGTCAAGCGCTCGAGAAGGCCGTCGCCCGACACGCGGCTCACTTCGACGCCCGGGACGACGTCCACGTTCGCCGCGGCTTCGATGCGGTCGATCAGGTAGCGCGACATCGACTTGGCGAGCGAATCGCCGCGCGTCAAGAGGGTGACGCGCCTCGCGTACCCGGAGAAGAAGAGGGCCCCCTGCCCCGCCGAGTTTCCGGCGCCGAGGACACAGACGTCCTGGCCGCGATAGGTGGCCGCTTCCGTCAGGGCCGCGCCGTAGTAGACGCCGGCGCCGAGCAGCGGTTCGATCCCCGGAACTTCGAGTCGGCGCACCGAGACGCCCATCGCGAGGACGACGGCGTAGCTCGAAACTTCGCTTCCGTCGGCGAGGCGGACGTAGCGGTACGGGTCCTCGCGGCGGAGGCCCACGACCTCCTGTCGCAGGACTTCGGCGCCGAACCGGCGCGCCTGGGCGTCGGCCCTCCGGGCCAGATCCTCGCCGGAGATGCCCGACGGAAACCCCAGATAGTTTTCGATCCGGGAGCTCGTGCCGGCCTGGCCCCCGGGGGCGCTCTGCTCGAGGAGCACCGTGCGCAGGCCTTCGGAGGCTCCATAGACGGCGGCCGCGAGGCCCGCCGGCCCGCCGCCGACGATCGCGAGATCGTAGAAAGGCAGGCGCGCGCGCATCTGCATCCCGAGCTTCTCGGCGACCTCGCGGTTGGTCGGCGCGGAGAGATGCGTGCCGTCCGGGAAGAGGAGCAC
>JBKPSZ010000131.1:0-5133 GCA_046735265.1 Acidobacteriota bacterium | reverse complement strand
ACTCCGAGCGGATCCAGCCCTTCGCCTCGAGGCGGTAAAGAGCGGGGTAGAGCGAACCCTGATTGACCTGGAGGACGTCGCGCGAGAGCTGCTGAATGCGCTGGGAGATGCCCCACCCGTGCAGAGGGGCGAGGGCGAGAGTCTTCAAGATCAGCACGTCGAGCGTGCCTTGCAGCAGGTCGGTTCGGGCGGGGGCTTCGGTCACGGGCTCCTCCTTCTCCTAGACGGTCTACAGGAGTCTGTCTCCCGCTCCTGTCGAATGTCAAGGGGAAGGGCCGTCGGCCGACCCGTGCTCTCCGCTCTCCTAGTCACCCTACAGGGGAGTACGGCGGTCGCCGGGGAAGGTTTTTCCGGCCGGGTTCGTCCTTCCGCGCGCCGCCCTGGAATCCCGAAAGCCGGCCTCAGGCGTCCGCCGTGAGCTCTCGCCGAACCGTAGAATCCGGGCGTGGAGGCGGAAGGGTTTCTCTTCAACGGCCCCGATTCGTCGCCGGTCACGCTCGTGCTGGCCCACGGCGCCGGCGCCCCGATGGACTCCCCGTTCTTGAGCCGCGTGGCGACCGGCGTCGCGGCGGAGGGCTTTCGCGTGGCGCGCTTCGAATTCCCCTACATGCGCGCCCGGCGGGCGGGAGGAAAAGCCGGCGCGCCGGACCGCGCCCCGGTGCTCGTGAAAAGCTGGCTCGAGGCGATCGAGCGGCTCGGCGGCGGAGCGAACCTCGCGATCGGAGGAAAGTCGCTCGGAGGCCGGATCGCGAGCATGGTGGCGGACGAGGCTCGTGTTCGCGGCCTCGTGTGTCTGGGCTACCCGTTTCATCCGCCGGGCCGGCCGGAGCGTCTCCGGACGGGGCATCTCGAATCGCTCGAAACCCGCGCCCTGTTTGTGCAGGGGACTCGCGACCCGTTCGGCGGCCGGGAGGAAGTCGAGTCCTACCGGCTGTCCTCGAAGGTCGAGATCCACTGGATCCCAGACGGAGATCACTCCTGGAAACCTCGAGCGAGCTCGGGGCGAACCGAGGCGCAGAACCTGTCGGAAGGGATCGACGCCGCCGTGCGATTCCTGAAGACACTCTGAAAGCGGTCGTCCGAGGGAATCTTCGAGGAGTCCCGGTCGTATTTCAGGCGGGTCCGGAAGAAGGCCCCGAAGGAGACGAGATTGGCGAAATCCGATGCGGAGTGGAAAGAGATTCTGACGCCCGAGCAGTACCACGTGCTGCGCGAGAAGGGGACCGAGCGCCCTTTCTCCGGCGAGTATGACAAGGCGAAAGACGCGGGAACCTACGTCTGCGCCGCCTGCGGGAACGCGCTCTTCTCGTCGGACGCGAAGTACGACTCGGGAACGGGCTGGCCGAGCTTCTGGGAGCCGATCGCCCCGGACAGCGTCGCGACCGAAGAGGACCGGAGCCTCTGGATGAAACGAACGGAGGTTCTCTGCGCGCGCTGCGGCGGACACCTGGGGCACGTCTTCGACGACGGCCCGGATCCCACGGGGCAGCGCTACTGCATGAACTCGGTCTCCTTGAAGCTCGAGCCGAAGGAGACGAAGAAGTAGGGTCGGCCGCGTCGGCTACGGGCGCGTCAGCGTGACCTTGTCCCGGGCCGGGTTGTAGCCGCAATCCATGTCGTAGGCGAGGCCGCCGCTCTCGGCTCTCACCTGCAGTCTCGCGTTCCACTTTTCGGGCGCCGCCTTCGTCCAGCTGCGGAACTCCAGGATCCGGAGGCCCTTGTCTCGAGCGAGATTCGTGCACGCGGCGGTCGCTTTCCGCGTTGTCTCGCTCTCGTCGGCCACCGTCGCCGGAGCCTTGGGCTTCGGCGCGGCGCAGGACACGGAGAGAGCCGTCAGGGCGGGCAGGAGCCAGAGGCCCGCCCGGGCGATTCCAGGAATCGTTCGACGCATGAGCACCTCGCTCGTTTTTTCGGTAGTAGTGGTGAAATTTTAGCAGGTGTCGCGGCGCCGGACCGCCCGAAGGTGCCGGTTCCCCTTTGATTTCTGGCGAGCCCTTTCAGAGACTTGGGGGTATGGCACGAGGGTGGGGGAGGAGCGAAGAAGACCTCGCCGCCGACAGGGAGCAGTCCCGGGACGAGCGCGGGCAGTCGGGAGGCCATCGCGCGGACGCGGAGCGGGAATCCAAGAGACGCGGTCTCCAGCTCTCGCTCGCGCGCATCGAACAGCTGCTCGCCGCCGCCACGAATCCCGCGCGGCGACAGGCGCTCGAGACCGCGCGCGCCGAGCTGCTCGAGCGCCTCGAAGGCCTCTGACCGGGCGACCGGTTCTCGACACTAGAATCCGCGCGTGGCGGATCCCGTCAACGTCGAGGAGTTCGAGGCCGCGGCCCGCGAGCGTCTTTCCCGGTCCGTCTACGACTACTACGCGGGAGGAGCGGAAGACGAAGTCACGGTCCGCACGAACCGCGAGGCCTTCCAGAGTCTCCGGCTCCGCTACCGTGTCCTCGTCGACGTTTCGCGCGTGGATCTCGCGACGAGCCTCCTCGGCACCCCGCTCGCGATTCCGGTGATCCTGGCGCCGACCGCTCTCCACCGGCTCGCGCATCCGGAAGGAGAGAAGGCGACCGCGCGGGCTGCGGCCTCGTCGAGGACGCTGATGACGCTCTCGACGGTTTCCTCCGTCACTCTCGAGGAGGTCGCGGCCGCCGCACCGGACGGCGCCCGCTGGTTCCAGCTCTATTGCTTCGACGACCGCGAGGAGACGGCGGCCTTGATCGAGCGCGCTAACCGCGCCGGATATCGGGCGATCGTCCTGACGGTGGACGCGCCGATCCTCGGCCGGCGCGAGCGCGACGTGCGCAACGCGTTCGCGGTGCCCGACGGCCTCGCGGCCCACCCTCCGCGCAAGCCTCGCGCGGCCTCGGCCCAGTGGCCTCTGTCTTCGCTCATCGGACAGCCCTCGCTCGACTGGAGCGACCTCGCCTGGATCCGATCGCTATCGCCGCTGCCTCTCGTCGTCAAGGGGATCGTGCGCGGCGACGACGCGGCCAAGGCGCTCGACGCCGGCGCGGCGGCCATCTGGGTGTCCAACCACGGAGGGCGCCAGCTCGACACGGCGATCCCGACCGCGGAGGCGTTGCCCGAAGTCGTCGCCGCCGTCGCGGGCAGGGTTCCGGTCGTCGTGGACGGCGGAATTCGGAGAGGCACGGACGTCCTGAAAGCCCTCGCGCTCGGCGCCACGGCGGCGGCGATCGGCCGCCCGCAGCTTTGGGGGCTCGCCGCGGCCGGTGAGGAGGGCGTTGCCCGGGTCCTCGCCGCGCTCTCCGACGAGCTCGCGCTCGCGATGGCGCTCTCGGGATGCCCCGCCGTCTCCGGAATCGACCGGAGCCTGGTGGCGCCGTGACGTTCACGTTCGCGACCTGGAACGTTAACGGCATCCGCGCGCGCGAGTCGCAGGTGCGCGAGTGGCTCGAGCGGGATCGCCCGGACGTCGTGTGCCTCCAGGAGATCAAGGCCGCGCCCGCTCAGGTGCCGACCGCGCTCTTCGAGATGCTCGGCTACTGGAACTACTGGCACGGCGAGCGGGCCTACTCCGGGGTCTCGCTCCACGTGCGCCAGGAGGCGTTTCCCGAGAGACCCGTTTTCGCCCATCCCGACTTCGACTACGAGAACCGAATCGTCACGGCGGAGCTGCCCGGGCTGACCGTCGCCTCGGTCTACGTGCCCAACGGCGGGAAGGACTTCCCCGCCAAGATGCGATTCCTCGAATCGATCGAGCGCTGGGCCGCCGGACGAGCGGCCGACGCGCCGGTCCTCCTCGGAGGCGACATCAACATCGCGCGAACCGACTCCGACGTTCACCCGAAGGAGAGGAAGCCGACCTTGATCGGCCAGCTTCCCGAAGAGCGGGCGCTCTTCGAACGGATCGTGTCCGCGGGGCTCGTGGACGTGGGCCGGGCGCTCGACCCCGAAAACGATCAGCTCTTCACGTGGTGGGCGCCCTGGCGAAACCTGCGCCAGCGAAACATCGGATGGCGGATCGACTACATCCTCGCGAGCTCGGCGCTCGCGAGGGGCGCCTCGGCCTGCCGGGTGCTCGCGGACTACGGAACGAGCGATCACGCGCCGGTCGTGGCGACGTTCGAGCGGCCCGTCCCCGCGGCGGAAAACCCGCCGCCCGCTCCTCCGTAGGAACCGGAAGCGTGACCGGCTTCTCTCGAGACCTGCGCGACGCCTGGAGGTCGCTCTCGCGGAGCCCGGCCGTTTGCGCCGCGGCCGTGGCGACGCTCGCGGTCGGGATCGCGGGCACGACGGCGGTCTTCTCTCTGGTTCGCGCCGTTCTTTTGCATCCGCTTCCCTATCGCGAACCGGCGAACCTCGTCGTGATGTGGCAAACCGACACGCGCGCCGGTGTCCCGTTCGTCGAGGTCTCGCTCGAGGAGTTCGACGCCTGGCGCGAGCAGGCGAAGGCGTTCGCAGGCGCGGCGGCGATGACCGCGGCGAACTATCGCGTGAATCTCTCGGGAAGGGGAGAGGCGGTCCAGCTCGAGGGTGCCTCGGTCTCGGGGAACTTCTTCGACCTCCTCGGAATCCGGCCGGCGCGGGGACGCCTCTTCCTTCCCGGGGAGGACCGCCCGAACTCGCCGATCCACATCCTGATCTCGCACGGCCTTTGGGTTCGTCAGCTCGGATCGGATCCGGGAATCGTGGGACAGGCGCTCCTCTTGGACGGGGCTCCCGCGACGGTCGTGGGGATCCTTCCGGAAGGCGCCGCGTTGCCCGCCGGCGCCGACGTCTGGACGACCGCCGAACCGATCGTCCCGGGCGCGCGGGACCTCCGGATCTCGAGGTCGTGGGGCGTCTCGCGCCGGGCGTCTCCGTCGCCGCGGCGCGCGCCGAGATGGAGAGAGTCGCCGCTTCGGTCGAACGGATCCGCCCCGTGAAGAATCGCGGCATCCGCGCCGGGGTCGTGCCGCTCGCCCGGGAGATCTACGGCGACACGGGACCGGCGCTGCGATATCTCTTCGGGGCCGTCGCCTTCGTCCTGCTCGTGGCGTGCGCCAACGTCGCGTTCGATCGCCTGAGAGCAATGCCCGGCGTCGAGTCGGCCGGCCTCGTCCTTCTGCGGCCGCTCGTCGATCCCGTGGGGTGGGACTACTCCTTTACCGTGGAAGGGCAGACGGCCGAGGAGCA
>JBKPSZ010000130.1:0-2580 GCA_046735265.1 Acidobacteriota bacterium | reverse complement strand
CGAAACTTCTTCCCGGCGCGCCTGCGGGGAGCGCTCGAGTGACCCGGGAGATCAGTCGCAGCGGTTCGGCCATGTCGTCGGAAAGGCAGAGCGTCTCATTCGGCCGTGACTCCGTGAGCAGGAATCGCCAGTCGACCCTCCGCAGCAGCCGGTTTCGCGACGCCTCACGCATCGATCAGATCCCCGCTGCGGCGACGGGGGCAGCCGCTTTGAGAATGTCCTCATAGAGGCGGACCACCTGACGGACCATCTCCGCCGCCGAGAACTTCCGGAAGGCTCTTTCCCGTCCCGCGCTCCCGAGTCGTCGGGCCAGGACCGGATCGGAAAGCACCGACCGGATGGCCGCGGCGAGAGCCGACGGATCTCCGGGCGGGATGAGGAGACCGTTTTCACCGTCCGAGACAGCCTCCGGCGTCCCGCCGACCGCCGTCGCAATCACCGGCCTTCCCGACGCCATCGCCTCCACGACCGAGAGTGGAAAGCCTTCGTAGAGCGACGGGAGAACGAAAACGTCGCAGCTCTTGAGCAGGTCCGGCACATCCTCGCGATGCCCGAGGAACCGGACGCGGTCGTCCAGGCCGAGCGACCGCGCCGTCCCCTCCAGCCGCTCTCGATCCGGCCCCTCCCCCGCGATGACGAAGTTCGCGTCGGGCACCTGCGCGGCGGCCGCCAGCAGGTCGCCCAGGCCCTTCTGCGGATCGAGTCGGGCCACGGTCAGAACGATCGGCCGCCCCGGGAAGCGCTCGAGCGTCGAGCCGCCGCTGCCGGCCGGCTCCTCCCGGAATCGGCGGAGGTCGACCGCGTTTCGGATGACGACGATCTTGCGTCGCGGCAGCAAGGCCTTCTTGCGCAGCATGTCCGCCATCTCGGAGGAGACGGCGATGTATCGGTCGACGCCGGCGGCAATGAGCCGGTTGCGGATGATCTGACGCGTCGAACCGATGCCCCGAAACAGCTGCTGCGTCGCAACGACGGCGGGAACGCGAGCGAGCGTCGCCGCCAGAAGTCCCGGCCCGCACCGCAGGGCCCACGGGAGATGCGCGTGGAAAACGGCCGCTCCTTCCGAGCGCACCTCACGGATGAGGCGAAACAGGTCGAACAGACCGGCGACGCGCTCGACCAACCGGGTCCGGACGTTCAGCCGGTCCGCCTCCTCGAGCAGCAGCCGAATCCCCGCCCCTCCGTGGTGAAAGAGAACCGGGCTCCAAAGACGGCGGTCCAGGCCCTCGAGCAGCATCAGCAGGCTCACCTCCGCCCCGCCGAAGCCCGTGCTATCGGTGTAGTGGATGACGGTTCGAGGCACCGTCGCTTCGCGGGAGGGAGTGACTCGACGTGTCGCGCCGGTCGTTCCGGCGAGCTCGCGCCGCGCGCCGAGAAGGTAGAAATAGTCGAGCGCGAACCGATAGTACTGGTCGAGCTTCGGCGGCCGGCGGCGCTCGACGCGCTTCATCACCGCGATCGCGATTCTCGGAAGGAAGGGCACGACGTCCGTGGCCCTGAGGAGGGCGGACAGCACCGCGCGCTGCCTCGGCGATTCCCTCCCGCGGCGGGCGAATCGCAACTCCGACTGCGCCGCCGGCCACTTCCGCGAGAGCAGCACGGCCGTTCTCCCCTTGGCGATGTTGTCCCGGGCGAGGGCCGCGAAATCTTTCTCGTAGTGCTGCCGGGCGATGGCTCGAGCGCTGTAGCGAATCTCGACGCCGGCCTGCTGGAGGCGCAGAGCGAGCTCGCCGTCCTCGTTGCCGTAGACCCGAAACTCTTCGTCGAATCCAGCCACTTCGAGAAAGAGATCGCGAGGGATCGAGAAGTTTCCGCTGTAGAAGTCCCGAAAGGTCATTCGATAACCGGGCTTCGCGAGCCGGTCGAGATGGCGGTTGAACTTCTCGCCGATGAACGCCGCGACCGGCGGCGTCGAGTCATCGAGCTCGACCGGGACCGCCCCGACGACGCCGAGGCGGGAGCCGGGAGCGTGCTCTCGCACGTGCGCCGCCAGAAAATCCTCCGCCGGCTCCATGTCGTCGTCCAGGAAGACGAGGAGACGCCCCCGCGCTGCGCGCGCTCCGACGTTGCATGCGGCGGCGCGGCCCCGGCCGGCGGAATCGACGACGCGCAGCCCGTGGGAAGCGACGAACGGTACCAGAGCCTCCCGAGTCCCGTCGAAGGATCCGTCGATCGCGACGACGACCTCGAACCGACCGTTCTCGAGCGTCTGTTTCGCCATCGACCGCAAGAGTCGAAGGAGCGACTCGCGTCGATTTCGCGTCGGAATGACGACGCTGGCGACGAGGGCGTCGCTCATCGGCCGGGAATCGCCTGGCCGGCCCGTCGGCCGGAGCCCAATTTTCGTGAGCGATTCAGGCGGCAAACCATTGCGAGATCCGGCGATCTAGCTGATCGCCATCGGAGTCGACGACGTGAAACCGCGGCAGGCACCAGGGGTCGGCACCCGCGCGGATCGCCCCCCGCGTGGTCGCACACGCCGCCGCGAATCCCTCTTCCCGCACGATCGAGGCGGTCTCGGCCGTGAAGTCCTCCTTGCCGCCGAACGGATAGGCGAAGCTCGTCACGGAGGCCCCGAGC
>JBKPSZ010000129.1:0-11382 GCA_046735265.1 Acidobacteriota bacterium | reverse complement strand
GGATGGCCGAGCCTCACCGTCGCGGCCGAGTTCCTGGCGCACCCCGCCCGGGGCTTGCTCCTCTTTTCCCCGTTCTGGATCTGGGCGATTCCGGGATTCCTGGCCTGGCGCCGTGGAGAGGGGCGCCGCGGCGATGCGATCCTTCTCCTCGCGATCGTGGCCGGCTTCTTCGTGATCCTGACCGGTTATCGCAACTGGCACGGCGGATGGTCGCTCGGCGATCGCTACCTCCTGCCTGTCCTGTTCCTCGCGGGCCTCGGGCTGCCGCACGCCCTCGGGACGCCCCTCCAACGCGGGCTCTTCGCGGTCGCGGCTCTTTTCGCCGTCGTCGCGCACCTCTGGATGACCGCGTCGTGGGTGCACTTTCCCCTCGACCTCAAGTGGCCGCCCGCGAGCGCGTCGCTCTGGTTCCTGACCCGGGGCTGGTTCGCGCGGAACCTGTTTTCGGGGCTGGGCGGAGTGGCGCTGATCGTCCCGGCGAGCGCCGCGGCCGTCGCCGGGGGGCTCGCTCTCCGGGCCGCGGCGCCGCTCCAGCCCCCCTCGGCCGCGGCGCTCGTCGCCTCGCTCCTCCTCTTCGGGGCGTCGCTCGCCTCGCCGCCGAAGCTCGGCTACACGGCGCGTCTCTGGCGGGCAGCGATCTTCGGCGCGTATTCGGGGCAGGATCCCCAGCGCCGGGAGCTCGAGCGTGTCGTGGAAGAGGCCTCGACGGCTCTCGAGCGGCGGCAGGCGGCCGGGGCGTGGAAGCTGTACGGCCGGCCGTAGGACGGGTCGGAGGGCGCCGTCAGGGAGGGACGATTTCGAAGACCTTCCAGCGCGCGAGCCAGCGCTGTCCCCGCCGGATCGCGCTCTTCGAGTGATAGACGAGGCGAAATCGCGTGAGCGCGGGGACCTGCGCGCCGGAAGCTTCCGAGGCGCCTCCGTCGAAATCGTAGAGCCGCGACTGCATCGTCGCGAAGTACGAAGCCTTCGGCCGCAATCCCGAGCCGGCCGCCTCGAGATACGGAGGCCGACCGAGATATCCCGCGTAGTCGTTCATGCGCGGCACGAGATCGGTCGCCACGACCCAGCGCGCGCGATGCCGCTCGGCGATCTTCAAGGCTTCTCCTTCATCCTCGGCGAGAAAGAAGCGGACCGAATCGAGGAACCCGTATCCGAAGTTGTTTGCGGCCACGGGAAGCTCCGCGCGGTAGAGGAGGAAATGCCCGAGGGACCACGGGGCCAGGACCGATTCGGCGTTCGCGATCTCGGGAGGCCCGGGAGGGTGATCGAGGAGCCTCGCGTCGTAGGCGTCTACGGTCCGCGGCAGATGGGTCTTCATCCAGTCGAGCGTGTCGAAGAGATCGGATCCGGGCGCGCGAACCGCCGTCAGCTCGTGCCGGAGACCCGCGGCCGTCGGAAAGAGAAGAATCGCTGCGGCGGCGCCGACCGCGGCGGCCGGGACGAGACGCGAGGAACCTTCCGACGCGGCGAGGCCGGAGCGGACGAAACGGACGACTTCGATCAGGCAGAAGGCCGCGAGAGGCGCGGCATAGTAGACGTTCAGCCGCTGCGACAGCGCGAGGAAGATCGTCACGAGGCCCCAGAGGAGGAGCGCCAGGTGCATCCTTCGCTCCGGCCCCCGCCTCGCGCGGATCGCCCAGGCGGCGAGCACGAGCGGCGAGAGCAGGAACGCGCCGGAGAGCTGGCGGAGCGCCAGCCCCGGTCCGTCGGCGAGGAGCGGCCGCGTTTCGAAGATCCCGTGGAGCCATCCCGCGGGATACGAGGCGTATCCCCCCGATCCCGGCGCCTCCGTCGTCTTTCCGAGGACATAGCCGACGCCTCGGACGAGTCCCCGCGAGAGCTCGTCCGAGAACGGCAGGAGGAAGACCAACGCTGCCGCGACGAAGATCAGCCGCTGGAGGAGCGCCCGCTTCGGCAGCGAGCGGCGCCGGAGCGCCACGACCGTTTCGAGCGCGACGGTTCCCGCGGCGAGCGCTGTGAGGAAGAGAGGCTGGAAGAACCCGAACGAAATGTAGGTGACGGGAGGGCGCAACGGACCGAGCCACGCCGCCGTCGCGGCCGCGGTCACGGCGGCCGGCACGAGGAGAAGGAGGAGCGCCGGCCGAAGCGCTCTCCGGCGAAAGAAGACGGCTTCGAGGAAGATCGCGAGTGCGAGGAGGGCACCCCAGTAGATCGCCCCCTGCCACGAGAGGACGGCGAGCGCGAGAGCCCCGCCCGCGAAGGCCTCGCTCCGGACCTGGCGCGCGTCGGCTCGCGGACCGGCGCCCTCGTCTCCCTTGCGGCTCGCGAGGAACAGCCACAGCACGAGAAGACCGGTCGCCGACTCCGCGACGTGCTGGTCCGTGTGCCCCCACTGGGTCCACAGGATGTGCGCCGGGCAGATCGCCACGAAGAACGCGGCCGCGACGCCTCCCGAGTCGCCGAACGGGACGCGGGCCGCGAGCCCCGCGAGGGCGATCGCCGCGGCGGCCAGGGCGACGGGGACCCAGGCGGCTCCGGCCTCGCACTGGCCGGGGGTGGCGTCCGCCCCGTGTGCGATCCGCGCCGGCGCCGCCAGCGCCAGGTCGAAGAGGGGAGGCCAGATCGGCACGCCGCCGTCGGGAAAGTTCATGAGCGGATCGAAGAGCACCGTTCGCGGAAAGTGCGCCGCGGCGAAGCGGGCCCGGCGCAGGTGGTACGCCGAGTCGGAATCGAGGGGCCGGACGCGATCTCCGTCGTCGAGCTGCGCGCGCATCGCGACCCGGAGCGAGACGCCGACGGCGATCGCGAGGAGGAGCCCCAGCGGAAGGAGAAGTCGCGGCGTGACCATCGCTCCCGGCCCGCTCGGTCGCTCTGCCATGAAGTCCGCGCTAGCATTATGGGGCAGTCGCCAACCTCGATGGAGAACGTCGGGCCGACGCGGAGTCTCCGCTCGTGATGCGCTCCGCGGACGCCGCCGGCCGGCCCGTCGAGTCGCGCCGGCCCTCGAAGGCCGTCGTCGCTCTGGCTTTCGCCGCCGTCACGATCGCCTTGCGCCTTCCGGGTCTCGTCGCGGCGCCGATGTTCTGCGACGAGGCCATCTACCTGCGCTACGCGCAGCTCGTCGCCCGGGACCCGATCGGCAATGCGCTCGTCTCGCTCATGGATCCGAAGCCGCCGGTCCACTTCTGGCTCCTCGCGCCGTTGTTCCGCCTCGGGGTCGATCCCCTCTGGGGCGGAAGGCTTCTCTCGGTCCTTGCGGCCGCGGCGGCGTCGGCCGTGCTGGTCCTGCTCGTGCCGGAGCTCGTGCGTCTGCGACGGAGAGGAGCTGGCGGGCCGGAGGAGGAGTGGACCACGGGCGTCGCGGCTCTCCTCTTCATCACGTGCCCGTTTCTCGCGTTCTACGAGCGGATGGCGATGTCGGAATCCCTCCTGATCCTCGAGGGCGTGGTCGCGGCCTGGCTCGCGCTGCGGATGGCGCGCGACGCGGGGGCGGGCGAGGGGAATCGGGCGACTCTCCGGCACGCCCTCGCGTTCGGCGCGGTGGTCGGCCTCGCGATGATGACGAAACAGAACGCGAGCTACGTGCTCTGGGGTCTTCCGTGGCTGGCGCTCCCGGCCCGCGCGGATTCCGCGAAACCGGGCGCGGCGCGGCGCCTCGGACGCTCGACGGCCGTCGCCGCGGCGATCGCGCTCGTGATCTGGTCCCCCGTTCTGCTGACCGATCGCGGCCCGAGCCTGCGGGAGCGCGTCTTCTTCCGGGGCGCCCACGCGTTCGTCGGAGGGCCGGCGGAGATGGTCCGGACCGCGGCGACGAATCTCGTCTACGCCTTCATCCCGGCGACGATCCGATCGGTTCCCGGCGCGGACCCGGAGACCGGATTCGCGGCTCCGGCGGAAGCCGGCTGGCTCTGGGTCTATCTCACGCCTCCCGTCGAGATCCTGGGACTGCTCGGACTGCTCGTCCTCCTCGGGCGCCGCGAGACGCGGATCTTCCGCTTCCTGGCCGGCTGGTCGGCGCTGTCGCTTCTTCCTCTGCTCCCGTCGCCACTGCCGTATTCGCGCTACGCGCTCTTCTGCGTTCCGCCGCTTCTTCTGGCGGCGGCGCTGCTCGCGACGACCGCGATCGAAGCGCTCCGCGGGCGGATCGCTTCGCCTTCCCTTCGCGCGGCCCTGGCGGGTCTCTTCGTCGCGGCGATCGCGATCTGGCCCGCGCTGTCGCTCTCCGCGCAGATCCGCGCCCCGGAACGCCAGCGTTTCGTCAAGGCCGACCGGTGGCAGTTCGTCAGCGGCTGGCCAGCCGGCGGTGCGACGCGCGAGGCGATCCGGGCCTTGCGCGCGATCGCATCACGGGAGAACGCGATCGTGGTCGTCACTTCGAACACGGCGGGCGTTCCGACCGACGCCGTCTGGGTCGAGCTCGACGGCGAGCCTGGGATCTCCGTTTTCTTCGTCGACTGGGCGGACCGGCTGCCGGTCCTGCATTCGCCCGCCGCGCCGGGTTGGGTCCTCCTGCGCGCGCAGTTCCATCACTTCGATCCGCGGACGGTGATGGTCCGTCTGCCGCGCGTCCCGGTGTTCTTCGTCGTGGCCGATCACCGCGTCGGGTCCGCGGACGCGGGGCGAGAGGCGAAACGGCTGGCGGTCCGAAACCCGGAGCTCACGGAAGTCGCGCGGTTCTCCAATCCGCCCATGGAACCCGGCGGCGCGATCGACGACGTCGTCGTCTTTCGCGTGCGCTGAAGGGCGCCGCCGGGCCGTCGCGTATCATCTTCGCAACCGTGAAGCTGTCCGTCCTGATCCCCGTCTACAACGAGGCGAGGACGATCGAGGAGATCCTGCGGCTCGTCGCCGCGGTCCCCTTCGAGAAGGAGATCCTCGTCGTGGACGACGGTTCGACCGACGGAACGCGGGAAATTCTCGGCCGATGGGACGGCCGCTCCGGCGTCCGCGTGATCCTCCATCCCGAGAACCTCGGCAAGGGCCGGGCCGTCCGGACCGCCATGGAGCACGCGAACGGGGACGTCCTGCTGATTCAGGACGCGGACCTCGAGTACGACCCCGCCGATTACGCGGCGATTCTGCGCCCGATCGAGTCGGGGAGGGCGGACGTCGTCTACGGCTCCCGGTTCCGCGGGAGCGCCGAGAATCGCGTCCAGAACTTCTGGCACACGGTCGGCAACCGCGCCCTGACGCTGATCTCGAACGTCTTCACCGATCTGAACCTGACGGACATGGCGACCTGCTACAAGGCGTTTCACCGCCGCGTCGCGCCGTCGCTCGATCTCGAGTCCCGGCGATTCGGGTTCGACGCGGAATTCACCGTGAAGGTGGCCCGAGGGGGCTTCCGGATCTTCGAGGTGCCGGTCTCCTACTTCGCGCGATCGCGGGCCGAAGGCAAAAAGATCCGGCTCCGCGACGGTTTCTCGGCGCTCGGCGCCCTCGTCCGGCACACCTTCGAGCGAGCGAAGGGGTCTTGAGCCGCGGCGTGCTCTCCCTCTTCGCGGCGGCGATCCTCGCCGCCGTCGCGATCTTTCTGGTCCAGGACCACGCGCGCGGCGACGCGCTCTCGGCGGACGAGCCCGTCCACATCCTGTCGGGCTATTTCGAGGCGGTCGGGCGGACGGCGATCGTCAACATCGAGCATCCGCCCCTCGCCAAGCTCCTCGCCGGGATCGCGCTGGCCCGCCTGCCGCTGCCGCCTCTTCCCGACCGGGTGCCTCTCGGCAACAATTTCACCGACTTCGGCCACGCCTTCCTGTTCGAGAACCGCGTCTCTCCCGACGCCATGGCCGCGGCGGCGCGCGCCCCGTTCCGCTGGGTCCTCGCGGCCCTCCTCGCGCTTCTCTTCCTGTGGGCGCGGCCGCGCTACGGCGCCGGCGCGGCGCTCTTCGCGACGGCGCTCGTGGCCCTGGATCCGAACTTCCTCGCGCACGCCGGCGTCGTCCACACCGACGTCGGCGCCGCCCTCGGGTTCCTCGCGACGGTCCTCGCCTGGGACCGCGCGCTCGAGAAGCCGTTGGCGGCCCGCTTGGTACTCGCGGCGGCCGCACTCGGGCTCGCGCTCGCGACGAAGTTCTCCGCGATCTACCTCCTTCCGATCCTCCTCGTTCAGGGCCTGATCGCGGTTCGTCGGCGGCCTCGTCCGGGGTTGGAGACGGTTCGGGTGCTCGGCCGTTTCGCGGCCGTCGCCGCCGGGGCGTTCGCCGTCGTGTTCGCGGTCTATGCTGCCGTGACCACGCGGATGAATCGCGAGGAGCAGCGCCAGGTCCTGTGGGAGACGATCGGCGAGCGCGGCGCACCGAGGCTCGCGCGGGCGGTCCAGTCCGTGGCGGCCTTTTCGCCGCCGCTCGGGCATTACGTCGGGGGACTGGCCTACGTGGGGCTGCAGAACCGGGTCGGCGGCGGCATCAACTACTTGAACGGCAAGACCTCCGTCGAGGGGTTTCCGCTCTACTTCTTCGAGGCCTTCGGCGCCAAGTCCTCGATCGCGTTTCTCGCGGCGACGGCGCTCGCCTTGGGCGGCATCCTCTTCTTTCGGGCGGGACGCGAGAGCGCGCTCTATCTCATCCCCGTGGCCGTGCTCTTTCTCGCCTCGGTGGGGTCGAGCTACAACATCGGCATCCGACATCTCCTGCCGGTCTACCCGTTCCTCGCTCTCGCTGCGGCGGCCGTCCTGTCGAAGTTGCGGTCCCTCGGCGGACGACACGCGTCTCTCGCCGCCGGTCTCGCCGTTCTCCTGCCGGTGTCGCAGGCGATCGAAATGCTCCGGATCCATCCGCACGAGCTCTCGTATTTCAACGCGTTCGCCGGAGGCCCGGAACGGGGAAGACTTCTCCTGACCGACTCGAACGTGGACTGGGGCCTCGATCTGCGCCGCCTCGCCCGGGAGCTCAAGCGGCGGCGCGTCACGAATCCCACGATCGTCTATTTCGGAGGGGACGACGTCGCTTTCCGGACCGGCGTTCCCGATTTCTCGGCGGATCCCGTCCGCCGCGGCAGTCTCGTCGCCGTCTCCGCCTTTCACCTCGCGGTCGGACCCGCCTACTACGCGTACCACGGCGCGGCGGGCGTCGCCGCGGCTCTTCAGAAACTGCTCGACGAGATCGCCGCCCGCGGAGCCCCCGCCGGGCGGGTGGGATACTCGATGTATCTTTTCGAGATTCCCCCGGGAGGCGCGCCACAACGATGAAGCTGTCCGTCGTGATGCCGGTTTTCAACGAGTCGAAGACGATCCGCGAGATCGTCCGGCTGGTGCGCGACGTGCCGGTCGAGAAGGAGATCCTGATCGTCGACGACGGCTCGACCGACGGCACGCGCGAGATCCTGCGCGAGCTCGACGGGAAGGACGGCGTTCGCGTCTTTCTGCAGCCGCAGAATCAGGGGAAGGGCGCGGCCGTATCCGTCGGATTCCGGCACGCGACGGGTGACGTGGTCATCATCCAGGACGCCGACCTCGAATACGACCCGAAGGAATACGTGAAGCTGCTGGCGCCGATCGCCGACGGGCACGCGGACGTCGTGTACGGGTCGCGGTTCATGGGAGGCGGCCCGCGGCGGGTCCTCTATTTCTGGCACACCGTCGGCAACCGTCTCCTGACGCTCGCCTCCAACATGTTCACGAACTTGAACCTGACGGACATGGAGACCTGCTACAAGATGTTCCGGCGCGAGGTCGTCCAATCCATGACGATCGAGTCGCCGCGCTTCGGCATCGAGCCCGAGATCACCGCGAAGGTCGCGCGCCGCGGATACCGGATCTACGAGATCCCGATCTCCTACTACGGCCGCACGTACGAGGAAGGGAAGAAGATCGGGTTGAAGGACGGCTTCTCGGCGCTCTGGACGATCGTCCGCCACTCGATGCGCGAGGCGGAGGATCCCCGCAACGTCGGGCACGTCACGCTCGCGCGGATGGCCCGCCTCGAGCCGTACAACCGGTGGCTGGTCGGCCTCTTCTCGCGCGCCCTCGGCCGCCGGATCCTGGAGATCGGCGCGGGGTTCGGGAATCTGACGCGCCATCTCGTCGGGCGCGATCTCGTCGTGGCGTCCGACCTCGACCCGATCGCCGTCGAGTACCTGAAGGGGTCCTTCCGGGACGACCGATCCGTGCGCGTCGAGTCCTACCGGTTTCCGATGGCGCCGGAAGAGCGCCGGCAACTCGAGTCGGAGAAGATCGACACGATCGTCTGCTGCAACGTTCTCGAGCACATCGAGGACGACCGCGCGACGCTCGCGGACATGCACGCCATCCTCCAGCCGGGAGGGCGCCTGGTGCTCCTCGTGCCCGCGCTCGCCCGGCTCTACGGCACGCTCGACGAACAGCTGCGCCACTTCCGGCGATACGAAAAGCCGGAGCTCGAGGAGAAGCTCTCGGCCGCCGGATTCGCCGTCGAGGACTGCCGCTTCGTGAACCGGCCGGGGGTCCTCGGCTGGTACGTGAACGGGAAGATCCTGCGCCGGCGGATCCTGCCGCGCGCTCAGCTCGCAGCCTTCAAGCTGGCGCTGCCGCTTCTGCGGCGCGAGGAGCGAAACCCTCCGTCCTACGGGATGTCGCTTCTCGCGATCGCGACCCGTCCTCCCGGCGGGGCGCCCCGGTAACCCTCGCCGCGCGCGAGCCGCGGTCCCGGCGTCCAGGAGAAGAGCACCGCTCCGGGAGCGCTCGCGACCGGATGGAGCGCGCCGCGGATCCGGAGCTCCTGCGCGAGCTCGGAAGAGAAGAGGAGAGAGGGCAGGAGCAGGAACACCCGGCCGTCCTCGGGGAGCTCCTCCATCCGCCGATAGAGGTTCTGCCGGTCGGACTCCGAAAAGGGAACCGCCTCGAACCAGCCGGGATGACGCTCGAGATCGGCCGGGACCGACCAGAGCCGGCCGGCGAGGCGGCCGCGATCGGCCGCAAGACGCGAGGGGAGATAGAGACCCGCGGCCGACACGAGGACGTCGTTCCTCCCCGCGGTCCGGCACGCGAGCGAAACGAGCGACGATCCTTCCGGCGCGCGTCCCGGGAGCGAGGGCAGGAGGCTCGCGGTCGAGACGAGGGCGACCGCGGCGGTCGCCGCCGCGACTCGTCTCGCGGAAGCGGAGTCGGCGGAAGCGGCCGCGATCCCCCAGATCGCGATCGGCAGGATGGCCATCTCGCTCCGCCCGGCGAACCCGACCGGTCGCCAGAGCGACACGAGAAGCACGAGCCCGAGGTAGATGAGCGAGACGGCGCCCGCGTCTCTCGAGCGCGGATTCGGGCTCGCGAGGAGCGCGGCGATCGTCAGCGCGCCGAGCAGAACGCCGGCGGCGAAGAGCCAGACCGGGAGCGGCGGGCCGAACGGGCCCGGAATCCGTCCCGCCCCCCCCAGACCGGACAACATTCCCGCGGCGGAGGAAACGACGGGCTCGCGCATCCAGGAGGTCGCCGCCGCCGGCTGCGCGCGGAGGATCGGAATCCAGGGAAGGAAGAGCGCACCGCCGGCGAGGATCGCGGCGAGAGAGCGGAAGCGCCGCCGCCCCACCGCGACCGCGGCCAGAGCCGCGGCGAGGAAGATCGCGAGGTAATGGAGATAGAGAGCCACCGCGGTCAAGAGCGCGATGCCAACGAGGGAAGCCGGCGCCGGCCGCTCTTCGGAGCTTCGGAGGAAGAGTGCCAGCGCGGCGCAACCCAGGATCGCGTACGCGCGCGCTTCGGCGGCGTAGAGAAGGAGAAGGGGGGAGAGAGCCAGAAGCACGAGGAAGAGGGCCCGCGGCCGGCCGGAGAGTCGGCGAGCGGAGAGCGCGAGGGCAAGCGTCGCGAGCCAGGGAAGAGCCCGGACGACCGCGTCCCGAATCGCTCCGGCGTCGGCGAGCGCCACGAACGGCTTCTCCATCAGATAGAGAAGCGGCGGGCCGGAGTCCGACGCGAGCGCCTCGACGAGCGCCGAGGGAGAGAGACGCGAGGCCCAGACAGTGAAGATCTCGTCGTGCCACAGCGGACGCGCGTCCGCGAGACCGAGGCGGAGCGCGGAGGCGGCGGCCAGGACGGCGAGGGCGAGCGCTTCGAGGCGGGAGAAGCTTGGCGAACGCTGGCGAATGCCCTATCCTAGCTCCGACTGTGCTCGAGCCGCCCCCGGCCGACGGTCGCTCCGGTGGCGCCGACCCGGTCGCCGCGCGTCGCGAGAGTCCTTCTCCGAGCCCTTCCGCTGTCCCGAGCCGCTCGACGCGATGGCGGGCGGCCCTTCCGTGCGCCCTCTTCGTCGCCGCCACGGTGCTCGCCTTCGCCGACCCCGTCTTCGGAAGGCGCAACTTCGGAGGCCGCGACATCCTCGGATACAACCTGCCGATCGAGAAGGCGATCCACGACGCCTGGTCGCGGGGGCGTCTGCCGGTCTGGATCGATCTGATCTCGGGGGGACGCCCGCTCCTGTCGAACCCGAACGCGGGGGCGTTTTATCCGGTGCGCCCCGCCTTCTCGCTCCTGCCGTTCCCCCTCGCGATGCGCCTCTACCCGGTGCTCCACTGGGCGCTCTCGGGCATCGGATTCCTCCTCGCCGCTCGGGCGCTCGGTCTGTCAGCCGGCGCGGCGTGGGTCGGGGCGGCGACGTACGCCTTCTCGGGGGTGTCGATCTCCGAGGTCTTCTTCACCAACTACCACCCGGGATTCACGCTTCTCCCGTGGCTCGTCTGGGCCCTGGCGCGTCCGGCCTCGCGCGCCGCGCGAATCCTCTCGCTCGGCGCGGTCTTCGGTCTGCTCTTCCTCGCGGGCGACGTCTTCGTCTCCACGGTCGCGCTCCTCTGCGTCGGGCTCTGGATCGCCCGGGAAAGCCCGGGGCACGAAGCCAAGCGTCTCTTCGTGGACGGCGCGGCGGCGGTTCTCATCGGAGGACTGCTCGCGCTTCCGCAGATCGTGGCGGCGGCCGGATGGATTCCATACACCAACCGGGCCATCCTGGGCATGCGCCTGAACGAAGCGCTTCTCTACTCCGTTTCCCCTCTGCGCCTGGTCGAGCTCGTGATCCCGTATCCATTCGGGCCGACGTGGGAGCTCGACTCGACGCGCGTCTGGGGATGGCAGGTCTTCCGATACAAGACGGTCGGCTTCTTCACGACTTTCTACGCCGGATCCCTCGCCGCGATCGGGGTCATCGCCGCGTGGAGGGACCGCCGCCGCGGCGCCGGGTTCGCCCGCTCTCTCCTTCTGCTCTCGCTCGCGGTTTGCGTCCTTCCGAGCTTCGTGCCCGCGAGCTGGGGGAGCCTCCATTCCCCGCTGCCGCTCCGCTTCCCGGAGAAGTTCGCGGTCGGCATGACCCTCGCTCTCGCGCTCCTGGCGGCTTTCGCTTTCGATCGCCTCCGCGGCCGGGACCGGTTGCCCCGCGCGATCCTCGGGGTCGGCGTCGCGCTCGCGCTCGCCGCGGTCCTGGCGCGTCTTTTCCCGGACGGCGCCGCCACGGCGGGCGTGGC
>JBKPSZ010000128.1:0-9525 GCA_046735265.1 Acidobacteriota bacterium | reverse complement strand
AGGAGCAGAACGAGAATCGCGACGACGATGGCGACCCGCCGGAAGGACCGAACCGACCCTCCGCCGCCCGACGGCAGGACTTCGAACGTCTTGGGAGACATGATTCCTCCTTGTGCGGACGGAGGATATTCACAGCGAGGTTAAGAAACCGTGTGGACAAGCCAAAAGGCGGAGACTCGGCAACGCCGGCGAAGGATCGGCATCTCCTTGTCCTTGAGCCCAAAAACCTTGCATCGAGTGGGATGGTCGAGGCCAGGCCTCCTCGCGATCACACTCGCCGCCGCCGGCTGCGCCGTCGCGATTCCGCCTCCGCGGTCCGCGCCGGTGACGCCAGCCGAGGCGGAAACGGCCTGGACCGCCGTGCTCGAGCGCTTCGTCGACGACCGCGGTGCGATCGACTTCGCCGGGCTCGCGAAGGACTCGGCGGACCTCGACCGCTACGTCGCCGCCCTCGCCCGGGAGGACCCGCAATCCCGCCCCGAAGCTTTTCCGACGCGGCAGGACGCCCTCGCTTTCTACCTGAACGCCTACAACGCGCTCGCGATGTTCGGAGTCCTTCGCTCCGGCATTCCGCCGGAGCTCGGCTCGATCAAAGTGCGCTTCTTCTACCGGAATCGCTTCGAGTTGGGCGGGCGGAGCATTTCCCTCTACTCTCTGGAGAATCGGATCGTGCGCCCGATGGGAGATCCCCGCGTCCACTTCGCCCTGAACTGCATGGTGCTCGGCTGCCCGCGCCTGCCCCGGGAGCCCTTCCGCGGACCGCAACTGGACGCCGAGCTGGACCGCGCGGCCCGGGAATTCTTCGCCGAGGAGCGCAACGTTCGCCTCGATCCGCCGCGCCGCAGAGTCTTTTTCTCCGAGATCCTCCGCTTTTACACGAAGGACTTCCTCGCGAAGGCGCCGTCGCTCGCCGCGTACGCGAATCTCTATCGCTCCGAGCCGATTCCGGAGGACTGGAGCGTCGAGTTCCTCCCGTACGACTGGACTCTGAACGCCCGGGAGCGGCCGGCCCCGCGATGAGCGCCGAGCGCCCCCTCACGGGGCTCCCCGTGTACGACGACGTGGCCGAGCGCGAGCGCCTGCTCCGAACGACCTGGGAGCGGCTCGATCCCGCATTCCGGACGCCCAACCAGGTGCTCGGCCGCCGCTCGACGATCGGATGCGTCGCGCTCGAGATCACGCAGCGGTGCAACCTCGACTGCACGCTGTGCTACCTCTCCGAGAGCGCCGAGTCGATCAAAGACCTGCCCCTTCCGATCCTGTTCGACCGGATCGATCGCATCCGCGAGACCTACGGCCCCGGCGTCGGCGTCCAGGTGACGGGCGGCGATCCGACCCTCCGGCCCCGCGACGAGCTCATCGCCATCGTGCGACGACTCTCGGACCGGGGCCTGCGCCCTTCCCTGCTCACGAACGGGATCAAGGCCTCCCGGGATCTGCTGGAGGAGCTCGCGGCCGCGGGTCTCTTCGACGTCGCGTTCCACGTCGACACGACGCAGCGCTTCAAAAAGTACCGGGACGAGGAGGCCTTGAACGCGGTGCGCCTCGAATACATCGAGCGGGCCCGCGATCTGCGGGTCGCCGTGATCTTCAACACGACGGTCCACGCCGGCAACCTCGAAGAGGTTCCGATGCTGGCGCGATTCTTCCTCGCACACTCGGACGTGGTGGGCATGGCCTCTTTCCAGGTGCAGGCCGCGACCGGCCGCGGCGAATGGCGGGAGCGAGCCCCCCACGTGACCCCGGAAGCGATCGCCGAGCGGATCCGCCGCGGAGTCGGCCTGGATCGCCTCTGTTGGGACACCGCCCTCGTCGGGCATCCCTCCTGCAACCGCGGCACGATGCTCGCGACCGCCGGAGGCCGCGCCGTGGACGTGCTGACGGATCGCCCCCTCTACGAGCGCTTTCTCCAGGAGTTCCGACACGTTCCCTTCGACCGGCGGGACGTGCCGCGCACGGCCCGGAAGGTCGTCGCGGGGGCGCTGCGCCATCCGTACTGGCTCCTGCGAGGAGGGGCCTTCCTCGTCCGCAAGTTCTGGGCCGTGCGGGGAGCTTTCTTCCGGCGCGAGCCCGTCGGCAAGATCACGTTCTTCATCCACAACTTCATGGATGCGAACTGCCTCGACCCGGAACGGATCCGCAATTGCTCGTTCATGGTGATGACGGCGGACGGCCCCGTCTCGATGTGCGCGCACAACGCGCGCCGGGACGCATTTGTCTTGAAGCCGGTGCAAATGGGCCCGCGCGGCGACGACGTCTTCGATCCGGCGACGGGCCGGATCACGCGCCGAGAGGAGCCAACGGCGGGCCCGGCGCCGCCTAAACCAGCTTGAGCAGGTGCCCGAGCTTGTTCTTCTTCGCCTCGAGGTACTTGCGCGACCGGTCGGTGGGTCCGACCTCGAGCGGAACGCGCTCCACGATCTCGAGCCCGTAGCCGTCGATCGCGACGTATTTGGAGGGATTGTTCGTCATGAGCCGCATCTTCCGCACGCCGAGGTCGCGGAGGATCTGGCAGCCGACGCCGTAGTTGCGGATGTCGGGCGGAAACCCGAGCTTCTCGTTGGCCGAAACGGTGTCGTGTCCCTCGTCCTGCAGCTCGTAGGCCTTGAGCTTGTTGACGAGGCCGATACCCCGTCCTTCCTGCAGCAGGTAGAGGAAGACGCCCTTGCCCGCCTCCCGGATCTTCTCCATGGCGAGCTCGAGTTGCGCGCCGCAGTCGCAGCGCGTCGAGCCGAAGACGTCGCCGGTCAGGCACTGCGAGTGGACGCGGACCAGGACCGGCTCCTCCTCGCGGATGTCCCCGAGCGCGAGCGCCACGTGTTCTTCGTGCGTGACCTCGCTCCGGTAGGCGTAGAGCCGGAAGTCCCCGAAGGTCGTCGGCAGGTGCGGCGAAGCGATTCGCTCGACCAGCCGCTCGTGGCGCATCCGGTGGCGGATCAGGTCCGCCACGGTCACCATCCGCAGGCCGTGTCTCGCGCAGAACGTGGCGAGGTCCGGCACGCGCGCCATCGAGCCGTCCTCGTTCATGATCTCGCAGAGAACCGCGGCGGGCGTCACCCCCGCGATCCGGCACAGATCGACGGACGCCTCCGTCTGCCCGGCCCGCTTCAAGACCCCGCCCGCCTGGGCCCGAAGCGGGAACATGTGGCCGGGCCGCAGCAGATCGGACGGGCGCGTGTTCGGGTCCACCGCCGCCAGGACCGTGGCGGCGCGATCCGCCGCCGAGATCCCGGTCGTCGTCCGGCCGCGCGCCTCGATCGAGACGGTGAAGGCCGTGCCGAAGTTCGAGGTGTTCTGCTCGACCATCGGCGGCAGCTCCAGTTCGTCGCAGCGCTCCTCGGTCAGCGCGAGACAGATCAGGCCCCGCCCCTCTTTGGCCATGAAGTTGATCGTGGCCGGCGTGACCTTCTCGGCCGCGAGGACGAGATCGCCCTCGTTTTCCCGATCCTCGTCGTCCACGATGACGACGAACTTGCCGGCCCGCAGATCCTCGGCGGCCTCCTCGATCGAGGAGAAGGAAAAGGCGTCGCGATCGCTCACGACGCCATTTTCTCACGCCGGGGAAGGAGTCGGTTTCATCGCGCCGGCGCCAGGGGCGGGGGCGGCGCGTCGCCGTTGTAGATGGCGTAGGCGACCTTCCACTCGTTGCCGGTCCGCTTGAGAACGACGACGTACTTGCCGCTCTCCTCGTGATCCGGCGGGCCACCCGCCGCCGCGGCGGAGACCGCGATGCGCGAGGTGCCCACGAGATACCCGACGTCCCCCGCGATCCGGCTGTCCGTCTCCGTCAGCTCGAACGTCGTGAACCGGCACGTTCCGAAGAGGCCCCGGTAGTACGCCTCGATGGCCGCCCGGCCGCGCACGGGCGCGATCCCCGGAGGCATCTCCGTCGCGTCGTCGCGGAAGACCGCCGCGACGCCCTTCGCGTCGCCGGCGCGCATCGCCGCCACGTACGCGTCCTGAACATTCCGCAACGAATCCGCCGACGCCGCCGACACTCCCAACATTCCGCCGCGCATCGGGGAGCCGGCGAGCATCGCGCCCGCGAGCAACACCGTCGCCGCCATGATCGTGGTCTTCATCGTCGTACCTCCTGTGCGAGAATCCTCGGCCCGGAGGTCCGTGCCTTCCGATGACCGCGCGCGTCAAAGAATTGACCGATCGCGCCACGAGCCTGCCTCCGAAGGCTCCTCCGCCTCCGATGCAGCCCGTCTCGGACCTGCGGGTCTTTCTGGAAGCCTTCGGCCGTCTGGGCTACGACGTGGAGGACCTTCGCCGGGCCGTCGGACTTTCCGCCGAGCAGATTTCGGACCCCGACGGCCTCGTGCCGGTCGCCACCACGCCGGCGCTCTTCGGAAGGGCCATGGCACTGCGCC
This sequence comes from Acidobacteriota bacterium, assembly GCA_046735265.1. Classification (GTDB taxonomy): domain Bacteria; phylum Acidobacteriota; class Thermoanaerobaculia; order UBA5066; family Gp7-AA6; genus DATBFU01. Next base: position 5,149 of record JBKPSZ010000128.1, on the reverse strand, counting down.
CGATCCAGAACCTGGCGCTCCGGCTCGCGCTCGAGACGCCCTTCGGCGCGTTCCCTCTGCTCGACCACCTCGTCGGCACGTCGGCGACGGTCGGCGACGCGCTCGGCCAGCTCCGCCGATATTTCCGGCTCGTCTGCGCACCGCTCGAAATCGAGATCCGTGAGGACGAGGATCCGATCCGCGTCGTCTACAGCCAGACCTGCGTCGGACCGTCCTTCAGCGTCGAATACTCGACCGCGCTCGCGGTGACGCACATCCGCCGCGAGGCGGCGGGCCCGATCGACATCGTTCGCGTCCGTTTCGTCCAGCCGCCAGAGGATCCGGCGGACTTCGCGGAACGGCTCCACTGTTCGGTGCTGGCGCCGGCCGACTGGAATGGTTTCGACTTGACCCGCGCCTCCTGGAGCGTCCCCCTCCGCCGCCGCGACGCCGCGCTGCACGACCTCCTCGCGGGCCAGGCAGACGCCATCGTCTTCCGGCGGAAACGCTCGGGAAACGCGTCCGACGAGCTTCGGCACGCGCTCGCCTTGCGCGTGGCCCGCGGAGACGCGGAGGCGCAATCGCTGGAAGCCGTGGCGAGGCAGCTCGCGATGAGCCCGCGCACGCTCCAGCGCCGTCTCGCCGACGAGGGATCGTCCTTCCAGGAAATCCTCGCGGAGACGCGCCGGGAAGCCGCGGAACGGTTCCTCGCCGAGTCGGCCCTGTCGGCCGCCGAGGTCGGCTATCTCCTCGGCTACTCCGAGCCCGCCGCCTTCCACCGCGCGTTCAAGCGGTGGCACGGAGTGACGCCCGTCGAGTACCGGAGGAAGATCGGCGGCTGACCGCGAGGTCGACGACGACAAACTGCACGCCAGCGATTGTCAAGTTAACTTGACAACCCGTCTCCCGGCCGGTCACCTTGAAGCAGGGATGAATCGCGCGGGATTACACTCCGGCGGAGAAGTGAACGTGCGACCTCATTCCTTGGTCTGCACTCCTTGGTCGGCGTTCGGTCAAACTGGTGGTCGTCCTATTCGACGGGCTAGGGTTCGGGTCGCGAGCGAGGCCGACATCTGAAGGACAAGCTCGTCGAGATCCTCGAGAACGAAGCGCGCCTCGAAGCGCTGCGGCGGACGTCGCTTCTCGATTCCCCGCCCGAGGAGGCGTTCGACCGTTTGACGCGCGCGGCGATGACCGTGCTCCGAGTGCCGGTCGCGCTCGTTTCGCTGGTGGACTGCGATCGCCATTTTTTCAAGAGTCAGTGCGGGCTGGACGAGCCTCTCGCGTCGTTGCGGCAGAATTCGCTGGAACACTCGTTCTGCAAGCATGCCGTCGGCTCGCGCGAGGCCCTCGTCGTTGCGGACGCTCGAGGCGATCCGCTCCTGGGGCCCTCCTCCGACGCGACGGGCGTCATCGCGTACGCGGGCATCCCGTTGATTACCTCCGAAGGACATGCCCTCGGGACGTTCTGCGTCGTGGATCAACAGCCGCACGAGTGGACCGAAGAGGAAATCGGGATCCTCCGAGTTCTGGCGTCGTCCGCCATGTCTGAGATCGAGTTGCGGCGCGTCGTCGGCGAGCTTCGGGCGGTGACCGCAAACCTGGAGAGCCTCGTGGAGTCTCGAACATCCGAGCTCCGGGACTCCGAGAAACGCCAGCGTGTCCTCCTCGACGTCAACAACGCGATCGTCACGTGCCTGGATCGAAATTCCCTGTTGACGGCGACGGCGGCAGCTCTGCAGAGAGCGATTCCCTTCGATCGTTTCGCGCTCCACCTCTACGACCCCGGTCGGGACGTCTTCAAGGCGCTCGGCGTGGTGGGCCCGGTGCCTTCGCCTCCCCTGACTCCCCTCCGGGCCGAGTGGCCGCGGCAGCAAACGCGCTCCGGCTGGGTGCTGGATCACACCGCGCCGCTCCTCACGGCGGACGTCCAGGATTCCCCTCAGTTCCTCGAGCACGCGGTCCTGCTCGAGGTCGGGATCCGCTGTGCCATCACCGTTCCGATGGCGATCAAGGGAAAAGTCATCGGCACGATGAACGTCGGGAGCCAAGCGCCCGGTCGATACGGCGCCAACGAGGCGTCGCTGCTGGCGGCCATCGCCGACCAGGTGGCCCTCGCAATCGAAAATCTGCTCGCTTACGAGGAGATCGCCGCCCTCAAAGCGCGCCTGGAGGAAGAGAACGTCTACCTTCAAGAGGAAGTCCGCACGGAAGCCGCGTTCGGGGACGTCGTCGGCCAGTCACCGGCATTACTCGGCGTCCTTGCGAGCGTTCGCAAGGTCGCGACGACCGACTCGACGGTGCTCGTCAGGGGCGAGACAGGCACGGGTAAGGAGCTGATCGTTCGCGCGATCCATGACCTGAGCCGGCGGAAGGACAAGCTCCTCGTGAAAGTGAACTGCGCTGCCCTTCCGGCTGGCGTGATCGAAAGCGAGCTCTTCGGTCACGAGAAGGGAGCGTTTACCGGCGCACTATCGCGCAAGGTCGGCCGGTTCGAGCTCGCCAACCGAGGCACGCTCTTCCTCGACGAGGTCGGCGACCTCCCGCTGGAGTTGCAGGCGAAGCTCCTGCGCGTGCTGCAGGACGGCGAGTTCGAGCGCGTCGGCGGGACGCAGACGCTGAAAGTCGACGTGCGGCTCATCGCGGCCACGAATCGCGACCTCGAGCGTGCGGTGAGCGAGGAGCGCTTCCGCGCGGACCTTTATTACCGTCTCAACGTCTTTCCCATCATCCTCCCCCCCTTGCGAGAGCGGCTTCAGGACGTTCCGCGCCTCGCCCGGCACTTCGCCATGCTCTACGCGTCGAAGATGGGGAGGCAGGTCGGTTCGCTGAGCGCGTCCGTGCTGGACCGCCTGTGCGCCTACTCCTGGCCCGGGAACGTTCGCGAGCTTCAGAACGTCATCGAACGAGCGGTGATCCTCTCACCCAAGGGCCGCTTCGAGCTCGGCGACCTCGCAGTGGCGTCATCCGGCGGAAGTCCGAACTCGGAGGCTCGGAGCCTCGAGGACCTCGAGCGCCAGCACATCGTTGCCATTCTCGAGGAGACCGGTTGGCGGGTCAGCGGCGAGCGCGGCGCGGCCAAGATCCTCGGCCTCAAGCGAACGACCCTCGAGGCCCGGATGAAGAGGCTCGGGATCCTCCGTCCGTCCTGATTCCGAGGCGCGCGGCAGATTGCCGCTCGCGTCGTCGCCGACGCCGGCGCGGCTTTGCTCGCTGCCATCCCTTCGGCATTCTCCCAAATGGCCGGCATGTGTTGCGCGGGGGCTGCGAGGAGTCCGCGGGACTTCCAGGAGCCTAACTCGACTCCATTCAGGCGCTTTGTGTTCCTCCGCTCGGCCAGTGGAACCTGGCACGTTCCTCTCTGAAGGAGCTCGCGGAGAAGTCAGCGTGAATTCCGTGGCTTCGCTCAGGATTCCGGTCGGCGAGACGAGTGCCGCGTCTCCGGGCCGCACATCGGACGCAGGAACGGCCGGGGTCTCGCACGACGAACCACGGGTCGGCACCCTTTTCGCCGCCCGCTACGAGATTCAGTCGGTGGTCGGCAAGGGCGGAGTCGGAGTCGTGTACAAGGCGCTCGACCACCGACTCGAAGATCTCGTCGCCATCAAGACCCTGCACCACCGGGCCCTCTCGACCGATCCCTGCCTTCTCGACCGCTTCAAGCAGGAAATCCGACTCGCGCGTCGCATCACGCACCCGAACGTTCTTCGCACTCATGACCTGGGAGAGTGGAACGGGCTCAAGTTTCTCTCGATGGAATTCGTCCAGGGTTTGACACTGGAGCAGGTCGTCGCGACCAAAGAGAGTCTGCCGGCGCCGGTGGGACTCGGGATCGCGAAGCAGATCTGCCGCGGGCTTTCCGCGACACACGAGGTCGGCATCGTCCACGGAGACATCAAGCCCCAGAACATCATGGTCGAGCCCACCGGCAGCACGAAGATCATGGATTTCGGAAGTGCACATCTGGCCGACGGCCGCGAGAGAACCACGCCGGGAAGAGTGATGGGGACGCTCGGCTACATGTCGCCGGAGCAGGCGCGCGGATTACCACTCGACTTTCGTTCGGACATCTATTCCCTCGGCGTCGTGCTTTACGAGATCTTCACGGGCTCATTGCCCTTCGAAGACGACAGCCCGGTCGCCGTGGTCTTGAAGCACGTCAACAACACGCCGCCTCCTCCCCGGTCGAAGAATCCGCGGATCGATTCGAGGATCGCCGCCATCGTCATGAAGTGCATCGAGAAAGAACCCGCCGCACGTTTTCAGAGCGCCCGAGAGCTGTATCGAGCGCTCGCGCGAGGAACGGCGGGATCCGAGGACCGTTCCGTCCGACGCGAGGCCGTCGCGTAAGCGCGAGACAGCAGGCCTCATCGAGAAGGTCCGCTCCTCTCGGGCTCTCTCGATCTCACGCGTTTGACGGACGATGACGAGCTTAATTCGCACCTAAGAATCCGTCACGCCTACCGGCATCGCGGTGCTGCCGCGCTCGACGCGAGACATTCGACCTCGATCTGCGCCATCCACTCGGCATTCTCCCAACAGGTCGGCAGGAAAGTTCGCAACGACCGAGGCCGATCCGCGGGCGCTCCAGCGGGTCAACCCGACTCCGCTCATGCGCTTGCATCCGTCGAGTCGGCCGAGGGAGCGCCTGGCACGCGACGTGTCTATGTACTCGCCCGTGCGAAGAGACTGGGAGGTCGATGTGACGCTGCGGATCACGCGCGAGAAGGGATCGCCCTCGCGAGCGAGGCTCAAGCTCGAGGGAAACATCGTCGCGGAATGCGTCGCGCTGCTGGAACGCGAGTGCACCGATCTCCTTCGATCCCGGAGCGCGGTGCATCTCGATCTGGCGAGCGTCGGCTTCGTGGACTGGGCCGCCGTGGAGGCTCTCGAGCGGTTGAGCCGCGCGGGAGTCGAGATCTCCTGCCGTTCCGGGCCCGTCGCGAGCGTGCTCGAGGGAGAAGGCATCCGCATCACGCGGGAATCGAACGGCGTCGACGACGGGCAGCCTTAGAAGATCCATAAGGCCGCCTTAGACGATCAATAAGAACGCGGATCGAAAAAACGAAAGGAGGTACAACCCCGGCGCGCGCGCATCCGAATCTTGTCGGTAGGTCCCGGTCGATCGAGCAATTAAAGGTGAAAGAACGAGTCAAGGTGAAAGGAAGAA
>JBKPSZ010000127.1:0-12613 GCA_046735265.1 Acidobacteriota bacterium | reverse complement strand
GGCGGGCATCGGACGTCCCGGCGCCGCGCCCTTTTCCTGAGGACGCCCCGCGCCGCGGCCGCGGCGCCGGCGGCGTCGCGACGGACGCGGCTCGGGCGTATCGGTCCAGCCCTCCTCGAGGTGACGGAAGGTGACGACGATCTCCGGCCGGGTTGCCCGCTGACGCAGGAACTCGACGATCTTTCCACGCAGGAGGCTCGACGGATCGGAAGCCACCGAGGGCATCCGTTCGGTGTCGAAGAGCACCATTCGCGTCCAGCCGACCTGCTTGCGCCGGCCATCGGAGGATTCGAGCAGCATCACGAACAGATCGCGCTCGTGATCGAGCGCGTGCTCGCGATATCGGAAGTCGGGGAAGGCCTCGAGACAGAGGGCTTTCAGAAGGTCCAGGTGCTTCTCTCCCCCTTCGAGGGTCTGCTCCATCGAGACCACGCGGTCTCGGAACATTCGTGTCTGGGCCATCGAGATGCTCGAGTCCTCTTTTTCCTAGTCCGCAGTCCCGACCGGGCTCATCCGATCTGGAGCGGCTCGTCCTTGAAGACCTCGCGGGCGATGATCAAACGGTGAATCTCGCTCGTGCCCTCGTAGATCTCCGTGATTCGCGCGTCGCGAAAATTGCGCTCGACCGGATACTCCTTCGTGTAGCCGTACCCGCCGTGGATCTGGAGCGCCTTGGTCGTGACGCGCTGCGCCATCTCGGCCGCAAAGAGCTTGGCGACCGCCGCCTCGATCCCGAAACGCCCCGCCCCCTTCTTCGCCGCGTCCTTCGCGGCGGCCGCCCGCCTCGTTAGGAGGCGCGCCGCGTCGAGCTCCGTCGCCATGTCGGCCAGATAGAAGCGGATGACCTGGAACTCGGCGATCGACTTGCCGAACGCGCGACGCGCCTTCGAGTAGGAAAGCGCCGCTTCGAAAGCCTCCGTCGCGATCCCGACCGCCTGCGCGGCGATTCCGATGCGCCCGCCGTCGAGCGTCGTCATCGCGATCTTGAACCCCTCCCCTTCCCGCCCGAGCCGGTTTTCGACCGGAACCACGACGTCGGTCAGGAAGATCTCGACCGTGCCGGAGGCGTTGACGCCGAGCTTGACCTGATGCCGCGACCGGTCGAAGCCGGGCGTGTCCGCGTCCACCAGGAACGCCGAGATGCCGCGCGCCTTCTGCGCGGGGTCGGTCATCGCGAAGAGCAGGCAGACGTCCGCCTCCTGCCCGCAAGTGATGAAGACCTTCTGTCCGGAGATCCGATAGTGGCCCCCCTCGAGAACCGCACGACTCTGCTGGTTGGCGGCGTCCGAGCCGGCGTTCGGCTCGGTCAGGGCGAAGCATCCGAGCTTCTCGCCGCGCGCGAGCGGCGTCAGGAAGCGTCTCTTTTGGTCCTCGTTGCCGAATCGCTCGATCGGATCGCAGACGAGGGAGTTGTTGACCGAGAGGATCACGCCGAGGTTGGCGCAGACGCGGGAGATCTCCTCGATGACGATGGCATACGACACCGTGTCCATCTCGGAGCCCCCCCAGGCGGCGGGGACGCAGACGCCGGCGAGCCCGAGCTCGCCCGCCTCGGCGAAGAGCTCGCGCGGGAAGCGGCCGCTCTGGTCGATGGCCGCGGCCTGCGGCCGGACCCTCTCCTCGGCGAACTGACGGACAGAGGACTGGAGGAGCGCCTGCTCCTCCGTGAGATCCAGGTGCATCGGCCGGGGAGGTTATCAGGTCCGGGCGGTTCCTCCGGGCGACCCACGCCCCGCGTCGGAGCCTCAGGAGCGCGGCGGGAGAGCGCGCGGCCGCGCCGCCGGCGAATTGCAGTCGGGATAGCCCGCGGCGAACCGGATTCCGCCGGCGAGGTGACGGACGAAGAGCGCCTCGGAGTAGCTCTCGCGCGTGTGCCCCATCGCCGTGTACCAGGTCCGCCCGCCGTCGAAGAAGCGGCACCAGGAGATCGGATGGTCCGAGCCCATCGAGCCGCCCGAATAGGTCGATTCGTCCACGTGTGCGAGCACGTGGACTTTCGGACGCGGGTTCGAGTCGAAGTTGTACCACTCGTCGGTGCGATCCCACCGCTCCGGCAGATCCCGTGTCGAAGCGTGGACGCGGTCGGTGACGAAGACCGAAGCGCCCTGAATCGCCGGATGGCCGACGAAGAAAGCGCCGACGAGCTCGCCATACCACGGCCACGCGTGCTCGGTGTCGGAGGCCGAGTGCACGCCGACGAAGCCGCCGCCGCGGCCGATGTAGCGCTGGAGGGCCGCCTGCTGGCCGTCGTCGAGAACGTCGCCGGTCGTCAGGAGGAAGACGACCGCGTCGAAGCCGGCGAGCCGATCGTCCGCGAAGAACGACGGATCCTCGGTCGCCTGAACCTCGAATCCCTGCTGCTGGCCGATCGAGCGGACGGCAGCGATCCCGTCCGGGATCGAGTCGTGCCGGAAGCCGGTCGTCCGCGAGAACACGAGCACGCGGTGCGCCGCTTCCTGACTCCGGACCGGGCCGAGGGGCAGGACGAGAGAAGCCGCGATCATGGTGGTCAGGAGCGCTCGGCGAGCCATAACCCCTTCAAGTATTCCCCTTCGGGGCAGTCGAGGGAAACCGGGTGGTCGCCGCCGGCTCCCTGTCGCGCCTCGATCGAGAACGTCCGGCCGGACTCGAGCGAGGCGGAGAACACGATTTTCTGGAAGAGCTCCGGCGAGACGAGGCCCGAGCAGGAGCAAGTCAGGAGAAGCCCGCCCGGAGCGACGAGGCGCATCGCGAGGCGGTTGACGTCCTTGTAGCCGCGGGCGGCGCGGTCTACGTCCGACCGCTTCTTCGCGAAGGCGGGAGGGTCGCAGATGACGACGTCCCACGACTCTCCCGCCTCCACGCGGCGGCGCACGTCCTCGAAGACGTCGGCGAGGACGAAGTCACCGGCCGGCGCGGCCAGATCGTTCGACTCCCGGTGCGCGCGGGCGAGCTCGAGCGCCGCCGCCGAGGAGTCGACGTCCACCGCGCGCGTCGCACCGCCGGCGAGCGCCGCGACGGAAAAGCCGCCCGAGTAGGAAAAGAGATTGAGGACGGTCCGACTGCGCGCGAAGCGGCGGAGGCGCGCGCGGTTCTCGCGCTGATCGAGATAGAAGCCGGTCTTCTGCCCCGCCGAAACGTCGGCGACGAAACGCAGGCCGTTCTCGAGGAAAGGCACGAAGTCCTCTCCCCCTTCTCCGCGCCCTTCTTCCTCTGCCTGTCCCCTGAGGCGAGCGGGTCGGGGTGAGCGGGCCCCTCTTCCGCCGCGATCCCGCTTCGCCCCGCTCTCGCGCACGACGAGACGCTTCGGCGAGAAGACCTCGCGCGCCGCCGCCTCGATCTCCGCCAGCCACTTCTCGGTCCCCTCGGTCAGGAGCTCCAGGACCGCGCCGTCGCCGTAGACGTCGAGGAGAACGCCCGGGCAGAGGTCCCCTTCCGAGTTGACGGCTCGATAACCGGTCGTGTCGGCGGGGACGACCGATCTGCGCAGCGTGCGCGCCGCCCGAAAACGCTGCCGGATCAGGGTTCCGTCCACCGGCCGCCCGTCGAAGCTCCAGAGCCGAGCCACGATCTGAGAGCCGGGCGAGTAGGCGCCCCGCGCGAGCGACCGCCCGTCGGACGCGACGACTTCCGCGAGCCCGTCGGAGCCGTCGCCCTCCCCCTTGGACACCGCGCCCGAAAAGAGCCACGGATGTCGACGGAGGACGGACTCCTCCCGCCCCGGCTTGACGATCAACCGGATCAAGGCCCTTCGAGCCGGTCGACGTCGCCCGGACGGCTTCCGGGAGTCAGGCGCATGGTGCTCCCCAAAAATACACGCAAGTCCAGCGATCCGAAAGCCTTGCCAATGTGTGCAACGTTTCGCTCGCCCGCTCCGTAGAAACCCTTGAACGCACGCAATCCGATCTCCTCCTTCCCGAGGCCCCCTGGAAAGGGGGCCTTCTTTTTGGCTCGGAGGGAGTTCCACGCCCCGGACTTTCGACTCCTGCTAGTCTCGGCTCGAGGCCCGAGATGCGAATCGAAACCTTTCGGATGGAGCGGATGCAGTGTCTCTACGAGAAGGAGGTCTCGTTCGACCTCTCGGAGAGCGGGGTCGTTCCGCTTTCGGTCTCCGAGCTGCTCGACGGAGAGCCTCCGGAGCGACTCCTCGCGACGAGGCTCGCCTATCCCCGATCGGACGGATCCACTCCATTGCGCGAACGGATCGCCGCCTGGTATCCGGGCGCGACGGCCGAGAACGTCACGGTGGTCAACGGAGGCGCCGAGGCGAACCACGCGGTTCTCTGGACGATGCTCGAGCCCGGCGACAACGCGGCGATCCTGCTCCCCAACTACATGCAGGCCTGGGGACTCGCGCGGCACTGGGCCTCCGCGGCGACGTTCCCGCTCCGCCACGACCGTCGCGCGGGGCGGTGGGCTCTCGACGTCGAACGCCTGCGCCGCGCGGTCACGCGAAAGACGAAGATCGTTCTCGTCACCAATCCGAACAACCCGACAGGCGCCGTCTTCACCGAAGAGGAGATGGCCGAAGTCGTGGCCGCCGCCCGGCGCGTCGGGGCCTGGCTCGTGGCCGACGAGATCTACCGCGGAGCGGAGATCTCCGGCGAGACGACTCCGACCTTCTGGGGACGCTACGAACGGACGATCGTGACGTCCGGGCTCTCGAAGGCGTTCGGCCTTCCGGGCCTGCGGACCGGCTGGGTCGTCGCGCCGAAAAAAGCGATCGCCGAAATCTGGCGCCGCCACGACTACCTGACCCTGACTCCCGGAATGCTCTCCGACGTCCTGGCGTCGATCGCCGTCGAGCCGGCGCGGCGGGAAGCGATTCTCGCGCGCACGCGCGGAATCCTCCGCGCCCAGCTGCCCATCCTCGAGCGCTGGATCACCGAGCGCGCCGCGATCTTCGACTGGATTCCGCCGCGCGCCGGCGCGATCGCGTTCACCCCCTACCGGCTGCGGATCTCTCCCTCCGCCCTCGCCGAGCGGATCCGAAAGGAGCAGTCGGTCCTCCTCGTGCCGGGAGACATGCTCGGCGGAGGAAAGGCGCTTCGCTTCGGATACGGCTATGACGTCAAGAGGCTGCGAGAAGGCCTGGCGCGCGTCGATCGCGTCCTCGAGACCCTGGCCCTGCCGGAGACCCGCCCCGCCTCGCGCGCCGCCCGGCTCGCGCGCTAAACGGTCGAACGGCCGCGCGATCTACCGGTGGCCGGAGTCGCTGGCTCTTCTCGCGTGAACCTCGCCGGTTTCCCGGCTGAGTCCCTTTCGCCGCCCGCGCTCCCCAGCCCGGCCGAACCGACCGGCGGCCTCCTCGCGACGCGTCGGCGCCGGAGGGGCCGCGCGGCGATGCCCGACGCCGCGGTCGAGGAAGCGGAGCACGAGGTCGGCGATCAGATCTCCCTCCTCCTCGAGAGCGAAATGGCCGGCGTTCAGCAGGTGGATGGCGGCTTCCGGCAGCTCGCGGCCGAATGCCAGGGCTCCCGCCACCGTGAACAGAGGATCGTGCCGCCCCCACACCACGAGCGCGGGCGGCTGGCGCTGACGCAGATACGTCTGCCACTTGGAGTACGCCGCGACGTTCGACCGGTAGTCGTACATCAGGTCGAGCTGGATCTGAACCATCCCCGGGCGCCTCAGAAACGCGAGCTCCTCGTTCCACGTCTCCGGATCGACGCTTTCGGAGCGCCGCGCTCCAGCCGTGTGCCTCCATCGCGCGACGTCCGCCGAAAGGAGTGCCCGCCGCAGCTCCTCCTCGTATCGGGCGCGATCCTCCCAGAACGCCTTTCGGACCTTCCACTCGTCGGAAAGACCCTCGAGGTGCGCGACGGCATTCTGGATGATGAGTCCCTCGACGCGTTCCGGCTCCGCGAAGGCGATCCGGAAGCCGATGGGTCCGCCGTAATCGTGGAGGTACAGGCTGTAACGGTCGAGGCCCATCTGGTCGAGGAGCCCCGCCACCCCGTCGGCGAGCCGATCGAAAGTGTAGGGAAACTCGTCGGCCGCGGGCGCGTCGCTGCGACCGAAGCCGAGGTAGTCCGGAGCGATGACGTGATATCGCCGCGCGAGAGTGCGAATCAGACCGCCGTACTGGCGCGATGAGGTGGGGAACCCGTGGAGGAGCACGACAGTCCGCGCGTGCCTTTCTCCCGCTTCGCGATAAGAGACCTGGTGCCCGCCGACGCGAGCGAACTTGGATCCCTCTCGGCGCGTCGCGCGCGATGGGGCGGCGTTTCGGGGGCTACCGTTTCGTAGGCGCATGAATCGGCGCGACGCGCTCGCCCGGTGCGGGGAGTCGTTTGGCACCTATGAGACCTCCGGAAGAGAGTCGCCGCAAGAGCGATGCCAGTTCGGAGCCGCCGCAGCGTGGCCCCTCCCCTCCAGGACGCGACCGTCACGGCGGCGCGACCCCCTCGCCACGGACGGCCAGCGCGGGCGGCTCGCCGAGAGACCGCTTGCGGAGCAGGACGAGCGACACGACGAGCGCGACGCTCAGAAATCCGAGCAGCGCGAGCTCGATCATGGCATTGCGGAAGGCCTCCGCGCCCCTCTCGAGGAGGTTCTTGAATTCCGCGGTCAGGACGAGGATGCGCCGCGTCGCGGCAATCAAGCCGACGATCAGAAAGGGCTCGGGCATGAGTGCGTGCTCCCGAAAGGAGACCTGGACGGTATAGAGGATCTCGACCACGAGCAGGATCAGAAGGATGCGGTCGAGGATCTCGATGACGCTATCTGCGAGCCGGCCGCCGGCGACGCTCGACACGAAATCGACGACACCTGCGACGAGGAGGCCGAGAGCGCATCCGGCGAGAAGGAGGCCGAGACCCACGTAGACGACGTCCTCGACGCGCGTAAACTGCTTCGCGATCCAGCCGCGCACCCCGGCTCCCCAGAGAGGCGCGTCGTCCCGCTTCATCTGCCGGAAGTCGTGCGGGAATCGTGCCAGCCCTTTCTCCCGCCGGACCCGTCTCTCGGCGAACTACTCGGGCTGGTTCGGGGACCAGTCGTACTCGAGGAAGTCCGGCTCCTGCGTCGACGCGGCGAGCCACCGGGCGGTCTCCGGGTCCGCCACGTAACGCGCCGCGAATCGGTCGAGCGTCCCCGCTTCGCGCTCGAACTCCGCACGATTCCAGCGGAAGATCATCGAGAGCGCGATTCGACCGCGGGCGCGATCGAAGACGTTGCGAACGCCGTCGTTGACGAAGGCCCGCGCCTGCCGGTCGAGCGCTTCCGACAGCCCTTCGGGGCGGTACGCCGCGCCCGCGAGAGGCGGACACGACCGCGCCGCGCAGACGATTGCGAAGTGGATTCGCGGGTCTCCTTCGCGCCGCAGGCGGTCTTCGATTTCGTCGAGGGTCAGCTCCTCGCGGCCGACGCGGTGCTTCGCCGCCTTGAAGGCGCCGGGGAGGTCGATGATCCGACGCCCGGGGTTCGCGAGCATCGTCTCGATCGCGATGGCGTTGTAGGCGTTGATGTGGAAGGCCTTTCGTTCGTCCGGCGCGAGGCCCTTCGGATCCACGTCGCCCAGATTCGACAGATAAGCGGCGAGGCGTTTGCGGTCCTGACCGGTCGCCGCGCGGTAGTCGAATCCGCCCACGCGGGCGCGGGATGCGAGCACGGCGTCGAAGGCCGCGGGATCCGGGAACGACGCTCCGCCGAGCCCTCCGGCGACGAGAAGAGCTCCCGCCGCGGCCGCGAGACTCCTCACGGCGTGGTACGGCCCGAAAGGACCCCGAACGCGAGAGCCCCGATCGCCGCGGCCATCGGGATCGTCAGGATCCACGCGTACACGATTCGCCCGGCGACCCCCCACCGGACGGCGGAAAAACGCTGCGTCGCGCCGACCCCGACGATCGCCCCGGTGATCGTGTGCGTCGTCGAGACGGGCACGCCGGTCATCGAGGCGAGGGCGATCGTCGCCGCCGCCCCGGTTTCCGCACAGAAGCCGCTGTAAGGCTTCAGCTTCGTGATCCGGCTCCCCATCGTCCGAACGATCCTCCAGCCGCCGGTCAGCGTCCCGAGCCCGATCGCCGCGTGCGCGGAAAGGATGATCCACCACGGGACGGTGTGGACGTCCGGAAGATGCATCCAGTGGAGGGTGGATTTCGGGTCCTCGAAGAGCACGCGGTTGGCGACGAGCAGGCTCGCGATGATCCCCATCGTCTTCTGCGCGTCGTTGGCGCCGTGCGAGAGCGAGTAGGCGGCCGCCGAGGCGAGCTGCCCCCGCCGGAACCAGCGGTCGACGGCGCCGTACGCCTTCCTCCGGAAGATCCACGAGATCGCGATCATGAGCCCCCACGCGACGGTCATTCCCAGAAGCGGCGAAATTACGATGAACGACAGCGTCTTGACCCACGCCATCCCCGGAACGATCGCCCGGACCCCCACGCGCGCCACGGCGGCCCCGGCGTATCCCCCGATCAGCGCGTGGGAAGAGGAGGACGGGATTCCGAAGTACCACGTGATGAGATTCCAGACGATCGCGCCGACGAGTCCTCCGAGCACGACGTCGGAGTTGACCACGGCGACGTCGATCAACCCGCCGCCGATCGTCTTAGCGACGGCGGTTCCGAAGACGAATGCCGCGACGAAGTTGAAGAAGGCGGCCCAGAAGACCGCGACGAGCGGCGAGAGCACCCGCGTGGACACGACCGTGGCGATCGAGTTCGCCGAGTCGTGCATCCCGTTGATGAAGTCGAAGACGAGCGCGACCCCGATGATGACGAGGACGTAGGACATGCAGGCCGTCAGTCCTCGTCTTCACGCATGCTTCAAGACGACGCTCTCAAGCACGTGCGCGACGCCGGCGCACAGGTCGATGCAGCGCTCGAGATTGTCGTAGATGTCCTTCCACTTGATGACTTCGATCGGATCGGTCGGGTCGGCGAAGAGCGAAGCGACCGCTTCGTGGTAGGCGACGTCCCCCTCGTTCTCGAGCTTCTTGATCTGGATACAGTGCTCGATGACGCCCTTCTGCCGGCGGAGGTCCGAGACCGCCTCGACGAGTTCCCGCGTCGCTTTCACGACGATCCGGGACAGAGGACGCGAGAGGAGTGTGGGCTGTGTGACTTTGTAGAGCGAGAGGCGCCGGACGGTGCCGTCGATCAGGTCGATGACGTCGTCCAGACGGACGGCGAGCTGGTGGATGTCCTCGCGGTCGATCGGGGTGATGAACGTCTGGTCGATGCCGCGAAGGATTTCGTGGGAGATCTCGTCGCACTCGTGTTCGAGCCGCTTGATCTGATCGGCGACCGGCCCGACCCCCGACTGCCCCTCGAAGAAGCGATTCAGGATCTCGGCGCTCTCGTGGATCCGGCGCGCCATGTCGGTGAAGCGGTCGAAGTAGCGGCCTTCCTTCGGAAGAAGATTGAGCATGCGATCCCCGTCGGCCGCGCAAGAATACCCCACGGCTTCACGGCGATTTCACGCGCGACTTCACGCGGGCGCCGCCGCGGCGGGAGCATCAGGAGGCAGGCAGGCAGACTCGAAACGTGCTGCCGCGGCCCATCTCGCTCTCGACCTCCACCCGGCCGCCGTGGAGCTGGACCAGGTGTTTGACGATCGCGAGCCCCAGGCCGGTGCCCGGCCGCGCCTTCGAGCGGGAACGGTCCACCTGGTAGAAACGCTGGAAGATCTTCTCTTGCTCGGCGCGCGGAATGCCGGGGCCCTCGTCCACGACGGCCAGGTAGGCCTCGCCGCCGTCGCGGCCCGCGTAGAGCCGCACCGAGCCTCCTTCGCGCGAGAACTTGATCGCGTTGTCGAGCAGGTTTCGGACGACCTGCGAGAGCCGCCGCCGGTCCGCCTCGACCGGAACGTCTCCGTTGGCGTCCACCACGAGCCGGATCGACCGGTTGGCGGCGGCCGCGGAAAGGTCCCGTGCGACCTCTCGCAGAAGATCCGAGAGCGAGATCTCCTCCTTGCGCAGCTCGACCGCCCCCGACTCGATCTGCGCGAGGTCCATCAGATCGTCGATCAGCTCGCGCATCCGATCCGACTGCCGCTGGATCATGTCGAGGAGCTGTTTCGTCTCCGCCGGGTCGGCGCTTTCCCCCGCCAGGGTCTCCGCGGCCGCGGCGATCGAGGCGATTGGAGTCCGCAGCTCGTGGGAGACGTCGGCCACGAAGGTCCGGCGCATCCCTTCGGTTCGCTCGAGCCGGGTCACGTCGCGCAGGACCCCGACCGCGGCCGCCCGGGAGCCTTCGGGAAGCGCGACGACGGAGACCTGCCAGACGACGTCGTCGGCCAGCCGCACGGTCTTCTCCGTCGTCTCCCGCGTCGTCAGCGTGGCTTCGAAGATCTCGTAGAGGACGCGATGGCGGAGCAGATCGTAGAGCGCCCGGCCCGCGGGGGCGGTTACCCCGATCATCTTCGCGAACCGCGCGTTCGACTCCAGGACGTGGAGCCTCTCGTCCACGACCACGAGACCGTCGGGCAGCCGCTCGAAGACCGTCGCGGCCAGATGCCGCTCCGACTCGGCACGCTCGGCGGACTTCTCGAGCGACTGCTTCATGCGGGTCAGGGCCGCACCGAGGAGCTGGACCTCTTCGCCTCCCGAATCCGGAAGCTCCCGCCCCGTCTCTCCCGCGGCGATCGCCGAGGCGGCGCTCGTCAGGCGGGCGATCGGTTCCGAAAACCGCCGCGACAGCGAGCGGCCGATCAGGAAGAGCGCGAGACAGGCGGCGACGATCGCGGCGCGGGCGGACCAGAGGTACGGGCGCTCGAGCTGCCGGACCTGGGCCGCGGCCACCGAAAGGCGCAGCACGTCGCCGGACGGGAGGGTGCGAGCGAAGTACAGCCGGTCTTCCCTCTCGGTCGAGGAGAATCGGCGCGCCGTTCCGGTCCCGAGCCGGCGCGCTTCGAGGACCTCCGGGCGGCTGCCGTGGTTTTCCAGTCCGGCGACGTCGGCGGGCAGGAGGTCCGTGTCGTGGGTGACTCGGCCGTCCGGAGCGACCACCGTGATCCGGCACGCGAGCTCGCGCGCCACGCGGCGCAGGTAGTCGTCGACCGCCGCCGGCTGCCCCTCGAATCGCGGGAGCTCGGAGGCGAGCAGCGCCTGCTCCCGCTCCACGCGGTCGGCGATCCGGTCGTCCACGGCCCGGCGCAGCGTCGCGTCGAGGACGGCGATGAGCAGGATCGCGGCGGCCGCCGAAAGGACCCCGAAGAGAACGGCGAAACGGGAGCCGAGTCTCATGCGCTTCGAAAGAAGAGGGAGCGCCGCCGTCCGCGAGCCGCCGACATGCGGGCCGCCTACTTCGGCGCCGGCTCCCGGTACCGGTAGCCCAGACCGACCACCGTCTCGATCCGCTCTTCGCCGAGCTTGCGCCGCAGCGCCCGGATGTGGACGTCCACGGTCCGGGTCTCGACGTCGGCGTCGTAGTCCCAGAGGCGCGCCAGGATGGCGTCGCGCGTGACGACGCGCGAGCGATTTCGAATGAGGAGCCAGAGCAGGTCGAACTCCTTTTTCGTCAGGTGCACCCGCTGCCCCTTCAAACGCACTTCGAACCGCGCCCGATCCACGTGGAGATCGCCGTCGTCGAAGAGTTCCTCCTCGGACGTCTCGAAGGAGGCGATCCGGCGCAGGTGTGCGTTGACGCGCGCGAGCAGCTCCCGCATCGAGAAGGGCTTGGTGATGTAGTCGTCGGCGCCGATCTCGAAGCCGAGTAGCTTGTCCCGCTCCTCGACGCGAGCCGTCAGCATGATGATCGGCACGCGGCGGGTCTCGTCCACGCGGCGCAGCTCCCGGCAGAGGGCGAGGCCGTCGATATCGGGCAGATTCAGGTCGAGGATCACGAGGTCGAACGGCTTCTCCTGGAGAGCCGCGAGCGCCGCGATGCCGGACACGTAGTGCTCGACCTGATAGCGCTTCTCCTTCTGGAGATTCAGACGGATGGTGTAGGCGATATCCGCGTCGTCCTCGATCAGGGCGATCCGCTTCATCCCGGTCGCTTCCCGCCCGGCGGCGGGCGCGGGCGACTTCCCGCGCGTGGTCATGGTCTTCATGAGAGCTCCCCGGCTAGCCGAAGCGGCCGGTGATGTAGTCCTCCGTGATCTTCTGCCCCGGATTGGTGAAGATCTTGTCGGTTCGATCGCGCTCGACGAGACGGCCCAGCATGAAGAAAGCGGTGTATTCCGAGACCCGCGCCGCCTGCTGCATGTTGTGCGTCACGATCGCGATCGTGTAGTTGCGCTTGAGCTCATAGATGAGCTCTTCGATCTTCTGCGTTGCGATGGGGTCGAGGGCGGAGGCCGGCTCGTCCATCAGCACGACTTCGGGCTCGACTGCGAGAGCCCGCGCGATGCACAGGCGCTGCTGCTGCCCGCCCGAGAGCCCGAGGGCGGAGCTCTCCAGCCGATCCTTCACTTCCTCCCAGAGCGCGGCGCCTTTTAGGGCCTTTTCGACGCGCTCCGGCATCTCCGCACGACGCGCCAGGCCGTTGATCTTCAGACCATAGGCCACGTTGTCGAAGATCGACTTCGGGAACGGGTTCGACTTCTGAAAGACCATTCCGACCCGGCGACGGAGATCGACGACGTCGTTGCCGGGGCCGTAGATGTCCTTGCCGTCGAGCAGGACGTCCCCCTCCACCCGGGTCTCCGGGATGATGTCGTTCATGCGGTTCAGGCAGCGGAGGAACGTCGA
>JBKPSZ010000126.1:0-8086 GCA_046735265.1 Acidobacteriota bacterium | reverse complement strand
GTCTCGCGGCGAAGAGCGCGGCCGTGTACAGGGCCGCGTCGGGGATCGCCGACTCCGCCGGCGGCGCGCGGCGGGCGAAGAGGCGGAGAAGCAGGCGCCAGGCTCCGCCCGCGAGAATGAGAGGAGGCACGACGCGAACGAGAGGCGGAAAGAGGGCGAGGGCCTCGGCGAGTCCCGTCGGTGGCCGGAATCGAACGAGCGCCGCGGCGAGAAGCAGAACGACCGCAGCGCCTTCGATCGCGCTTCCTCCCCGCCCGACGCGGGACGCGAGCGAAGCCGCGCCCGCGAGGACCGCCGCCACGAGAAGCAGGACGACGGCGGCCAGAGCCAGCTCCGCGAGCCTCAGCGCCGGACGGTCGAGCCCGGAATAGGCGGCATAAATGTTCCGGAACGTGCGGGGAGGACCGAGAAAAGCGAGCCAGCCTTCCCGGCGAAGCGTCGCGATGGGCGTTCCCGCGGAGAGCGCCGCGTAGATCGCAGCCGCCGCGGCGAGCGGCAGGGCCGCCGGAACGACGAGACGCCGCACGCTCCGCCGCTCGAGAGCGAGGGCGGCGACGGCGGCGAGGCCCATCTCGGGACGCGCGAGCAGGGCCGCGAGCAGGCAGACACCCGCGACGCGGTCCCCCGCGGCGCTCTGCCGGCCGGACGCGGTGACGAGGGCCCACACGATTGCCGCTGACGCGAGAGCCGTGTCGAGACTGAAGGGGAACAGATGGCATCCCCCCGGTCGCTGAAAGAAGCAGACCGCGACGACGAGACACGCCGCCATCGCCGCACGCCCCGGGGAGAGCAGGCGCGCCGCCAGGCGGCGAAGGCCCTCGAGGCTGGCGAGCGCAACCAGTCCGGCGAGAGCGACCCGCGCGGGAATCGACGGGCCGGCCGCCCGGTCGACGGCCGCCGCGAGATAGGGCCCGAGCGGGCCGTGGTAGAAGCGCACGTCGCGGTAGAGCGCCTCGCCCCTCGAGACCCGCCACGGCGTCTCGAGCTCGCGCCCCGCGTCCACGTACGGCTCCATCCAGCGGCCCCAGGAGAGCGCCGTCAGCAGGAGGAAGAGAGCGTACGGGAGGAACGCGAGGACGGCGCCCGAGAGCCGCGCGGCGCGGGGCTGCGGCTCGTCGCGATCGAGCGCCCTGGGCACGTCCGATGTTAACCCGGCCTTGACTCCGGGACCCCGACTCCCGAACGATCCGATCCGTGCAGGACAAGATGTCCAGCCGCAACCCGTGGATGCGGGCGCTGGCCTCGGCCTCGTCCCATCTCTGGTTCCCCTTCGGGGTGTTCTGCGTTCGATTCCTTCCGAAGCGGATCCAGGAAGCCGCTTCGCGCGCGACCGCGAGCCGCTACATGCTCGCGCGCGGCAAGTACGTCGCCGCTCTTCGCTCGAACCTCGCGCGGATCCTCCAGAAGCCCGAGACCTCTCTCGAAGTCGATCGGAAGGTCCGCGAGATGATCGACGCGCACTTCTTCGCGTGGCGGGACTTCCTCCGCTTCGCGACGCTGCCGCCCGAGAAGGCGTCGGCGCTCGTCGAGCGCGTGGAGGGGTTCGAGCGGATCCTCGAAGGACGCGCGAAAGGAAAAGGCGTGCTCCTCCTGACGGCGCACCTCGGCAACTGGGAGGTGGGCGGCCTCATGCTCGCCGCGATCCGGCAGCCGATCCACGTGGTACTCGTGCCGGACATCTATCCGGCCGTCGAGAAGGCCCGCCGCCGTCTGCACGAGCGGTCGGGAGTGACCGAGATCCCGATCGATGGCAGTCTCGGCTCGACGCTCGCCGTTCTGCGCGCGCTCGCCGCGAACTCGATCGTGGCGATGCAGGGGGATCGTGATTTCGACAATACGGGGATCGAGGTCCCCTTCTTCGGACGGGGCGCCTACTTCCCGCGAGGACCCCTTCGCGTCGCGATGGCGACCGAGGCCACCGTCCTTCCCGCCTTCATCGTGCGGGTTCCCGACGGGAGGTATCGCGCGATCCTGGAAGAACCCCTGCGGATCGAAAAGGGGGGCGACCGCGATGCGGCGCTGCGGCGGAATCTCGAACGCTTCGTCGCCATCCTCGAGCGCTACGTGCGCCAGTACCCGGAGCAGTGGTACTGCTTCTACCCGTTCTGGGACGACCCCTCGCGGAAGTCGAGCGGAGGGCGCTGATCAGCGCGGCTTGACCGCCCACACGGCGGCCACGAAGAAGGCCTCGTAGTGACGGGCGAGGCTCTCGACGTCCGGCAGGATCTCCGGATCGACGAAGCCCGCCGCCCGGAAAGAGCGTCTCCAGCTCTCGGGCGTCAGGAAGCCGTGGGTCGGGCGGGTCTCCGGATCGAGCGCCACGCCGGTGAAATTCGCGAGGAAATTGAAGACGAACTCGACGTAGATCGGCTGCCCTTCGAAAGGGCGCACGCACTCGGAGAAGAGCGCCACGCCCCCCGGGCGCAGCGCCCGGCGGATCCTCTGGAGCGTCGCGCCGAGGTCCTTCGCGACGTGCACGGTGTTGACGGCATAGACGAGGTCGGCGCTCTCCGGCTCGATCCCCTGCTCGGCGAAGTCGGCGTCCATGTCGAGCCGGCAGAACTCGAACGGGATCTCGGGAAATCGCGCGCGGAGGCTCCTCTCCGCGCGCCGGAGGAACGTCGGCACGATTTCGGTGAAGACGTACCGGCCGATCCGCGGGAGCGCGCTGTCGCGGGCGAGCCGCTCGCCCACCGCGAGAGCGGCCGAGCCCGACCCGCCGCCGATCTCGACGATTGTCGCCGGACGCGCCGGCAGCAGCCGCGCGACGGCCTCGGCGCCGAGGCGGTTGTTGATCTGGTAAAGCAGGTGGTCGTTGGAGAAGTAGTCGAACCAGAGGGGGAGGCGGGAGGGAGAGAAGAGAATCTCCTCTCCCGTCTTCTCGCCTCTCAGGAACTCCGGAACGTGCTCGACCATCGCCCGCACGACGGCGAAAGCCGGCAGCGAGGAGGGATCCGTCGCGCGCGCGAGACCCTCGGGATGATCCGGATCGCCGGGTGGCATCGGCTCGCGGAGCCGATAGAGGGTTCCGACGTGGGAGGGGATCGCGTCGAGGTATCCCTCCGCAGCGAGCTTGCGCAGGAACCAGCCCATCGGCGCCGCCGCCCGGGGCGCGTAACCCTTGGCCTGTAGGATCGTCGCGACGGTCGTGCCCCGGCGCAACTCGCCCAGGAGATCGAGCCGGCGAAAAAGAGCGAGGAGCATCTCGACGGTGAAGCGGTCGAAGTGCTCCGCGCAGAGGATGAAAGCGGGCGTGAAGAGGGCCCGAACCTCGAGGTCGGGGATTCGCGCGAGCAGATCGGAGAGCTCCTCGTGGCGCTCGACCATTCGACGATCCTATGTAAACTGAAGCGTCCGATGAAAAGGCATCTTTGGGCGGCGATCGGCCTTGCGCTGTCGTCGCCTTGTCTCGCGCAGCCCGCACCGCCAGACCGCGTTGTCATCCTCGGGTTCGACGGCGCCGACGCGGCCGTCGTCGAACAGATGATGGAGGCCGGACGTCTCCCGAACCTCTCGGCGCTCAAGAGCCGCGGCGGCTATTCCTCGCTAACCCCGACCGTGCCCGCCCAGACGCCGGTCTCCTGGGCGACTTTCACGACCGGCCTCGACCCGGGCGGGCACGAGATCTTCGACTTCCTGAAGCGGGATCCCGCCGACCGAGTCCCCACCTTTGCCGTCGCCGACGAGACGACGGCGCCGGTTCTCTTCGGCCGTTCGAATCCGATCGTGCTCGGTCTCGGAGCGGCTCTCGTCTTCTGGATCGCGGCCGCGCTCCTCTTCCTCGCGCGCCGCCGCCTCCTGCCTTTCCTGATCCTCGACACGCTCGGCGTCCTGGCGTTCGTGGGCGTCTTCCTGGCCGTCAAGGCCTGGCTGCCGGCGACGCGTCCGGACGTCGTGAACAAGCGGCGGGGCGAGACGTTCTGGAGCGTGCCGGGGGCGCGCCCGGCGACGGTGATGCGAATGCCGGTGACGTTCCCGCCCGAGAAGCTCCGGGACGGAAAGCTGCTTTCGGGACTCGGCGTCCCCGACCTCTCGGGCCGCATCGGCAAGCCGGCCTTCTACACGTCGGATCCTTTTTTCGCGCCGCGGGAGGGGAACGACTTCTCGATCGAGCTCGTGCGCCTCGAGTCGAACGTCGGGACCGTGAAGACCAGGCTCGTCGGCCCGCCGGGCAAGCCCTTCGGAAAGGAGGGCGCGATCGAGCTGCCGCTGACGCTCACGGTCGCCCCGGGCCGGGATCGACTGACCGTCTCTCTCGCGGGAGAGACTTTCGACCTCCAGCCCGGAGGATGGAGCGCCTGGGTTTCGACTCCCTTCCGGATCAATCCCCTCGTCACGGTGCACGGCTACGCGCGCTTCCACCTCGAGAAGGTCGATCCGGAGATCGCCCTCTACGTCTCGCCGATCCAGTTCGATCCCGAGCGCCTTCCGCCGGGCTTCGCCCTCTCCTCTCCGAAGCGATTCGCCCGCGATCTCGTCGAGAAGTTCGGCCGGTACAAGACGATGGGTTGGGCGATCGACACGTGGTCGATCCAGTCGGGGACGCTTCCCGAGGAAGGGTTCCTTCGCGACGTCGCGGACACGGTCGAGCAAGAGCGCAAGATGCTGGCGGACCTTCTCGCCGAGCGGGGCAAGCTCCTCTTCCAGTATTTCGAGTTCACGGACCGGGTCGGCCACGTCTTCTGGCGCTTGCGCGACCCGAAGCACCCGGCGTACGACGCGGCTCTCGCCGCACGGTACGGCGACGCCGTCGAAAAGTCGTACGAGACTATGGATCGCATCGTCGGCGACACGGTCAAGACCCTTTCGCCCCGAGACGTCCTGATCGTCCTCTCCGACCACGGGTTCTCGACCTGGCGCCGCTCGGTGAACTACAACTCGTGGCTGGTCGAGAACGGCTACCTCGTTCTCAAGGGGGGCGTCCAGCGCAAGAGCCTCGAAGCGCTCTTCTCGCGCGGGCAGTTCTGGGAGTCGGTCGACTGGTCGAAGTCGCGCGCCTACGCGATGGGGCTCGGGGATCTCTACGTGAACCTCCAGGGGCGCGAGGCCGGCGGGATCGTGCCGCCCGGCGCTCCGTACGAGTCGCTTCGAGAGGAGCTCATCCGGAAGCTCGAAGCCCTGACCGATCCCGCCGACGGCGAGCGCGCCGTCTCGCGCGTCTTCAAGCGCGAACAGGTCTACCGGCGCTTCGATCCGCGCCTGATCCCCGACCTGATCGTGACGAACCGCCGCGCGTACCGGGTCTCCTGGCAGTCCTCCCTGGGCGTCCCCACGGAGAGCGTCTTCGAGGACAACAAGGACGTCTGGTCGGGCGACCACTGCTCGCTCGACCCCGACCTCGTGCGAGGGATCCTCTTCGCGTCGAGGCCGTTTCGCGCGATCCCGGTGCCCGGGATCGCCGACGTCACGGCGTCGGTGCGCGCGCTTCTCGGAGCGGGCCCCGTCCCCGATGCCGCCGGGAAGTCTTTATGGTGAATCGGGAGATCAGAAGATCCGACGATCGGGAGATCACCGGATGAACCGGTGATCCGATGACCCGAACTCTCCTCATCGCGGCTTTTCTCGCTTCCGCGGCTCTCGCGGCGCAGGAGCCGCCCGCCGACCAGCAGGGGAAAGAGGACCTCGCGAAAATTCAAACGCGGATCCGGGCGCTCGAGAGGAAGCTCGCCGAGAGCGAGCGCAACGTCGCGACCGCCGAGGAAGAGCTCCGGCGACTCGATTGGAAGCTCGAGCTCGCGACCGAAGAGAACCGGGCCTTGAAGGCGCGCCGCGAGGAGCTTTCGCTGAGCTTGAAGTCGCTGTCGGTCGACCGCGAGGCGGCCGCGACCGCCGCCGAGAAGAGCCGGAGCGCGCTCATCGCCCGGGCGCGAGTGCTCCAGCGCTTCGGCCGCTACGGCTACTTCCGGGTCCTCCTCGAGGCGCACGACCTCGGCGCCTTCGTCGAGAGCGTCGACCGGCTCGATGCGCTCGCTCGCCGCGATGGAGAGCTGCTCGCCCGGGACCGCGCGGCGAGGGAGCGCCTCTCGTCGGATCTCGCGCGGGAGCAGCAGGTCAAGAAGGAAATCGACCAGTTGTACGCGAAGAGCCGCCGCGAGGCGGTCCGCATGGCCGCGCTCCGGCAGGAACGGGGGGACTTCGTCTCGAAGCAGCGCCGGTTCGCCGCCGCGGGTCGCGAAGAGGTCGTCAGCCTGACGGACAAGGCGGCGCGTCTCGAGCGCCTCCTCGAAACGTTGTCCCTCCAGTCTTCGGAGGCTCCCTCGAGCCCATCGGGAAGCATCCGCCCCTGGAAGGGGGTCCTCGACTGGCCCGTGCGCGGCACGCTCGTCGAGACCTACGGTCGCCATCGCCATCCGCGCTTCGATGCTTGGACTTTCTCGAACGGCATCTCGGTCACGGTTCCCGCGGGCACGCCGGTGCGCGCCGTGTACACGGGACGGGCGGTCTACGCGCAGTGGCTCGCCGAGTACGGGAACCTCGTGATCCTGGACCACGGAGACGGGGTCCTGACGCTGTACGCCTGGCTGCAATCGGTGCAGGTTTCGCCCGGTTCCTACGTGCCCGCCGGCACTTCCGTCGGCACGGCCGGAACGGGACCCGGGCGGGACGAGCCGGGTGTGTACTTCGAGGTCCGGGATCGCCAGAAGGCCCAGGATCCCGTCGCCTGGCTCCGCTGAAAGCTTCCGCCGCGACGCGGTGTTACCATCGCCATGATGAAATCGAACCGTTCTCGCCTTCTCTTCGTCGTGGGCTCGATCGCCGCCCTGGTCTCGCTTCGCGCCGTCTCGAGCCCGGACGGATCGGGGGGGCGGGATCCGGCGACCCGCGCCCTGTCCATCTTCTCCGACGTCTTCTCTCTGACGCGGTCCAACTACGTCGAGCCGGTCGACAACAAGACGCTCCTCGAGGGGGCGTACGACGGCATGTCCGACGCCCTCGACCCGTATTCCTTCTACGTTCCGGCATCGGAGCGAGCGGCCTTCCGGGCCGAGAAGGCGACGGGGGAGACGGGCCCCGGCATCGTCGTCGCGCGGCGGGCCGGATTTCCCTACGTGATCGGCGCTCTGCCCGGCTCCCCCGCGGAGAAGGCTGGCGTTCAGTCGGGTGACCTGATCGACACGATCGACGGAAAGAGCGTGCGGACGGCGCCCCTCTGGAAGATCCGGTCGGCGCTGGATGGGCCGGAAGGGACGAGCGTCGCGCTCATCGTCTTCCGCGCCGGCGACGAGAACCGCGTGAGCCTCCGCGTGCCGCGGGGGAAGTGGGAGCCGCCGGGCGTCACGACGCGCTGGGATCGGGACGTGGCGGTGGTCCGCGTTCCGGCGATCGCCCCGGGCACCGCGCGTCAGCTGACCGAAGCGCTCGATGAAGCCCGCCAGCGGTCCGTTTCCCGGATCGTCCTGGACGTCCGGGGAGCGATCGGGGGCGAGGCGACCGACGCGGCCGTCTGCGCCTCTCCGTTCGTCGGCAAGGGGCCGGTGGCGAGCGTGGTTTCGCGGCGCGCGCAGATGCCGCCGCTCGAAGCGTCGGGCGAGAAGGTCTGGAATGGCAAGACCGTGGTCCTGATCGACGACGCGACCGCCGGCGCGGCGGAAGTCTTCGCCGCCGCCCTGCACGACCGGGGCGCGGCGACGACCGTCGGAGAAACGACGGCGGGAATGGCCGTGGTTCAGCGTCAGGTGCCGACCCCGTCGGGCGGCGTGCTCTGGATGAGCGTCGCGCGCTACGTGTCGCCTTCGGGTTCCGTCCTCGGCGGCAAGGGCCTGACGCCGGACGAACGGGTGCTCGTCATCCCCGGTGAGGGAACGGAGCAGAAGGATCCGATCCTCGATCGCGGTCTCGAGATCGTTCGAAACGCCGCGGACCGGAAGGCCGCCTAGCCCGCATTGCCTCGGCGCCCCCGCCGGTTCTCCGCGGCGACGATCTTTTTCGCCGCTCTTTCTCTCGTTCTTGCCTTCGCGGTTTTCTGGCTCTGGAGGCAGCGTCCGGCGCCCCCGCCCGCTCCGCCGCCGGTGTCGAGCCCGCGTCCGCGGCCGGCGACGAGCCCGGCACCTTCCCCCCGCGAACGGCGCACGCCGCGGCCGACCGC
>JBKPSZ010000125.1:0-4822 GCA_046735265.1 Acidobacteriota bacterium | reverse complement strand
TAAGAGACAGGGTCCCGATCGGGCTCGGGGAAGGGCCCCAGCCGCAGCAGAACCTCCCGGATGGACGCGGACTCCGACGCGGAAAGGCCCGCACGCCGCCGCGAAATTTCGACCGCGGCGCAGATCCCCCAGGCCACCGCCTCTCCATGGCGCAGCCGTTCGTATCCGCCGGCCGCTTCGAGGGCGTGGCCGAGAGTGTGGCCGAAGTTCAAGAGCCGGCGGCGGCCCGACTCACGGGGATCGGACGCGACGATGTCGGCCTTCACGCGGGCGGCTCCGGCCAGAAGGGAGGTCAACGCCCGCTCCTCGCGAGCGAGAATCCGGTCGATCGCGGAGCGCGACGCCGCTGCGAGGCCGGCGTCGGCGATCCACGCCGCTTTGAAGGCCTCGACGAGTCCCGCCCGGAAGTCCCGCTCGGGGAGGCCCTCGGCGGCGCGCGGATCGATCAAGACAGTCTGCGGCGGATGGAACGCTCCGATCAGGTTCTTCCCGGCGCGATGGTCGACGCCCGTCTTGCCGCCGATCGCGGCGTCGGCCATGGCCCCGGTCGTCGTCGGCACGGCGTTCCAGGCGACCCCCCGGAGGAGGACCGCCGCAGCGAATCCCGCGACGTCGGACGTCACGCCTCCCCCGACGGCGACGACGGCGTCGTCCCGCCGCAGCCCGGCTTCGAGCGCGCGATCCGCGATGGCTTCGATCGCCGCGAGGTTCTTCGAAGCCTCCCGGTCGTCGAGAGCGATGTCCGCGATGAGCCCTCCTGCGAGCGCGCGGCGCACCCGATCGGCCGCGGCTCTCGCGCCCGGAGGAGACACGAGCACGAAGCGGCCCGAAGGCGAACGCAGGAGGCGGTCCGCCCGCTCGAGCACCCCGGGACCGATCCAGATCTGAGTGGACGGGAGAGGCTCCGCCTCCGCCGCGAGGAGGATCGACTCCGGCTCCTCGTTCACGCGGACTCGGAGCCGGGCGGAGATTCGAAGCCGAGCTCCGCGAGCTGCTCCCGAGGCACGCGCGCCGGAGCGCGGGTCATGAGGTCCAGGCCCGACGTCGTTTTCGGAAAAGCGATGACCTCGCGGAGCGATGTCGCGCCGGTGGCGATCGCGCAGATCCGGTCGAGGCCGAGGGCGATGCCCCCGTGGGGCGGTGCGCCATAGCGCAGCGCGTCGAGCAGGAACCCGAACCGCTCCTTCCCTTCCGCCTCGGAAATCCCGAGGCGCCGGAAGACGCGCTCCTGGACGTCGGCGCGGTGGATTCGGATCGATCCGGATCCGAGCTCCCACCCGTTGACGACGACGTCGTAAGCGCGCGCCCGGACCCGACCCGGGTCCGACTCGAGCATCGGGAGGTCCTCCTCGCGGGGCGAGGTGAAGGGATGGTTCATCGGAAACCAGGCGCCCGTCGACTCGTCCTGGCCGAGCAGCGGGAACTCCGTCACCCAGCAGAACGCGTATTTGCGTTCGTCGACGAGCCCGGCCTCGCGCGCCACGGCGTTGCGGAGCGCCGCGAGCGACGCGAGCGCCGCCTTCTCGCGGTCGGCGACGAGGAGAAGAAGGTCGCCGTCTCCGACACCCGCTTTCTCGAGGAGTCGCGACAGCGCCGCCTCCGTCAGGGTCTTCTTCGCAGGCGACGTCACCTCGCCCGCCGTCTTCTTGATCCACACGAGTCCGGCGGCACCGTGCTCGCCGGCGAGCGCCGCGAGCTCATCGAGCCTCTTCCGCGAGAACGCCGCCCCTCCGGGAACTCGCAGCCCCCGGACCGTGCCGCCGGCCGCGAGCGCACGCTCGAACGGAGGGAATCCCGAGCCCGCGCTCTCGCCGGAGAGGTCGGTCAGAGGCAGATCGAACCGGAGGTCGGGGCGGTCGGTGCCGTACCGGCTCATCGCGTCCCCGAAGGTCAGGCGGGGAAAAGGGCGGACGGCCTCGATCCCGGCGGCCGCGAAGCCCGCCGCGAGGAAGGCCTCGACCGTATCGAAGACGTCGTCCTCCTCCGGAAACGACATCTCGAGGTCGATCTGCGTGAACTCGTACTGCCGGTCTGCGCGGAGATCCTCGTCCCGGAAGCACCGCGCGATCTGGAAGTACTTCTCCATCCCCGAGATCATGAGGATCTGCTTGAAGAGTTGCGGGGACTGCGGAAGCGCGTACCACTGTCCGGGATGCACTCGCGAGGGAACGAGAAAGTCGCGCGCGCCCTCGGGGGTCGACCGCGTCAGCATCGGCGTCTCGATCTCGATGAAGCCGCGCTCGTGGAGCGTCTGCCGGATCCGGAACGCGATCTCGTCGCGCAGGCGCAGGTTCTTCTGCATCGCCGGGCGGCGGAGATCCAGGTATCGGTACTGGAGGCGAAGCTCCTCGGTCGCGTTCGTGCGGTCTTCGACGAGAAAGGGTGGCGTGTCGGAACGCGCCAGGAACGTCAACCGCGAGGCGACGACTTCGACGTCGCCCGTCGGCTGGTCCTTGTGGCGCTGGGCTTCCGCCCGCAGGACGACCTCTCCCTCGATTTCGACGACGTCTTCGGCGCGCGCCTGACCGGCCGCGTCCACGGCCTCGGACGGGCATCGCGACCGATCGAAGAGGACCTGGACGATCCCGCTCCGGTCCCGCACCGTCAGAAAGATCAGCTCGCCCAGGTCGCGGCGCCGCCCGACCCACCCCTGGAGCCGGACGCGCCGAGCGGCGTCTCCGGCCCGCAGGTCGCCCGCGGGCTGGCGCGGGATCAGACCTGCCTCCCGGCGCCGATCCGCTGGAGCAGCTCCGATCGCGGAAAAGTCTCCTGGCTGCCCGTCGACAGGCTTTTCCAGGTCACCGCGCCCGCGGCCCTCTCATCCGCTCCGAGGAGCGCCACGAACATCCGGTCGCGGTCGTAGCCTCGGACGGCCGCTTCCTCGAAAAGCATCCCGGCCCTCGACATCCCCTTCTTGAAGCCGCGGGAGTTCAAGTCCACCTCGACCGACACGCCCGGCGAGGCGCCGCGCACCTCGTCCGCGATCGCGAGCGCTTCGGCGACGTCTTCCGGGCCCTGCGGAAGGACGAGGACGAGGCCTCGAGCCGGCGGCCGGAACGGCGCGACCTGCAGCAGCCGGTCCTCCCCGATCGCGAAGCCGACGGCTGGAAGCGCCGGGCCGCCCAGCGATTCGACGAGATTGTCGTAGCGGCCGCCTCCCAGGATCGCGTCCTGCGCCCCGAGGCCCCTGGAGACGACCTCGAAGACGGTGCGCGTGTAGTAGTCGAGGCCGCGCACGAGGGTCGCATCCTCCTGCCAGGGGATCCCCGCCGCGTCGAGAAGGCGCCGGACTTCCTCGTGGTGGCGACGGGACTCCTCGTCCAAGAAGTCCCCCGTCCGAGGCGCGTCGGAGAGCCGTAAGCGCACCCGCGGGTCCTTCGACTCGAAGAGGCGGAGCGGGTTTTCGGCGAGGCGTCGCCGGTCCTCCTCCGAGAAGTCGGCGGCGAACGGAGTGAGATGGCGGCGGAGCGCGTCGGAGAACGCCGCCCGGGTCTCCGCGGTCCCCACGGAATTCAGGGTCACGGAGAGGTTCACGAAGCCGAGAGCGCGCAGGAAGGCGAAGAGCATCCGGAGGACTTCGGCCTCGCCCGCGGGACCCGGGACGCCGAAGAGCTCCGCTCCGATCTGCCGGAATTCGCGAAACCGGCCGGCCTGCGGCCGCTCGTATCGGAACTGCGCCCCGATGTAGTACAGACGCAGCGGCATCGGCCCGGTCGCGATTCCCTTCTCGAGGATCGCGCGGGCGACTCCCGCCGTGTTCTCGGGCCGCATCGTCAGGGAGCGGCCGCGTCGGTCCGGGAACGTGTACATCTCCTTGTGGACGAGATCCGTGGTCTCCCCGACCGACCGCGCGAAGAGCTCGGTGTGCTCGAGGACGGGCGTTCGCACCTCCCCGAATCCGAAGGAGCCGAAGACTTCGCGACAGACCGTCTCCGCCGCCGTCCAGCGGTCGGTCTCCGGCGGAAAGAAGTCCCGCGTCCCCTTGACGGCCTGAAACCGGGGAGTCATCGCGCCCACTTTCCGTCGACGCGGAAGTACTCCTCTTTGTAGCGGAGATAGTTGGAGTGAAAGTGCTTGAGGTCCTCGACCTCGTCGTCCGAGAGAGTTCGCACCTGCCGGGCCGGCACGCCGAGCCAGAGAGTCCGCGGAGGTACGACCGTTCGCGGCGGAACGAGCGCGCCGGCGCCAATGAAGGCCGAGGCTCCGACGTCCGCTCCGTCGAGGACGGTCGAGCGGATGCCGATCAAGGCGCCCTTACGCACGACGGCGCCGTGCACGATCGCGCCGTGCCCGAGGGTGACTTCCTCCTCGAGGACCGTGGGGTAGTGCACGTCGGTCACGTGAATCGCGCAGTTGTCCTGGATGTTGGAGCGGTCGCCGACGCGAATCCAGTTGCAGTCGCCCCGGAGGACCGTGTTGTACCAGACGGAGACGTCGTCGCCGAGCACGACGTCGCCGATCAACGCGGCGGTCTCGGCGAGATACACGCGCTCGCCTACCTTCGGCCGCTTCCCCGCGTACTCTCGGATCAGTCCCATCGGGACGCGGATCTTAGCAGCACGGCTCGCGCCGGATGGACCGGCGCGACGCTCAGCGGTCCGCGGTCGGCCGCGCCCAGGCGTAGGCGCCGGCGCGGAGGATCTGCGGCGGCGCGGACGTCGCGTCCACGACGGTCGAAGGCTTGCCGCCGGGCGTCTTCCCGCCGTCCACCAGCCAGTCGATGTCGCGCCGGAAGATCGCCTCGACGGCGTTGGGATCGTCCAGGGGAGGGCTGCCGGAACGGTTGACGCTCGTGCCCGTCAGGGGTCCGACGCGTTCGAGG
>JBKPSZ010000124.1:0-16639 GCA_046735265.1 Acidobacteriota bacterium | reverse complement strand
AGTCCGTTCTTCTTCCTCCTTCATCTCTACGAGCCCCACACTCCCTACGCCCCGCCCGAGCCGTACGCCTCCCGGTATCGGGATCGCCCGTACGACGGGGAGATCGCGGCGGCCGACGCGGTCGTGGGTCGGTTCGTCTCGTTCTTGAAGGAGCGCGGGCTCTACGAGCGCGCCGTCGTGATCTTCCTGTCGGATCATGGAGAAGGGCTCGGGGACCACGGCGAAGAGGAGCACGGCCTCCTCCTGTACCGGGAGGACCTGCGCGTCCCCGTCTTCCTGAAGCTTCCCGGAAACCGGCGTGCCGGAGAGAAGGTCGCGCGGCCCGTCGGGTTGATCGACGTTCTGCCGACCGTCGCCGCGCTCGTCGGCGTCGAGCCGCCGGCCGGGTTGCCCGGGACGTCCCTTCTCTCCTCGGCGGCGTCCGGCGCGGCGCGCTCGATCTACAGCGAGACGCTCTTCCCGCGATACCACTTCGGATTCTCGGACCTCGCCGCGCTGACGACCGACCGATACGCCTACATCCATGCCCCGCGTTCCGAGCTCTACGACATCGTGGCCGATCCCGCGCAGAAGCGGGATCTCGCGGCGGGGATGCCGCAACCGTTCCGGGCCCTCCGCGCCGAGCTCGAGCGCATGAACCGGCCGCGCCAGGCGCCGGGAACGTCCGATCCGGAACAGGTCCGCAAGCTCGCCGCGCTCGGATACATCGGCCAGGCCTCTCCTTCCGAGACCGCCACCGATCTGCCCGATCCGAAGGACCACATCGAGGAGATCCGCCAGCTTCGCGCGGCGCTGACGCTCCAGTCGGAGCGCCGCCACGCCGAAGCGACCGAGGCGCTGCGCCGGCTCCTCGCGATCAACCCCGCGATGGCCGACGCCTGGGGCGCTCTCGCGGAATCGGAGCGCCGGCTCGGGCGAATGGCGCAGTCCTTCGAAGCGCTCGAGCGAGAGGACCGGCTGGTGCCGGGCAACCCGCACGTCCTGCTGTCCTTCGCGAATCAGTATCTGGAGGCGGGCGACGACGAAAAGGCGCGCCTCTACGCGGAGCGGGCGCTCGCCGCCAACGCGCCTCCGGAGGCGCACGAGGTGCTGGCGCGCATCGCGATGGCGCGCCGCGACTGGGACGGCGCCGAACGCGAGGCGAAGCTCGCGCTCGAAGGGCACCAGGGGCGAAAGCTTCCGCGCCTGATCCTCTCGCAGGTGCTCCGCGCGCGCGGGGACTTGAACGGCGCGCTCGCGATGCTCGATCAGGTCGCGGAAGAGCTCGCCCGCTCCGGGCGGGGCGAGATGTCGAGCCTCCACTTCTTCCGCGGCGACATCCTCGCGCGCATGGGACGGAACGCCGAGGCCGAGGCCGAGTTCCGGAAGGAGCTTTCGATTTTTCCGGACAGCATCCCTCCCTGGTCCGGGCTCGCCCTGCTGCAGGCGAGCCGGGGGGATTCGGCGGGCGCACACGACACGATCGCGGCGATGGTTCGAGCGATCCCTTCGGCCCGCAGCTACCGCGCCGCGGCCGAGATCCTGCGGGTCCTGGGGGACGCCGCGGCGGCGCGCGAGATGGAACGCCGAGGCGCGCGACTGCTTGAGCCGGCCGCCGATCGAACGGCCGGCGGCGCCGCCCGACCGGGCGCGTGATACGGTGGGGACGCGGCCGGAGACTTCGATGTCCACAGCGGTTCGCGCCTCCCGGGTCTCCGCGGCGCCGCTCGCGGCGCTGCTTCTGCTGTCCGCGGCGGCGCCGGAGCTCCCCCGAACCTTCGCGGAGCGAAGCGACGTCACGCTGATCGAAGTTCCCGTCGTCGTCACGAGCCGCGACGGCGCGGCGATCCGGGGCCTCGCGTCTTCCGACTTCGAGCTCTTCGACGAAGGCGCGCGTCAGGCGATCGAAGCGCTGGACGTGACCGACCTCGGCCGCTTCCGCGAATCGGGGGAGGAGGGAGCCTGGCGGCTACCCGCGGCCGGCCGCCGGCATCTCCTCTTTCTCTTCGATCTCTCGCATTGTTCGACCGGCTCCCTCGAGCGAGCGCGCGCGGACGCGGCGCGCTTCGTTCGCGAGGCCCTCGCGCCCGAGGATCTGGGCGCGGTCGCGAGCATTTCGATCGAGAGGGGGCTCGCGCTGCACGTGACTTTCTCTGCCGATCGGCCGTTGATCGCGCGGGCGATCGAATCCGTGGGCCTTCCTTCGAGCTTCCCCGTGCCCGACGATCCGCTGTCCTTCACGCTCCGGCCACCGGTCGACAATGGAACGAGCGGCGTCCCCGCTCCGACGGCGGGAGCCGACCTCATCCAGCCTTCGATCGTCCTCCAGCAGAAAGGGATCGACGAGTACGCCGCGGACCAGGTGGGCCGGATGATCTCTTCGATGTCGGTCCTGGGCGAGGCGCTCGACGCCGTCGCGGGGCGCAAGACCATCCTCTTCTTCTCCGAGGGATTCGACGGGCGATACCTCGTCGGCGAGACCGACAAGGAGTCGGAGAGGATGCTCGTCGAGAACGACGCCATCGCCCGCGGCGAGCTCTGGAACGTCAACGTCGAGCGCCGTTTCGGGAACCGGCGCTTTCAGGACGTCTTCGAACGGACCATGGCCCTCTTTCGCCGCTCGGACTCCGCGATCTATCCGATCGACATTGGCGGCCTGCGGGTGCGCGAGAAGGAAGGCGTCGCGGCGTCGCGCTACCGCCGGGAGGCGCTCGACGCCATCGCGCAGGCGACCCAGGGTGAATCGGTCCACGGCGAGAACGACCTCGGACAAGCGCTCGAGCGAGTCCGCGAGCGCACGAGCCTGACCTACGTTCTCTTCTTCCGGCCGAGCCGTTCGATCGGGGAGAGCGCTTACCACCGCTTGAAGGTCCGCGTCCACCACGCCGGGGCGCGCGTTTCCGCGCGAGCCGGCTACTACGAGCGACGCGGATTCTCGAAGCGCTCGCCGCTCGAACGGGCGCTCTCGGCGGCGGACGCCATCGCGCAGGAGCGCCCCGCGGAGGACTTTCCGGTGCGCCTGCTCGCGTGGTCGCTCCCCTCCGGGGAAGGCTTCCGGGTCCCGGTCGTCGTCGAAGTCTCCGGCGAGCGGCTGCTCGCCGCGCGAAACGGAGCGAAGCTCCGCCTCGGCCTCTATCTCTACGCCGTGACGGAGCGGGGAGAGGTGCGCGACTACCGGACCCGCTCCTTCTCTCTCGATCTCGCGCGGGAAGCGCCGCGCCTCGAGAAAGGGCCGCTCCGGTACGACGCGGTCCTGAGGCTCCCGGAGGGGCGTTACCGGATCCGAGCCCTCGTCCGGGACGAAGACGCCGGCCGTGCCGGTTTCCGGGCGGCCTCGCTCGAGGTCCCCGGATCCGGGGCAGGCGAGGATCTCCTGTCGGCGCCTCCTCTCTTCATCGCGGCCGAGGGAGGCGTGAGGCTGCGCGACCGCGATTCCGCCGGAGCCTCGGCGCCCGAGCCCCTGGAGCTCGCCGGAAGCGCCTTCGTCCCTCAGGCGGAGCCGTCGCTTCCGGCAGGAGGCGCGGCGCGGCTCTGTCTCGTCCTGCGAACCGCACCCGGCGAGGTCGAGGCTCCGGACCTCGAGATCGAAGGGCGGTTGCGCGAGGACGGCCGGCCGGACTGGTCGCCGGCGCGCATCTCCGTCGTGGGCCGGACGTCGCCCGATCCGACCGGGCTCTGGAAAGTGCTTCTCGAGTTCGCGCCGGGGGAGCGTCCGCCGGGGCTCTACCGATTCGCGGTCACGATCCGCGAGAAGCGAACACGCCGCTCTTCGGTCGGAGAGATCGGTTTGCGCATCTCCGAGCGCGTCCCGAGCTCCGCACCCGCGGGCGGGGCCGCCTCCGAAACCGGCCGATGAGCCGCGCGGCGTCGCCGGAGACACGGCGTTTTGGGTCCTTCGAAGAGTTCTGGCCCTTCTATGTCGCCGAGCACGGGCGCGCCGCGACGCGGGCGCTGCACTTCGCAGGCACGACGGCCGGGCTCCTGCTCGTCGCCGGCGCGCTCTGGGGAGGCAAGCCCGTCCTCCTCCTCGCGGCCCTCCTCGTCTCGTACGGGCTCGCCTGGGCCGGCCACTTCGCTGTCGAAAGAAACCGGCCGGCGACGTTCCGATATCCGATCTGGTCGCTCCAGGGCGACTTCCGAATGTACGGCCTCATTTGGCGAGGACGGATGTCGTCGGAAATCGAGCGGCTCCGCGCCATCGGGTCCGCGGCGGCCGGCCCCGCGGCCGGCCGCGGAAGCGTCTAGGTTCCCCCACAGATCCGCCGACCCGGCCGTCTCGTATCGAGGACGTCGGTCTTCGCGAGGGAGGAGTCGGCATGCGTTCGGCGGTTTCCATCCTTTTCTTCGGTCTGTTCCTCGTGTCGGCGCCTCTCCTCTCGGAGGAGGCGCCCGCGCCTTGATCGAGGACGATTCCGTGCGCTCGAAGGCGTCGACGACCGTGAACGCGCTCGTGGGCTACGAGATCGTCCGAGGGCTGCGCGCTCGCGTCGAGATCTTCAATCTGTTCGACGCGAGAGTCTCCGACATCGACGACTTCTACGCTTCGAGGCTTGCCGGCGAGCCCGCTTCGGGCGTCGACGACGTCCACTTCCACCCGACCGCCCCGCGCTCGGCGCGCGTTTCGCTGGCGTGGGCGTTCTAGGGGGCGTTCGGGCCCGGTCGGCCGACGACCCGGATCTCGTAGGGGCCGACCGGCAGGCCTCCGGGTTCGCCTCCGCGATAGCTCACGACGATCGTTCCCGGCCGCGCCGCCGCTTCCGCGATGCGCTCTCCCACGCGGTCCACCGGGAAGAACCACTCGAACCAGGGATGGACCCACAGCCGGCCGGGCGGCAGGCGGTCGGCGCGGGCGAGGACGTTGCCCCAGAGCTTCGAGTGAACCGGGCCGTTCGGCATCGCCCGGAGGCGATCGACGAGCGCGTTGAACGCCGGCTCCTCGTTCCAGAACAGCACCCGCCCGTCGAAGGATCCTCCGACCGCCAGGACGGCGGCGCGCGACAGGAGCATGGTCGCGACGAAGGCCCGGGCCCAGACGGCGAGGCGCCGCGGGGAGCGGCTCATGAGGCGCGCCGCGCCGACGGCGAGGGCGGGCAGGCCGGCCACGGTCTGCATCATGTCGAATCGCGGGAAGCAGATCAGCGTGAGCCCGGCGGAGACGAGGAGGAGATCGCGGGAGGAGACCTCCCATTCCCCGGGTCGCTCGCGCGCGGCTTCGACCCCGAGAGGCAGGAAAGGCAGGACGACCGCAGCGAGCGCTCCGAGAGATGGAGCGACGCGCCCCATGGGCACGTCCACGGTGAACGGGACGACGAGAGTCCACCGAAGCATGTCGGCGCCGGCGCCGGCCGCGGCGAAAACCGCGAGGGTGGCCAGATAGGGGAGCGACCCCGCGAGAAAGAGCCGGCCGGCGTCGCGCGGCCGGCGCCGAAAGACGAGCGCGATTGCCGCGAGGGCGAGCGCGTACGCGGCGGTCTGCTTGAGCAGGATCGCGATGCCGAGAAGGAGTCCGGCGCGGACGATCCGCCGCCGCGAGAGGGCCGACGCGATCGGAATCGTGAGCGACGACATCAGAACCGTGGGCCACACGGCGTTGCCGTCCGCGGCGTAGAAGAGCGCGAGAAAGAAGGAGGAGGCGAGCGCGCGGACGAGCGGCGAAAACCGACGCGTCTCCCGGAGAATGGCGACGTGCGCGACGAGCGGACCGGCGAGCGCGAAGGCTTTCAGCGTCGCGGCGCGGACGCCGAAAAGGAGAAACGCCAGGGCGAGGAGCCCGGTCGCGCCGGGCGTGTGCTCGCGCTTGATGTCCCGGTACATCTCGAGGCCGCGCGACCAGAGATAGCCGGGTGTGGTGACCTCGGGCCAGGCGACGACGCGCAGCCGCAACGCGAGAACGACGTGAATCGCGAGCAGGACGAGCGCGAGGACATCGAGCCCACGCGCCGTCTGGCTCCCGCCGCTCCCGGTCGCGCTCCTGTCGGTCGAAGACAGCACGAGGTTTCAACGAATTGTAAACGGGCCGCCGCGATCGCCCTGCTTTTCGCGGCGCTCGCATCGATCGCCGCCGCGCACGAGCTCGGCACGATCCGCACCTTCGCTACCTTCCGGAAGGACGGGACGTACCGTATCGAGGTGATCGTCGACCGCGAGCATCTCCCTCCCGGTATCGCGGTGGCGGCGCCGGCCGTGGCCGGACGGATCCGAGATCTTTCCCCGGAGCTCGAGTCGACGCCGGTCGGTCGGATCCTCGCGAAGGTGCTCGCGCATTCGGAGGCGCGGTTCGACGGCAAGCGCGTCGCGCCGCGAGCGGAGTGGGAGAACCCGGACCCGGACGGCGCCGAGCCGACGCTCGTCTTGACCGGCCCGATTCCCGGCGGCGCGCGCGACTTCACGTGGTCGAACACGTTGCCGCTCGGCTCCTACCTGCTGACGCTCCGGACGGAAGGGGTGGCCGAGGCGGAGCGGCAGTGGGTCGAGGGAGGTCAGCGGAGCCGTCCGTTCGAGCTCCGGCGCGAGATCGTCCCGCCGACCACCCTCGACGTCGTCCGGCAGTATTTGACGCTCGGCTTCACGCACATCCTGCCGAAGGGGGTGGATCACATTCTGTTCGTGCTCGGGGTGTTTCTCCTCTCCCAGCGCTGGAAGCCGATCCTCCTGCAGGTGACGGCCTTCACGCTGGCGCACACGTTGACGCTCGGACTCACGATCTACGGGATCGTTTCGCTGCCTTCCGCGGTCGTCGAGCCGCTCATCGCCCTTTCGATCGTGTACGTGGCGATCGAAAACCTGCGGACCTCGGAGCTGACGCCCGGGCGGCTCGCCCTCGTGTTCGCTTTCGGACTGATCCACGGGATGGGATTCGCGGGGGTTCTCTCGCAGCTCGGCCTGCCGCGGTCCCAGTTCCTGCCGGCGCTCGTCTCTTTCAACCTGGGCGTCGAAGCGGGCCAGTTGACGGTGATCCTCGGGGCCTTCCTCTTCCTTCGCGCTCCGTGGGGAAGACGCCCCTGGTACCGCCAGAGGGTCGTGGTGCCGCTCTCGCTCGCGATCGCCGCCGTCGGCGCCTATTGGGCCGCGGTCCGCTCCTGGCCATCTATATCAAGATTGATATAGTCGAGCGGACCCGCCTGCGAGCCGCTAAACGTTGAACTTGAACAGGATCACGTCTCCGTCTGCGACGGGGTAGTCCTTTCCCTCCTGCCGCACGAGCCCTTTCTCGCGCGCCGCCGCCATCGACCCGGAGGCGAGCAGGTCGTCGTAGGAAACCGTCTCGGCTTTGATGAATCCGCGCTCGAAGTCGGAGTGAATGACGCCGGCCGCCTCGGGCGCCCGGTCCCCCGCGTGAAACGTCCAGGCGCGCGCCTCCTTCTCGCTGGCCGTGAAGAACGTGCGCAATCCGAGGAGGTGGTAGGCCGCGCGGATGAGCGACCCGACCCCCGACTCCGCGACGCCGAGGTGCGAGAGGTATTCCCGCGCCTCGGCCTCGGGCAGCTCGGCGAGCTCCGATTCGATCTGCGCGGAAACGGCGACCGCCTCGGTGCCGAGATGCGTGCGGGCGTACTCCC
This sequence comes from Acidobacteriota bacterium, assembly GCA_046735265.1. Classification (GTDB taxonomy): domain Bacteria; phylum Acidobacteriota; class Thermoanaerobaculia; order UBA5066; family Gp7-AA6; genus DATBFU01. The sequence continues at coordinate 9,101 of JBKPSZ010000124.1, read as the reverse complement.
GCACGGCCGCCACACAGGGGGAGGCGTCGGCGTGAGCGAGATCGGTCTCGGCGACGTTCACCGCGAAGAGAATCGGCTTGGACGTCAGCAGGAAGAAGCGGCGCGCGATCGCCCGCTCGTCGTCGGAGAGCTCCAGTGTCAGGGCCCGCCGCCCGGCGTCCAAGTGCGCCGCGAGCTTTTCGGCGACGGCGAGCGTCGCGCGGGCCTCCTTGTCGCCGCCGCGCGCCCCCTTCTCGGCGCGCTCCCGCGCGCGCCCGACCGTCTCCAGGTCGGCGAGCACGAGCTCGAGCTTGATCGTTTCGATGTCGGAGAGGGGATCGAGTGCGCCCGCGACGTGAACGATGTCCTTGTCTTCGAAGCACCGCACGACCTCCACGATCGCGTCCACTTCGCGAATGTGCTGCAGGAACTTGTTGCCGAGCCCCTCTCCCTTCGAGGCGCCGCGCACGAGTCCCGCGATGTCGACGAACTCGACGGCCGCCGGGACGATCGTCCGCGTCTTGACGATTTCGGCGAGCGGCGGGAGGCGTGCGTCGGGGACCGTGACCACCCCGACGTTCGGCTCGATTGTGCAGAAGGGGTAGTTGGCCGCTTCCGCTTTTCGGGTCCGGGTGAGGGCGTTGAAGAGCGTGGATTTGCCGACGTTGGGCAGTCCGACGATTCCGGCGCGCAGCATGGGCGGCGCAGTCTAGCAGCCCGAGAGCGCTCCGCGGCCTTCGCGACGGGAGCCGCTAAGATGCCGGCGTGCGGCACGTGTGGAACGCGCTCCTCCTCGGGCTGCCCGGGGCGGCGGCGTCGCGGCTCGCCGACGGTCCGGAGTGGCTCACGCTCGCGCTCGCGTCGATTTCGCTCCTGCCGCTCGCGCGATGGATCGGGATCGGAACGGAGCACGTGGCGGCGCGCCTCGGCGCCGGCCTCGGAGGCCTCTTGAACGCGACGTTCGGCAATGCCGCCGAGCTCATCATCACGGTGTTCGCGCTGCGAGCCGGGCTCGTCGATCTCGTCAAGGCGTCGCTGACCGGATCGATCATCGGCAACACGCTCCTGATCGTAGGCTGCTCGGCGCTTTTCGGCGGCCTCCGCCACGGCCCGCAGAGGTTCGAAGCGCAGGCCGTCGGGCGCCACGCGGCGATGATGATCCTCGCGGTGTCGGCCATGGCCCTGCCTGCCGTCTTCGGGAACATCGTGAAGAGCGCCTTCGTGCGCGAAGAGGTGTCGGTCGGCGTCGCGATCCTGCTCCTCGCGACGTACGCGGCCTACATCCACTACTCCTACTTTTCCCGCGACGCGAAGGCGGCAGCGGCCCGGGCTCCGAAGGAGGAGGCCCGGGGCCACGGTCCCGGCGTCTGGAGCCTCGGGAAATCGATCGGCGTCCTCGGTGCGGCGGTCGTCGGCACGGCGGTGGCGAGCGAGCTCCTCGTACACGCGATCGGACCGGTCTCGAAGTCGCTCGGGCTCTCGCAGTTCTTTCTCGGGCTCGTCCTGGTGCCGATCGTCGGAAACGTCGCCGAGCACTACAGCGCGATCGAGTTCGCCTCGCGAAACAAGATGGAGCTGTCCCTCTCGATCGCGGCCAATTCTTCGACGCAGATCGCCGTCTTCGTTGCGCCCCTCCTCGTGCTCGTCAGCCTCCTCTTTCACCCGATGACGCTCGCCTTCGCGCCGATCGAGCTCGTGGTCCTCCTCTCGTCTTCCGCGATCTTCGCGTACGTCTGCCTGGACGGCGAGACGAACTGGCTCGAAGGGGTGCAGCTGCTCGCGCTCTATCTCATCGCCGCCGTGGCCTTCTTTTTCCTGCCGGGGTGAGAGAGTCGTCCAGTAGAATCCCCCGACTTGAGCTCCAGCCCGACCTCCGACGGCGGCCTCCTCCGCGTCGTCTCCCGCTGGGAGATCGTCGCGCTCTCGGTCAACGACGTGATCGGAAGCGGCGTCTATCTGATCCTGCCGGTGGCGGCGGCCGCCCTCCTCGGGCCCGCGAGCGTCTGGGCGATTCTCGCCGCGGGCGGAGCGGTGCTGCTGATCGTGCTGTGCTTCGCCGAGGCCGGAAGCCTCTTCGACAAGGCGGGCGGTTCCTACATCTACACGCGCGCGGCGTTCGGCGATCTCGCCGGATTCGAGGTCGGCTGGATGACCTGGATCGCGCGCATCGCTTCGGTCGCGGGGCTCTCCGTCTTCTTCGCCCGCGCCGTCGGCTTCCTGTGGGAGGGCGCGAGGGGCGGCGCGGGCAAATGGTTGACGATCTTCGCCGGACTCGCCTTCCTGACCTGGATCAACGTCCGGGGGGTCAAGTCGGGAGCCCGCGCCGCGGTCGTGCTGACGTGGGGAAAGATCCTTCCGCTGGTACTGTTCGTCGCCGTCGGGATCTTCTTCGTCGATTGGGGCCGCCTCTTTCCGGTGCCGGCGCCGGCGCGCGAGAACTTCTTCAAGGCGGCCCTCCTCGTGCTCTTCGCCTACGCCGGTTTCGAGAACACGGCGGCGCCGGCCGCGGAATTCCGAAACCCGCGGCGCGACGTTCCCTTCGCGCTGATCGTGATGATCCTGATGGTGACCGTGATCTACACGACGGTCCAGCTCGTGGCGATCGGGACGATCGAGCACCTCGGCGAATCGCCGACGCCGCTCGCCGACGGCGCCCGGCAGATGATGGGGCCGATCGGCGGCTTCCTGCTGACGCTCGGGGCGGCGCTCTCGGTTCTGGGGACCAACAACAACACGATCCTCTCCGGACCCCGCTACCTGTACGCGCTCGCCGAGAGCGGCGCGCTGCCGTCGGTCTTCGCCCGGATCCATCCGAAGTACCGCACGCCCTACGTCGCGATCCTGACGCAGTCGGGAATCGCCGCGGCGCTCATGCTGACCGGCACGGCGGAACAGCTGGCGGAGCTCTCCGTCATCGCCCGGCTCGCCTCCTACATCGGGACCGCGGCGTCGGTTCCCGTCCTGCGCCGCAAGATGCCGGCGACCGAGCGCGCGATCCGGCTCCCGGGCGGGCCGCTCATCCCTCTCGCGGCGCTCGCCATCTGTCTCCTGTTCCTCTCCTCGGCGACGGCCAAGAACCTCGTCGCCGGAGCGATCGCGCTCGCCGTCGGCGCGGCGATCTTCGCCGCGCGTCGCGGCGGGAGGAAGGCCTCGGTCGAAATTCGATGAAGACCCGAAGGAGGATGCTTTCGATGAAGAGATCCCTCGCCCTGGCCGTGCCGCTCGCGTGCGCGGCCGGCGCTCTGGCGGCCCAGACGGCGGCGCCGCCGCCGAAGCCGACGCCGCCGTCCGTCACGGTCGTGAAGGCGACCCGGATCTTCGACGGCACGTCCGAACGGGTGCTCGAGAACGGGATCCTCGTGATCGAGGGGACCCGGATCAAGGCGGTCGGCGCCGGAGCGGCGCTGCCCGCCGGAGCCACGGTCGTGGACCTGGGAGACGCGACGCTCCTTCCGGGATTCATCGACTCGCACACGCACGTCACCGAGGAGGCCTCGGACAACTGGCTCGCCGACTTCTATCAGGGCCTCCGCCGCACGGCTCCGGAACAGACCCTTTACGGCGCGATGTACGCCAGGCGCCTGCTCGAAGCGGGGTTCACCACCATCCGCAACGTCGGGGCGGAGCGCGACGAGGACGTCGGCTTGCGAAACGGGATCGCCCGGGGGCTCGTGCCGGGACCGCGCATGCTCGTCTCGCGCTACGCTCTCGGAGCGACCGGAGGCCACTGCGACGTGACGGGATTCCCCGTGGACACGTTCGGCCCGGAACCGGGTCCGGAGAAGGGGAAACTCCACGGACCCGACGAGGGAAGACAGGCGGTGCGGCTCCAAATCAAATACGGCGCAGACGTCATCAAGATGTGCGCTTCGGGCGGCGTCCTCTCGCTCGCCGACGACGTGGCGGCGCCGCAGATGACCGACGAGGAGCTGGCGGCCGTCATCGACGAGGCGCATCGGCTGAAGCGCAAGACCGCCGCGCATTCGCACGGCGATCTCGCGGCGCGCTCGGCCGTCAAGGCGGGCATCGACTCGATCGAGCACGGATCCTTCCTGACCGACGAGACGCTTCAGCTCATGAAGACGAAAGGGACGTATCTCGTCCCGACGCTCCTCGCCGGGGAGTACACGGGAAAGAAGCTCGAAAAGTTCCCCCCCGAGATCGCCGTCAAGGCGAAGGCGGCGCTCGACGCCCGATCCGACATGTTCCGCCGCGCGCTCAAACTCGGAGTCAAGATCGCCTTCGGAACCGATTCGGCCGTGTCGCCGCACGGGATCAACGCGCAGGAATTCGGCTTGATGGTCGGCCTCGGCATGTCTCCCGCGGCCGCGCTCCGGTCGGCGGGTCCCGCGGCCGCGGATCTGCTCGGGCTGGGCTCCGAGATCGGGTCCCTCGAGGCGGGCAAATCCGCCGACGTGGTCGCGGTCCCGGGCAATCCTCTGTCGGACATCCACGTGACCGAGAAGGTCCTCTTCGTGATGAAGGAGGGGCGCGTGTACAAGAACGACCGCGCCGGAGCGGTCCGATGAAAAGCGCTCTCGTCACCGGAATCAGCGGGCAGGACGGCTCGTATCTCGCCGAGCACCTGCTCTCGCTCGGCTACAAGGTCTACGGCCTCGTTCGACGGACGAGCGTGCGCAACCTCGACCGCATCATCCATCTGCGCGATCAGGTGGAGCTGCTCGCGGGCGATCTCCTCGACCAGAACTCGCTCATCAACGCCATCATCGAGTCGAAGCCCGACGAAATCTACAACCTCGCGGCCCAGTCCTTCGTGCCCGCCTCCTTCTCGCAGCCGGTCCTGACCGGAGAATTCACGGCGCTCGGCGTCACTCGCATCCTCGAGGCGATCCGCGTCGTGAACCCGAAGATCCGCTTCTATCAGGCCTCCTCCTCCGAGATGTTCGGGAAAGTCGAGGCGGTCCCGCAGAACGAGGACACGAAGTTCCATCCGCGCAGCCCGTACGGAGTCGCGAAGCTCTACGGCCACTGGATGACGTTGAACTTCCGCGAGAGCTACGGGATCTTCGCCGTCTCCGGCATCCTCTTCAACCACGAGTCTCCGCGGCGCGGCCACGAGTTCGTGACGCGCAAGATCACGCTCGCGGCCGCGAAGGCCGCGGCGGGACTCCAGAAGGAGCTGCGGTTGGGCAACCTCGAAGCACAGCGGGACTGGGGGTTCACCGGCGATTTCGTGAAAGCCATGCATCTGATGCTCCAGCAGCCCGAGCCGCGCGACTACGTGATCGGCACGGGGGAGACCCACACCGTGCGCGAGTTCGTCGAGCACGCCTTTTCGCATCTCGGCCTCGACTGGCAGAAGTACGTGGTCATCGATCCGAAGTTCGTGCGCCCCGCCGAGGTGGATCTCTTGATCTCCGACCCGCGCCGGGCACGCGAGGAGCTCGGCTGGACGCCGACCGTCAGCTTCCCGGACCTCGTCAAGATGATGGTGGACGCCGACGTGGAGCTCGTCGCGCGGGAAGGGGCCCGGGCCGAGTAGTCACGTCCTCAGGCTCTCGGGGCGCCTCGTGAGCCCCGGGGCATCCGGAATTCCAAGAGGACCGAACTTCAGGCCCCTTCCCTCGGGTGGTGTCGCGCCGCTCCCGTCGCCGTCTCAGGAGCACTCCCGGGGACCCGTCGCCCGTTGTTTCTCGGCGGAGCTCTGCCGCGCTTGCGATCGTCGGAAACAGAGAGGACGAACCATGAAGAGGCTCTGGCTTCCCGTCAACGGTCTCCCGCCCGAACGGATGCACCAGCGACCGTAGGTCCGGCTCGCCGGATGCCGCCGGGCGTTCGACGGCGAGCGCGTACACTTGTCCGGGCATGCGCTTCCGTGTTCCCAGGATGAACTCCCACCGTGTGCTCCACCCTTCCTCTCGCATGCGAACCCGACTTTTTTCAGCGCGGGTTCGCCGAGCCGTCATTGCCCTGGCGGCCTCTTTTGTTTCCGTCTTCGTCCTGACCGCCGCGCGGTTTTCGGACGGGTCGGCGTCCGCCTCGCCGTCAAACCCCGCGCGGGGCCGTCCGAGCATCATCCTCGTGACGCTCGACACGGTTCGCGCGGACCGGATGGGATTTCTCGGCTCCCGCCTCGGCCTCACGCCGCGCTTGGACGCGCTGGCGAAACGCGGCGTGGTGTTCTCGCGAGCGTATGCGCAGGCCCCGATGACGACGGTCTCGCACGCGACGCTCCTGACCGGAACCTATCCCCAGTTCCACGGCGTCGACGACTTCGGCGTGCCCCTGCCGGCGGCCGTCCCCTACCTGCCGGATCTCCTTCGGAACGAGGGCTACGACACCGCCGCGTTCGTCGGGTCCCTGATCCTGGAACCGCACGGCGGACCGGCCGTCGGGTTCGACCGCGGCTTCGAAACCTACGACGCCGGCTTCCATGCCCGCGCCGGATCCGAGGACCGATACCGCTCCCTCGAACGGCGGGGCGGTGAGGTTGTCGACCGCGCCCGAACCTGGCTCGAGCGCCGGAGCGGGTCCCCCCTCTTTCTCTGGGTTCACCTCTTCGACGCCCACGCTCCATACGACCCACCCCGTGACTTCGCCGCGCGATACCGCTCCGCCCCGTACGACGGCGAGATCGCCTACGTGGATCAGGCGGTGGGGAGGCTGCTCGACACACTCGAGGCCAAGGGGTTGCTCGAGACCGCCATGGTCGTGATCGCGGCCGATCACGGCGAAGGCCTCGGAGATCACGGGGAGGACACGCACGGCGTCTTTCTGTACGACGCGACGATTCACGTGCCTCTCATCATGAAGTTCCCGGAGGGGCGTTTCGCGGGACGAGTCGAGAAGGGCCGCGTCGGTCTGGTGGACGTGGCGCCGACGCTTCTCGCTGCCGCGGGTCTCGGGCGCCCGAGCGGGATGCAGGGGGAATCGTTGCTGGGACCGCTCGAGAGCGGCTCTCTCCGCGACCGAGTCTCTTTCGCCGAGACGACCTACCCGCGTCGCGCGTTCGGATGGAGCGCCCTGCGCTCCTGGCGGACGGAGGAACTCTTGTTCGTGCGCGCGCCCCGCCCCGAGATGTACGACACGGCCTCGGACCCCGGCGCGCGACGCGACGTCTCGGCGACGCGACGCGACGATCTCCGCCGGGTCGCGCTGCAGGAAGAGGCGTTCGTTAAGCGCACGACGCAGGTCGCTCCCGCCGGCGGACCGTCGAAACCCGCCTCCTCCGTTTCGCAGCTGATGTCGCTCGGCTACGTCGGGGGAAAGAGCGCGCCGGCGACCGGAGCCGATCCCAAGGACAAGATCGCGGTCGCCAACGCCGTGCACGCGGCAATGACCGCTCTGGAGGGGGGCGAGACCGCGAAGGCGCTCTCGCTCCTCGAGCCCGTCACCGCGAGCGATCCCCAGATTCCTCTCGCGCAGCTCGAACAGGGGATCGCGCTCTCGCGGCTGGGGTGATACGGGCCGGCCGTCACCGCCCTCCAGAATGCCGTCGCCCTCGATCCGGAGTCGCTCATCGCGCAGTACGAGCTCGGCCTGGCGCTCTTTCAGACCGGCCAGCTCCGGCCGGCGGCGGAACGATTCGAGATCGTCGTTTCCAGCATGCCCAACTGGGTGGACGCGCGGTTTTCCCTCGCCGCCGTCCAGGCACGGACCGATCGGATCCCACAGGCGGCCGACCAGCTCGAAGCGGCGTTGAAGCTCGACCCGAATCACTTCCGAGCGAACCTGCTGCTGGGACGAATCCGGACGATTCAGGGGAAGCCGGAGGCGGCGCTCCCGCTCTTGAAACGCGCCGTCGAGCTCGAGCCCGAGTCGAGCGAGGCCCGAAACTTCCTGGCGGACGACTACGAGCAGCTCGGGCGAGGGTCCGACGCGCAGCGCGAGCGCATCCACGCTCAACAGCTCGAGCGGAAGGCGCCCAAATGACAAGGAGGATAGGGCTTGAAACCCTATCCTCCCCGCTTGGCAAGGAGACGACTCTGTCTACTTCGTCAGCTCGAGCTCGACCGAGCGCCAGGTCATCGTTCCTCCGATGTCATTGAAAGCCTTGAGATCCAGGCCAGCCGGTCCCCCCGGAAGGGTGAACGGCGCGGAGTATTCGAGCCACGCGCGGGTACCACAGGTTCGGCTGACCGAAGCAAGAACTGTGGCGCCCTGCACGAGCTGAATCGTGCCAGTCCCGCCGCCGGAGCACGCTGGAGTCTGGCTGTTGTTGTTGAACCGGGCGACGATCCTCGCCTCCACGTGCCCCTGGCTCCGAAAGTCCGCGGAGTAAATCGACGAGATCACGACCGGAGTGGTGGAGTTCGTCGATCCCTGGTCATCGGTCAAAGTGATCGTGACCGGACGCGGCACATAGTACCCGTTGACGTCCACGACCATGTCCGCGGACTTGACGTCGCATCGCACGGAGATTCCCTTATGGCCCGAGCCGGCGTCGCCCATGGGTACGATCACCGCATTGGCGAGGGTCTCGAGCTTGTAGTTCAGGATCGATGTCGTTGGAAGGGAGCCTCCGGCCGGAAAAGCGCGGAAGTCGCCGGCGCCGGTGATGCCGGTCGCCGTGAAGTTCGCCGAGATCGCGAGCGCGTTGTCGGGGATCCCGCACTGGGAGGGCGTTCCGGTCGTCGCCCCAGTGATCGTGAACGTCCGGACTGCGCCCGCCACCATGGCCGGCGGGCCGTACTGGTCGCTGAATCCCGAACTGACGCGCGTGTCGATGATCCGGCAGGGAGCGATTCCGACGAAGGTGAGGGCACTGGTCACGTCGGTGGCTTTCGCAACCGAGCCCGCAGCGCAAAGAACAAAACCCGCGGCAAGAATCCGCCTGACAGTCATATGCCTCCTTAGACCTCCCGGCAGGGAGACGATTGAGACGACCGCCGCAGAGAAAAACGCTGAGATTGCATACATTTATACCACATCTCGATCGGACTCATCAGAGAGCGCGCACTCGTGCTCCCCGGCTCGGATTCATCGCGCGGTTCGTCGAAGTCGAGCGATCGCAACAACGACGGCAGCCGCATCTCAATGCACAGTCTCGTGCCTCGCTTCGCTTCGCCTTCGATTTGTCGGGACACCGAACTTCGGTCGCCGTCGCCTTCCCACGGGACCAGTTTCGGCGGAGTGGCACGGGTCGGTACACTCTTTGCTAC
>JBKPSZ010000123.1:0-4612 GCA_046735265.1 Acidobacteriota bacterium | reverse complement strand
CTGTGGCCACCGACCGACTGAGTGTGCGAGCGTCGTGAGTCCGAAGCGCCTTCTCCTGATCAGCAACTCGACGCTCCACGGCGGGGGATACCTCGACCACGCCGCCGAGGAAATCCCGAAATTCCTCGGAGGCGTTCGCCGGGTCTTCTTCCTCCCCTACGCGTTGCACGACCGGGCCGCCTACGCGCGACAGGCCCGGGACCGATTTGCGGCGATGGGTTTCGACCTCGCTTCGGCGGACGAGTTCGACGACTCGGTCGCGGCGGCCGGCCGCGCCGAGGCCTATTTTGTCGGGGGAGGCAACACCTTTCGCCTCGTCGACGCGCTCCACCGACTCGCTCTGCTCGCTCCCATCCGGCAGCGGGTGTCCGCGGGGACTCCGTACGTCGGATCGAGTGCCGGTTCGATCGTCGCCTGCCCGACGATCGGGACGACGAAGGACATGCCGATCGTCGAGCCGCCGTCATTCCGCGCGCTCGGGCTGACCGACTTCCAGATCAGCCCGCACTACCTCGATCCCGATCCGAGCTCGACGCACATGGGCGAGACGCAGGAGGAACGAATCCACCAGTTCCACGAGGAGAGCGAGACACCGGTCGTCGGCCTGCGAGAGGGGGCGATGCTGATGCTCGAAAAGAGTTCGGTCGTCCTGAAAGGAGTCGCCGGCGCTCGAATCTTCCGGCGGGGTCGCGAGCCCGTCGAAGCCCTTCCCGTCGCGGCAATCGGGAGTCTGCTCGAAACCCGCGGGGGTTCCGCGTGAAACCCGACGGAGCGCTTCTTCTGACCCGGTCGGAAGTCGCGGAGCTCCTCCCGCTCGAGGCGTGCATCGACGCCGTCGAAGAGGCGTTTCACCGGCAGGGGGAGGGGCGGGCCGGGTCGCCGGCCGTCCTGGCGTACCCCTCGGGCCGCGGCGGGTTCCACATGAAGGCGGCGCGGCTCGATCTCGAGCGGCCCTACTTCGCCGTCAAGATCAACGCGAACTTTCCGGGCAACCGCGAGCGACACGGGCTGCCCACGATCCAGGGGTTGGTCGTCCTCCACGACGCCGAGAGCGGCCGCCCGCTCGCCGTGATGGACTCGATCGAGATCACGAAGCTCCGGACGGCGGCGGCCACGGCCGTTGCGGCGAGGCGCCTCGCGCGCGCCGACTCCCGCGTCGCTTCGATCATCGGTTGCGGAGCACAGGGTCCGGTGCAGCTGCGCGCGATCGCCGCCGTCCTTCCGATCGAGAGGGCGCTCCTGTTCGACCTGGACCGGGGCGCTGCGGACCGTCTCGCCGCCGAGCTCTCGTCCGAGCTTCGAATCCCGGTCCGGTCGGTCGAGAGTCCCCGCGACGCCGCGCGGGACGCCGACGTCTGCGTGACGTGCACGCCGTCGCGCCGCGCCTTTCTCGGTCGGGAGGACGTCCGGCCCGGCACCTTCGTGGCGGCCGTCGGCGCCGACGCCCCGGAGAAGCGCGAGCTGCACGGGAGCCTCCTCGCCGACGCAAGCGTGGTCGTCGATTCGCTGTCTCAGTGCGCTGAGATCGGAGAGCTTCATCATGCGATCGCGGAGGGCGCGATGTCGGCGTCGGACGCGTACGCCGAGCTCGCGGAGGTCGTGGCGGGCCGAAAACCGGGGCGGGGATCGGCCGAGGCCATCACGATCTTCGACAGCACCGGCGTCGCGCTCGAGGACGTCGCCGCCGCGGCGCGCGTCTATCGGGAGGCCCTCCGGGCGGGGCGCGGGCGCCTCTGGACGATTGCCGGATGAGGCGGGCCGAGGCTCGGCTTCGTGGAGGGCGCCGCCTCTCCGGCCCCCGGATCCGTCGGGCGAGATCTACTCGACCGTCACGAGGAGGCGGCGGGGCCGGTCACCAGCCGGGAACCGCAACTTGCGGAGAACCTCAAGGACGGAGGGTTCCACCGAGACGACGGCATCCCGTTCCCTCGCGGGTTCCTCCCGGCGGATCTCGATCGGGATTCCGTTGGAGCCGACCACGACGAGATAGCGGCCGCGGTCCTCGGGTTTCAAGTCGATCTCCGAGGCGTTGAGGGCCTGCGGCGCCGCTCCGTGGCCGTCGAGCTCCGCGACGACCAGGCGGATGGCGGGAGCCGCCGAAGGCGCCACTCCGGCAGACGAGGCCGTCTCGAGGTCCGCTTCGGCGTGCGCGCGACGGGTCTTGTCCGCGGACGCGCCGTCCGCACCGCCGGCCGACGACGTCTTCGGAGCGGGCCTGGCGGCGCGCTGGGCAGCGGCGACCGGCGCCTGCGCGACGTTCGAAGACGAAGGCGTGGGTGCCTTGGCCACGAGTGGCGCCGCCGCCGACACCCCGTCTTGAAGGAAGGGAGCGCGCTGGGCGTCGAACGGCTCTGGCGCGGGGGCGGCTTCGTCCTTCGCCAGGAGTGACTCTTTCCTGGCCTCCGGCGGTTTCCGGTCGGCGCGGGAGGCGGGCTCGCGAGAGACCGGAGCCGTCGGGGCGGACGGCGGCGCCGCGGCCAGCTTCGGCGAGGCCGGCGCGGCGGGGAAAGTGACGCGAATCTGCTTGCGCTCCCGCTCTCGATCGGCGAGCGAGTACCCGAGGAGGGTCACGATGAGCGCCGCCGTGAAGGCACCCGCCCACTTCAGGTCGATCCCGAAAAAGACACCGAAGGGGCGCCGGCGCGGGCTGGATGTTTCGAGACGGCGCAGAATGCGCGCCGCGAGATCCGGCTTGGGCGCGGTTGTGCCGGCCGTGCGGTAGTAATCGAGTGTCGCTTCGAAGTCCGCAGCCGCCCGCCGGCACTCGTCGCAGTGCGACCGGTGCGACTCGAAGTGCGCGCGCTCCGATGGGGTCAGCTCCCCGTCGTGGAGGCGCGACAGGAAGTCGAGCGAACGGGCGGGATGCGCGGCGCGGCTCACGCGCCCTCCTTACGCTGGAGCATCGGAAGGAGGATCGTCCGCAGCTGTCCGCGTCCCCGCGCGATCCGCGACTTCACCGTGCCGACTGGGAGGGCGAGAGAGACCGAGATCTCCTCGTACGACCATTCCTCCAGGTCCCGGAGGATGACGGGCATGCGGAACTCCGTCGGGATTCGCTTCAAGGCTTCGGCGACGAATCGGCGCGACTCGCCCGCGCTCGCGGTCTCTTCCGGACCCGATCCCGCTTCGGAAGCCTCCGCTTCGGCGGGATCGGAAGGCGAGAAGATCCGGCGGAAGCGCCCGAGAGCTCGGTACCGGTTCTTGACCGCGTTGTCCGCGATCGAGGCGAGCCAGGCGCGGGGCGGGGCTTCTCCCCGGAACCGCGCGAGCCCGCGAAAGGCTTTCAAGAAGACCTCCTGGGTCAGATCATCCGCGTCCTGCTCTCCGACCGCGCGTGCCATCCATCGGTGGACGGCCGGCGTGTGCCGGCGGACGAGCTCCGCGAAGGCCGCCTCCTCGCCGCCGCGGGCCCGGGCCACGAGCTCCTCGTCGGAGGGGCCCTCCGGGGTTGTGGGGGACAGCCGCGAGTCGTCGAGCGACACGGATTTCGTCCGCAACAGTGTAAGGGACACCGGTCGAGCTCACCGGGTTCCCGCCCCCCGGGCGTAAGCTTGCCCGCCATGGCGGACGGGCCGGCGGAGAGGCGCCGCCACATCCTCGCTCTAGACGGCGGCGGCGTTCGGGGGATCCTCACGCTGCGAATGCTGGAGGCCTTCGAGGAGCGCTTCCAGACACGGGTAGCCGACTTCTTCGACTTCTTCGCGGGAACGAGCACGGGCGCCATCATCGCGGCGCTCCTCGCTTTCCGGAACCTCTCCGCGCGAGAGATCCTCGATCTCTACCGGGAGCTCGCCGGGCGCGTCTTCGAGTGGAGCCTCGCGAGCTCCCGCTTCGGACGGCTCGTGTCGCGGGTCATGTACTCGCGGGAGTTCGCGGAGAGACAGCTTACGGAGTTCTTCGGCGACGCGACGCTCCCGTCGCTGCCGGACGGGCCGCGCGGGCCTCGGGGCATTCTGCTCACGACGCACGATCTCGTGCGGAACGAGGAGCTCTTCCTCTCGAACTTTCCTCTGAAGACGGGCAAGCCGAATTTCGGACCAACGTGGAAGGTTCGGGACGCCGTCGCGGCGAGCGCGCTGTCCGCGCCCTGGTATTTCGGGCCATGGGAGGGGCGGTTCACCGACGGCGGGCTGACCGTCTTCAACATGCCGGCGCGACAGGCGGCGATCGAGGCGCTCGACTACTGCGCCCGCCCCGATTTCGAAGCGGGACGGACGGTCCTCTGGAGCTTCGGTTCGGGGGCCTTCGAGACCGAGTTCCGCCGCGGCGACGCCGATGGCTGGCTTCCGTGGAGCTGGGCGTCGCGGCTCTTCCGCGACGTTCAGAGCGACGCCGAAGCGGACCAGGTCTTCGGGGCCATGCGGATGGCCAGCCGCGGCGAGATCGAGTTCCGGCGCTTTCAGCTCACGATCGGACCGTCGACGCTGGCCGATCTCGGCTATGTGGGAGAAATCCCGGATCTTCCGATCGAGCTCGACCGCGCCGGTGCGAGCGATTTCTTGGACGAAGTCGGCCGCCTGTTCGGGCGGCGGATCGACTGGGAGGATCCGCGCGGCTCTCGGATGACGTCGCCCGCGGCCGACCCCTTCGCCGACCGTCAGCTCTGGCGCTC
>JBKPSZ010000122.1:0-9408 GCA_046735265.1 Acidobacteriota bacterium | reverse complement strand
GTACTACACGGAGTACAAGTACCGCCCGGTCCGCGAGATCGCCGAGGCCTCTCAGACGGGGCCGGCGACGAACATCATCACCGGGATCGCGGTCGGCTTCGAGTGCACGCTCCTCCCGGTGCTCGCGATCTCGATCGCGATTCTCGCCTCCTACAAGATCGGAGCCGCGGCCCTGCCGGGCGGCGGGCTCTTCGGCACGGCCGTCGCGACGATGGGCATGCTCGGAACGGCCGCCTACATCCTGGCCATGGATACCTTCGGGCCCATCACCGACAACGCCGGCGGCATCGTCGAGATGTCCAAGCAGCCCGAAGCAATCCGCAAGAAGACCGACCGGCTCGATGCGGTCGGCAATACGACGAAGGCGCTGACGAAGGGGTATGCGATCGGATCCGCGGCACTCGCCGCCTTCCTCCTCTTCTCGGCCTATCTCGACGAGCTCAAGAACTACGGCCACGAGCTCCAGTCGGTCAACCTCGCCAAGCCCGAGGTCTTCCTGGGCGGGCTCATCGGCGCGATGCTCGTGTTCTTCTTCTCGGGGCTCGCGATCAAGGCCGTCGGCAAGGCGGCCTCCGTCGTGATCCGGGACGTCCGCCAGCAGTTCCAGGAAAGGCCCGGGATCATGCAAGGCACCGAGAAGCCGGACTACGGACGAACGGTCGACATCGTGACGCGCGGCGCGCTGCGTCAGATGATCGCGCCGGGCCTCGTCGCCGTCGGAACGCCGGTTCTAACCGGCCTTGTCTTCCGCGCCTTCGGCGTCGGAGCGGAGACGGTCGCCGCGCTCCTGATGGTGGGCACGATCGGCGGGATCGTCGTCGCGACGTTTCTGAACAACAGCGGCGGCGCCTGGGACAACGCGAAGAAGTACATCGAAACGGGTGCCTACGGGGGCAAGGGCTCCCCCACGCACAAGGCCGCGGTCGTCGGCGACACCGTGGGCGATCCGTTCAAGGACACGGCCGGACCGTCCCTCCACGTGCTGATCAAGCTGCTCGCGACGATCACGCTCGTGCTCGCGCCGCTCTTCATCTGACGTCGGGCCCCCCCGACCGGCGGGGGGTCGTCCGCCCCCGGTTCCCGAAGAGATCGCCGACGTCGTCGAACCGGACGCCGGTCGGGGGCGAGAGCCCCGCGCGATCGATCCCCGACGGTATCCGGACGTCCGTGTTGCGGATTTCGAGCTTCACCGTCCCGATCGCCCGGCCCCGATAAGGGACGAGCATCTGGGGGCGCTCGATCCTGATCCGGAGCGGGAAATCGCGGAGGTCCCGCGCCATCCAGTACGTCCCCTTCTCCTGGTCCGCGGTCTCGAACTGCACGACGTCGCAGTCGTGCCCGTCGATCCGTTCGGTCGAGACGAGCTTTCCGCGGGATCGGATCTCCGCCAGCCTGCGGACGTACTCGTGCAGGGGGCGTCCGCTTCGGCGCGCGATCGGAACCGCCATCTTCATCCCGGAGGTGCCGCCCGGCGTCCAGGCATAGGCGACGCCTTCCGGCGTCAGGAGGTAATTCGTCGCGGCCGCCCCCGCGGTGCGGTCCTCGATCCGGATGCGGCCTCCCTCGAACCAGACCTGGGCGTCCTGGAGCTTGTCTCCCGGCCGGGCTTCGGACGACGTGACCACCGACTTCCAGTGGAAAGACGGCGGTGCCGGAGCCGCGACGGGCGTCGAAACGACCGGCATCACGGCCGCGAGCAGGCCGCCCGCCCAGCGGAAGAGGAGCGTCTCGCACCGCGGTCGTCTCATCGGGCTCGGCTCACGCGAATCGACAGAGGATCTCGTTGGAGACGAGGAAGCCGCGCTCGGTAAGCGCCACCCGCCCGTTCGACTCCGCGATCCAGCCCGCCTCGCCCCATGCCTTCCAGTCCCCCGGCAGATTCGGGTCGCCGTGCGCCGCCATCCACGTCTCGACCTCTCCTCGGTCCACGCCCGCCGAGAGCCGGAGCCCGAGGACGATTCGCTCGGAAGCCTCCTCTTCGGCGGCGACCGCACGATCGAGGGCGATCGCGCGCTGCCCCGCGGCGAGGCGCTCGAGATACGTCGCGATCCCCGAAGCGTTCGCCCGCCTCCGGCCTCCGAAGAACTCGTGCGCGGAAACGCCCAGGCCCAGGGTCGGCTCGCGCAGCCAGTACTTGACGTTGTGCCGCGATCGCCGCCCGGGCCGCGCCCAGTTGGAGATCTCGTAGTGCTCGAAGCCGAGGGCCGCCAGCGTCTCTCCCGTCTCGAGCCAGAGAGCGGCTTGCGCGTCGTCGTCCAGGTAGCGCTCGGGCGCGCGGCGCCGGTCCTCCTCGATCGCTTTCGACTTGTCCCATTCCAGCAGATACACGGAGACGTGCTCGGCGCCGCGGCGGACGAGCGATTCGAGACTGGTACGGAAGGAGTCGGCGGTCTGCTCCGGAAGCCCCAGAATGAGGTCTCCCGAGATCGAGAGTCCCGTACCGGTGAGGATCCCGAGCGCCTCCGCCGCCCGCGCGGCGTCGTGGCGGCGGCCCACGGCGGAGAGCTCGCGGTCCGAGAAGGACTGCACTCCGACCGAGACCCTCGTGACGCCCGCCGCGCGCCAGGCGTCGCGCTTTCCCGCCGTGACGTCCTCGGGATTCGCCTCGATCGTCACTTCGGCGCCGTCGGCAATGGAAAAGGAGGATCGCACGCGGTCGAGCAGCCGGTGGATGTCGCCCGGATCGAGCAGGGACGGAGTCCCGCCTCCCAGATAGACCGTGTCGAAGAGTTCCCCGCGGGCTTCCGGAGTCACCAGCGCGATCTCCCGCGAGAGCGCCTCGAGATAGTCCTTCTTCGAGGTGGGGTCGGTCGAGACGACGAAGGCGCAGTAGCCGCACCGCGAGGCGCAATACGGCAGGTGCACGTAGATCCCGGCGCTCACGGGACGGACCCGAGCGCGCGTTCCACCTCGGGGGCGATCTCGCTGCCGAACGGAAAGATCTTCCGGAAGTTCCCCTCCGCGACGACCGGGGCGAGATCGCGGCTTCGCTCATCGAGCCAGCGCACGGCGGCCCGCAGGAGCGCCGCCCGATGCTCGTTCGCTTCCTCGGCGTCGGCGAGCTCCTCGAGCCTCGCGGATGCCGCCGCGTTGCCGGCCGGCTCCCCTTCTCCGCTCGGACGCGGCGGCCGGACGGCGAGGCCCCGCCGGCGGGTTTCCGCGTCCAGGCGGTTCGCGGCGCGCACCGACTCGCCGGACCAGTCGCCGTGATGGACGCGGTCGAAATAGGCCTCCTCGGAGCCGGGCTCCACGAGACCCCGGACCGCCACGACGCGGCGGCGGGTCTCGCCGTCGTCCGGCAGAAGCAGGCCGGTGACGAAACACGCCCCGGCCCGCGCCGCCCGGTCCACCGACTCGCGGAGGCGGTCCGGCTCCGCCGTCCAGCCCGGGAGGATGGGGAAAACGAGGCCGCAGCGGACATGCGACGCGCTTTCTTCGATCCGGGACCAGAGAGACGCCTCGGGCAGCCCGCAGAAAATCGCGACGAACGGATCGTCCGGCGGGTTCGGGAGGGATTCGGGCGCGGGATCGAGCAGATAGACGGCGCGCCCGGCGGAGCGCGCCCCCTCCGCGGCGGCGGCGAAGACCCCGCGCACCGGCTCGGCGGGACCGCCCGGGCCGACCAGGACGGGACCCGCCGGCGAGCGAAGGATCGCGGCGCGCCAGGCCTCGGTGTCGGATGGTCCCGCCGCGACCGTCTCCGCGGCGTCCCGGACGAGAACGTTCGGAGGGATCGGATCGAATCGGAATCCCGACGGGCCGATCTCCCCCTCGTACGGCACGACGCGAGCGGCGATCCGGCGGCCGCCGATCTCGGATTCGCCGGCCCAGACGACCGGATTCCCCCGCTCATAGACGATCATCGACGGCGCCTCCGGGAAAGGAGCGCCACCGATCCGGAGCGCCCGAATCTCGCGAAGACGTCCGCTTCGAAGTGGACGGCGTCTCCCGGCCCGGCGTGGCCGAGCGTCGTGCGGCGCCGCGTCTCCGGGATCACCGCCACGTCGAAGTCGCGGGCTCCGCAGCGGGCGACGGTCAGGCTGATCCCATCCAGGGCCACCGATCCCTTCTCGACCACGAACCGGGCGAGCCCCTTCGGGATCGCGAATCGGTAGGTCCACGAGCTTCCGCGCTCCCGGACGCTCCGAAGACGCGTGACGGCGTCCACGTGCCCGAGCACGAAATGGCCCGAGACCCGGTCCCCCCAGCGGAGCGCCCGCTCGAGATTCACCGGGTCGCCGCGGTGGAGCGCCCCGAGGCGCGTCCGCGACAGCGTCTCGGAAGAGAGATCCGCCGAGAAGCGCCGCCCGCTCCTCCGCGCCGTCAGACAGACGCCGGACACGGAGACGCTCTCCCCGCGCGCGAACGGCTTCTCGCGGCGTGGAGGCTCGATTTCCAGCCGGCCCCCGCGCCCGTGGCGGGCCAGAGAGACGACGCGCCCGACTCCCGTGACGATCCCGGTGAACATCGAGGAGAAAGTCTAACGTCGGGAGCGGGACGCTCGATCCGGGGCGACACGTCCCGTGAGCATCACGTCTTCGCCGAGACGCTCGATCTCGACGTCCGAGAGGAGAGGCGCGTCGGACAGCGGAAATCCACGGCCCCCGACCGCGGCGGGGGCATTGGTACCACCCAGAATTCGGGGCGCAACGAAGGCGCAGACGCGGTCCGCGACGCCCGCCGCGAGAAAGCTGCCGTGGGTCTCGGATCCGCCTTCCACGAGGACGCTCGTGACGCCTCGGTCGCCGAGCCGCGCGATGAGGGCCCGAATCGGGATGCGTCCCGAGGAGTCGGCGGGGAGCTCCCAGACTTCGATGCCCCGCCGGGAGAGCCGCGCGCGCTTGCGCGCGTCGGCCCGGCGCGCGGTTACGATCAGGACCCCCGACGGATCGCGCAGCATCCGGGCGCTCTCCGGGACTCGGAGACGTCCGTCGAGCACGATCCGCATGTGCGGCGCGCGGTTGCGCGAGAGCCGCCGCGTCAGGAGCGGGTCGTCCGCGAGAACCGTTCCCGCTCCGACGAGCACCGCGTCGTATTCCTCCCGCAGGAGCCGCGCGCGCCGCCGCGCCCGCTCCCCCGTGATCCACCGGCTCCCCCCGTCCGCCGCCGCGATGCGACCGTCGAGGGTCGCGGCCCACTTGAGCAGCACGAAGGGGCGGCCGGTCCGAGCCCACGTCAGGAACTTCTCGTTCTGCCGCGCGGCCCGCTCCGCCCGTGCCCGGTCGCCGCGGACCACTCGAATTCCGCGTCTCTTGAGCGCCGCCATCCCGCCTCCGGCGACCTGCGGATTCGGGTCGCCCAGGGCGACGACGACGCGAGCGATCCCGGCCCGCGCGATCGCCTCGACGCAAGGAGGCGTGCGGCCCCGGTGGTTGCACGGCTCGAGAGAGACGTAGAGGTCCGCTCCTCGGGCGCGTGATCCGGCCGCGCCGAGCGCGGCCGCCTCGGCGTGAGGTCCGCCCGCGCGCCGGTGGTATCCCTCTCCGACGACGCGGCCGCCGCGCACGACGACCGCTCCCACCATCGGGTTGGGCGAGACGCCGGCGCGTCCGCGCTCGGCGAGCTCGATCGCCCGGTCGAGGTATGCGAGGTCGATCCGGCCTCCGCGCGTGACTACGACTCCTCGAGAAGCGCCGTCGCGTACTGGGAAGGGTCGAAAGGTACGAGGTCGTCCATCGCCTCTCCGACCCCGACGTGGAGGACCGGCAGCCGGAGCTCCCGGTGGATCGCGAGCACGATCCCCCCCTTCGCGCTCCCGTCGAGCTTGGTCAGGACCACTCCCGTGGCACCCGCCGCCTCGACGAACCGGCGCGCCTGGGCGAGACCGTTCCCGCCGGTGGTCGCGTCGAGCACGAGCAGGACCTGATGAGGCGCCCCCGGGACTTCGCGCTCCGCGACCCGGCGCATCTTCGCGAGCTCCTCCATCAGATTCTTCTTCGTGTGAAGCCGCCCGGCCGTGTCCACCAGGAGGAGATCGGAACCCCGCGCGCGCGCGGCGGAAAGCGCGTCGAAGAGCACCGCCGAAGGGTCGGCTCCCTCCCGGTGACGGATGACCGGGAGACCGAGGCGCTCGCCCCAGATGCCGAGCTGTTCGATCGCTCCGGCCCGAAACGTGTCCGCGGCGGCGAGAATCACGCGGCGCCCATCGTCCACCGCGCGCCGGGCGAGCTTGGCGGCGGTCGTCGTCTTCCCCGATCCGTTCACCCCGACGAGAAACACCACTTCGAGCGGCGGCCGCGCCGCGGTCTTGGCGGCCGGCGCGGCGGCGAGCAGCTTTTCAATTTCCTCGACGAGGAGCGCCCGCACGCCTTCGAGGTTCTTCCGGGTCTCGCCGTCGGCGCGCCGCCGGACCCCTTCGGTCAAGGCGGCGGCGGTCTCCGCGCCGACGTCCGCCTCGAGCAGGGCTTCCTCGAGCGCCTCGAGCACGCTTTCGTCGATGCCGAGCCCCTTCTTGACCGCGGTCCCGAGCTTCTCGAGGATCTCGGTGTGCGTCATGAAGAGGCCGCGCCGGATCTTCGCGAAAACCCCTTTCGAGCGCGCCGCGGTCGGCTCGGCGTCGGACGGGGCGGGCTTCTCGGGTGTCGGGTCCATCGGAGAGGGGAAAATATCGCGAGTCCGGCCGACCGGACCCGGGCGAGGGAGCCGAGCGACCCCTACGGGGAGACCGCGCTTACCGGGAGGCGGCGGTCGGGCGCTCGCAGACGCCCGCGTTGCGGTCCAGGGCGACCCGGGCCCGCGCGCCCGCGTCCCCGCTCGGCTCGAGCTCGGCGGCGCGCTGGAGATAGCGGCAGCCGAGGGGCCCCTTCCCGAGGTCGAGAAGCGTAAGTCCCAGCCGCAAGTTCGCGTCGGCGCTGCGCGGACGCAGGCGCACGGCCTCGAGGTAATCCTCCGCGGCGCTCGCGCGATCCCCGCGCGATTCGCGCGCGATCCCGCGCCCGAGACGCGCCGCGTAGGAAGCCGAGTCCAGAGCGAGGGCGGCGGTGAACTGCTCCTCGGCCGCCGCCGCGTTGCCTTCGAGCTGACGCAGCCGGCCGCGGTTGATCGTCGCGGCGAGCCGATCCTCCTGGTTGGAGGAGGTGTCGGCGACGCGGAAGTCCTCTTCGGCGTCCCGGTAGCGGGCGAGCTCCATGTACGCGAGGCCCCGGTTGATCCGGTAGCTCGCCTTCTTCGGCGAGGCCTTGACCGCCTTGTCGAACCACTCGATCGAGTCCTTCGCGTGCCCCTGCATCAGGACCGAGGAACCGAGACCGTCCCAGAGCTCCGGATTGTTCGGATCGTCCTTCAGGACATCCCGGTACGCGCGCTCGGCTTCGGCCGCCTGGCCTTCGCGCAGGAGCACGGCCGCCATCCGCTCGTTCAGGAGGAGCTCGGCGGACGTCTTCGTCGACGGCTTCGACGCGTGCGAACAGGCGGCCGCGGCCGCGCCGAGGGTCAAGGCGAGCGCCGCCGTCCGGCGGATCAAAGCGCCTGCCGCAGAGGGGACGTCAGCAACTCCTCCGGATCCACGATCTCCTCGCGCGGCGGGGGGACGAGCTTGCCCCGATCGAATGCCCGCAGAAAAGCCCCGATCACGACCGGATCGTATCGCACCGTGGAAAAGCTCTTGATGCGCTCGACGACGTACCCGATCTCCATCGCCTTCTGATACGGGCGCGTCGTCGTCATCGCGTCGAACGTGTCGGCGACGGTGACGATCCGGGCCTGCATCGGAATCGCCTCGCCTTTCAGGCCGTCGGGGTATCCCCCGCCTTCCCACTTCTCGTGATGGTGCTTCATCCCCGGGATGATGTCTTTCAGCTGCGGGATCGCCCCCATGATCGCGGCGCCCTTGGCCGGGTGCGTCTTCATGACGGCGAATTCCTCTTCGGTGAGTGCTGTCGGCTTGCGGATGATCCGGTCGTCGACCCCGATCTTCCCGACGTCGTGGAGGAGGGCCGCGAGTCGCACCTTTTCGACGTCCTCGGAAGGAAGGCCCATCTCCTCCGCGATGGAAGCGCTGTAGTTGGCCACGCGTTCGGAGTGGCCGCGGGTGTACGGATCCTTCGCGTCGATCGCCTCTGCCAAGGCGCGGACCGACGCCAGGAAGAGCTCGCGGTTCTCGCGGGCCGCGCGCTGGACTTTCTCGAACGCGTCGCGGATCGACAGGCTCATGCGGTTGAACGAAGCGGACAGCGCCGCGATCTCCGCCGTCCCGCCGGCGTCCACGGTGGCGCCGTACTCCCCTTCGCTGATGGCGCGCGCCGAGTCCGCGAGCCGAGCGATGGGCTGCGACAGGCGTCGGGCGAAAACGATACCGAGAAGGAGCGCGCCGGCCAGCGCGATGGCGCTCCAGGCCAGCGTGTCCCGGATCATCCGGTCGACCGACGCGAACGCGAGGGCGAGATCGCGCTCGAGCAGGACTCCCCAGTCGGGATCGCCGACGGGCGCGATGGACGCCAGGACCGCGCCCCGGCGCGTTTGTTCGGACCGCGTGACGCGCGCCGGAAAGCGGGTGAAGTCCGAGACGAGCATCGAGGGATGGCGCTTGACGACGTTTCCCGGCGAAAACGGGAACAGGATCGTGCCGCTGCGGTCCACCAGCGTCGCCCGCACTTCACGGCGCGCCTCGCCCCGGAACTCCTGGAGAATCGGTTCCCAGGACACGAGCGCCTCGACGACGCCCTGCCGCTCCCCCTTGTCGTCGACGACCGGCTCGGCGAGAACCGCGACGGGGGTGCCGAGCGACGGGACCCAGAAAGGCTTGCCGGAGTAGCGTTCTCCGCGACGGGCCGACTCGAAGCCCCTCCGGAACTCTTCGTCCACCGCCGGGACCCCCGTCTCGGGGCCCGCTCCGCTGCCGGATCCCTCCAGGTTGAATCCGCGGAGCGCCACGAGCGACTTCTGGCCCTGCAGGGCGTTCTCGAGCATCCGCTGGCCGTCGGAGGACGTGAACGGGTCCTTGCCGGTCAGCCGCGCCGCCAGGCGCATCCGCTCGCCCGCGCCGGTCAGCTGGGCCGACGCGGACGCGTAGTAGGCGGAGACGCGATCCGCGAGCGCGGAGGAGGAGCGCGTCAGGTACTTCTCCTCCAGGATCTCCAGGGCGCGGCGGTTGCGCCAGATGAGCACGAGGTCCGACACGAGAAGCGGCGCCAGAGACGCCACGACCAGGGCGCTCGAAACGAGCACAAAGAGGCGGATCCGGGTCCGCCCATGGGAAGTGTTCACTTAAGAGACATTATAGCCGCCGCGTCCAGCCACTCCGTCGCCGACACGCCCTCCTGCACGCGAGCGCGGCCCACCGCCTCCAGAAGCACCGCGGCGAGACCGGCCGCCGTCGCCTTCTTGTCTCGGGCCAGAAACGGTTCGAGCCGGCCGGGGTCCCGATCGGGCTCGGGGAAGGGCCCCAGCCGCAGCAGAACCTCCCGGATG
>JBKPSZ010000121.1:0-7916 GCA_046735265.1 Acidobacteriota bacterium | reverse complement strand
CATCCCGCCGCCACCCGAGGAGGATTCACTTCGCGAGATCGAGAAGTCCGACAGCGGGGACTTTGACTCGGCGTCTTCGACCCGACCGCGCACGGTCGCGGCGGTGTCGAGCGTGATCGTGAGGTTTTCGGCGGGCGGCGTCGCGTTGCTCTGGCGCTGCGCGTAGCTCGGCGCCGAAACGAAGAACATCACGGGACGTCCGCTCGGCAGGCCGGCGATCCGAAAGCGTCCGTTCGGATCCGTCGAACCCGGCGGCGGGCTCCCCTCGCTGGCGACGAAGATCTGCGCGTCCGGAACCGGCTCCCCCTTCACGTTGCGAACCGCGCCCGCGATGGCGACCCCCGCCTCGAGAACGATCGGAGGAATCTCGTTCTCCCCTTTCTCGACGACGTCGACCGTCGCCGGGGCCTTCGCGAGGAGTCCCTCCTTCGAGGCCGACACCTGGTACCGCGCCGCCTCGAGGCCGCGCAGCACGAAACCGCCGTCGGCAACGGACACCGCGTCCGGCTTCTCTTCCTGGCCGAAGCCGCGGACGAACGCGAAGTTGCCGCGGCGTCCCCGTTCGGCTCGCGCCGAGCGCACTTCGGCTCCGGCGATCGGTTTGCCTTCTGCGTCGACGACGCGTCCGCGCGCGACGAGCCCCTGGCGGAGGACGACAGAGACTCCCTTCAACGCCTCGCCGGTCTTCAACCGGATGCCGGTCTTCCGGCCGGCGGCGTACCCCGATTTCGTCGCCTCGAGCGTGATCCCGGGCTCGGGCCCCAGCCGCCGGAGCGAGAACGTGCCGTCCGGCGCCGTTTTCGTTTCCGCCGTTCGAAACGCCCCGCGCCCGAGGCGCATCAGACGGCGCATCCCGAGCTCGCGCGGGATCGCGACGCGGGCGCCCGGCACCGGCTTGCCGGCTTCGTCCACGACGCGCCCGGCGATCGAGCACTCCTTTCGCAGCGCGATCGCGAGCGCGGGCCCCTCCGGAACCGCGGCCCGGGCCCCGGGCACGCTCGAGGGGAGATGGCCCCGGGCTTCTGCCTCCACGCGGTAGCGCCCGGCCGGAAGCCCGCCCACGCGGAAGCGCCCTCGCGCGTCGGCCCGCCCCCGCCGGCCACCCGAGCGGAAGTCGAACAGCGAACCCGAATCTTCACGGACCGTGATCCGGGCGCCGGCGATCGGGCGGCGCGTGTCTTCCTCGATGACCGAGCCCGTGACCGCGGCCGCTCTCGCGAGCCGGAGCGCGACTTCGGCTTCGCCTCCCACCGTGACGCGGACGTCCTTCCGCGCCGAGAGATCTCCCTTCCACTCGGTCTCGACAGCGAGAGTCCCGGCCGGGAGTCCCCCGAGGCGGAAGGCGCCGAGCGCGTCGGTCCGCGCGGCGACCGCTTCGCTCGTCACGATCGCGCCGGCGACCGGCTTGCCGGCGGTGTCCACGACCGTGCCTCGCACGGTCCCTCCACGGTGGAGAATGGAGCTCTCGCCCGCTCCGCGCCTCCCCGTGAAGCGCGCGAGCGGAACGAATCCGTCTGCGCGGACGCGGATCGAGCGGGCGCCCTCGGGACCGGAGTCGATCGACCAGGAGCCGTCGGCACCGGAGCGCGCCTCCGCGACGAAGATCGTTTCGAAGTCGGCGTCCTCGCCCGAGGCCACTCGCACTCGGGCTCCGGCGACGGGTCGCCCCTTGTCGTCCACGACTTTGCCCGAGAGCTTCACGGCGCGCGGGAACGACACGTCGTCAATCGTGACGGTGTCGCCGGAGTCGTAGGGTTCGCCCAGCCGGGCCTCGGGCAGACCGGCCGCCTGGATGCGCAGCGCCACGGTCACCCCGGGCGCGTCGAAAGCGATCCGGAACTGGCCCCCCGGGTCCGACCGGGTCTCGCCCACGGTTTCCGGATCGCGGCCTTCCGTGTCGGCGAGCAGATTCTCTTCCTCGGACGCGTCTCGGACCGCGAGGACGCGGGCGCCGGCGATCGGTCTTTCGTCGGAGTCGAAGAGACGCCCCGAGAGAGACCCGGCGGAGAGCGTCGCGGCGCCGAACGACCAGATGGAAACGGCGATCCGAAGAACGCGCTCCAAATTCGCGGATCTCATGACGTGACTTTCCCCTGTCGTTTCATCCTCCCACGACGCCCGCCGCGCCGAAAAGGTTACGATCCCCCGCCATGACCGAGCCGCTCGCCGGAAAAGTCGCGCTCGTGACGGGCGCCGGCGTGCGGGTCGGGCGGGCGATCGCCGAAGCGCTGGCCGAGAACGGCGCCGACCTCGGCGTGCACTACCGGTCTTCGGAGGACGCGGCCCGCAAGCTCGCTGAAAGCGTCCGGGCGCGCGGCGGACGCGCGGCCTGCGTGGGCGGCGACCTCGCCCACCCCGAAGACTGCCGGCAGATCGTGCGCCGGACGATCGAAGAGCTCGGCGGGATCGACCTCCTGATTCATTCGGCCGCGAATTTCCATCGGGCGACGCTCGAAGCGACCGACGAAGCCCTCTGGGAGTCGGCCATGAACGTCAATGCCCGCGCCGCGTTCCTGCTCGCCCGGGAGGCGGCGGCGACGCTTCGCGAGAGGCGGGGCCGGGTCGTCCTGATGTCCGACCGGATGGCGCGCCATCCGCCGCGAAACTATCTCGCGCACTCCGTTTCCAAGGCCGCCGTCGAAGGACTCGTGCGCGCGCTCGCGGTGGAGCTCGCGCCGGAAGTCCTCGTCAACGGAATCGCCCCGGGCGCCGTCCTGGTTCCCGCGGGGACGCCCGCGGAGCAGGCCGCCCGCTGGGCGCGCAAGGTCCCGCTCGAGCGTCTGGGCGATCCGGCCGACGTCGCGAAGACCGTCCTCTTTCTCTGCTCGGGGCCCTCGTTCGTCACCGGTGAAGTGATCGACGTGGACGGCGGGCAGGGACTTCCGTAGTCGGGCCCCGAATCGAGCGCCCGCGCCGGGAGAAGCCGAACCTCCTGCTCCTCGGCGGGTACGGCGGCGAGGTCCGCAACCGATTTCTGCGAAAACTGGCTCGCATGGATCCGGGCGTCGTCGGTCAGGTAGTCCCACGCGGTGCCGCCCGCGTGATCTCCGCGCGCCGTCTTTCCTTCGAAGGACATCGCCCGGCGATCTTCGGGCGCAAACCGCGAGAGCCGGATGGAGTCCCCGTCTTCGAGCCTCTCCGCCAGCGTCTCGATCAGAAAGATCTCCGGCGGGACGGCGACCCGTCTCGCCGCTTCGAGCACGAGCCCGCCAAGCGCGCGGTGCGCCGGATGGCAGGTCGAGCCGTGCCGCGGATCGAAGGCGATCACCGTTCCGGCTCCGCCGGCCTCGATCGCGCCGGCGATCCGCGCGAGAAGTGCCTCTTCCCCTCCGGAGCGCTCCGCCCAAGCGGCTCGAACGTCCGCGGGTTCGGGCCCGGAGACGTCGGGGAGATCCCAGGACGCGAGGGTCGCGCCGAGGAGCTGCGCCGCCCGACGCATTTCGTCGGCTCGGACCGTGGCGAGGTCCGGCAGACATCCGCCCGGGAGCCGACAGCGTCCCGATTCCCCTCGGGTCGCGACGAGCAGCCGGCAGGGACGCGAGAGCTCGACGCAGAGCCTTCCGAGAAGCGGAGCGGCGAGCACCTCGTCGTCGGGGTGCGCTCCCACGAAGAGGATCGGTCCGGTTGTCGGATCCTCCGCGAAGGCCCCGGTGTCGGCGATCGACTCCGGAGAGGACGGCGCGCGGAGCCAGGTCCTCCGCCAGCCCGTGGCCGTGTCCGTCACGCGCAGCTCGAACTCGACCGTCGTGAGCGCGGCGGCGAAGAGCCACGAACGTCCGTTCACAGCCCGGCCGTCGAGGACCTTCAGGACGATCTCGAGGTTGCCCGGGTCGAAGAAGGAGAACGCAGCGGCGTCGCGGGTCAGCGCGACCGCCCTCGCGTCGGCGCCTTCCGGCGCGAACGTGGGCTCCCGGTATCGCACGCGCGCGCGATATCGCCCGTCGCCCGGACACGCCTGCGTCGCATCGGGCGTGCACCGGACGTCGGCGTCCGGGGCCGAAGCGGGCAGAGCCGTAACGAGAGCGAGCAGGAAACGCGCGGCCGACATGCGCCGAAAGTGTACGTGCGGATCGGCCGGTGGGCTCGCGGACGGGGGCTACGGCTTGCCGGTTTACCGATTCGATTCCGGGTGGGAAGCCGCGCCGCCGCCGCGCTTCCCCTCGCGCCGGCGTTCGCGCGCCTGCTCGCGCATCTGTTTCAAGCGATCCCACTGCTCGGAAGAGAGGACGCCCTTCATGTCCACGAGCATCAGGACGCGCGTCTTCTGGAGCTCCTTCCGCGCGTCTTCGACCGCCTCGAGCTTCCGCTCGATGTCGGCGCGCCCGGCGTCGTTCTCCATCGCCTGCGAGAGCGCGAACTGCTTCTTCTCGAGGTCGGCTTTCAGGTCGATCAGCCGCGGGCGTGACGCGACGAAGATCGCTTCGATCTTCTTCGACTGGTCTTCCGTCAGGCCGATCTCCTTGGCGACCCGCGGCCGTTTCCACCACTTGCCGTCCGGCACGTCCGCCTGGGCGGCGATCGGCAGGGCCGCCGCGAGGAGGAAGACGGCGCCGGCGAGGGTCTTGGTCTTCACAGGCGGTCCTCCGCGTCGGCGGAAGGATCGGGGACGAGTCCTCCGGCCACCCCTGCGTCGTCGTCGCCGCGCGAGAGACGCGCGACGTCGCGCAGGAGCTGATCGTCCGCGGCGTCTGCGGCGGAAAGCTCCGAAGCGGCCGCCGAATCGGAACCCGATACCGTCCTCTCTCGGGCGTTCCGGACCGCGGGCAAGAGGAACGCGAACAGGAGCAGCGCGGCCGCGACACCCACGGCCCACGGAAGGCTTCGCGGAGCCCGCCTCGGGCCCGCCCGGCGAATCCGCTCGAGCGTGCGGTCTTCGGCGGCCCGCCACTCTTCGGGCGAGCGCCTCGCGAGCGGCTCGACTTCGTCCCGGGCGAGCTCCCGAACGGCGCTCTTCCACTCCTGCAGCGCGCGTCCGCAGCGGGCGCACTGCGACAGGTGCGCGGGCAGCGCCTCCGGCTCGCCTGCCGGCGGCAGGGCCAGCCCGAAGAGCTCGTCGTCGGTCAGATGGCCGGGGTCCCGTTTCTCCATGGTCATGGCTCCCGGTGGAACTCCTTCAACCTCTCCCGAATCTTGCTCGCGGCGCGGAAGAGGTGGGACTTAACCGTCCCGGAGTCGAGGCCCGTGATCTCGGCGATCTCCGGGATCGAGAGCTCCTCGAAATGCTTCAACTGGAAGATCGTTTTCTGCCGCGGCGAGAGGCGGCCGATGGCGTGGGAGAGGCGTTCCCGGATCTCGCTCGAGATCGCGCGTCGCTCGGGGGATGGATCGGGATGCGGAGCGACGTCTCGGGGGCGCGATTCCTCCTCGTCCGCCGGCGCCTGATGGAAATAGACGACGAGCCGCCGCCGCTTCAGGCGGTCCTTGCACCAGTTGATGCAGATGCGAGTGAGCCACGTCTCGAAGCTCGACCCTTCGCGGAAATCCTTCAGGCTCTGGAACGCCCGCAGGAACGTCTCCTGGGCGGCGCAGTCGGCCTCGCCGGTGTCGCGGAGCATTCGAAACGCGACGCGCGTGATCTTCCGCTGGTAGCGCCGCACGAAGTGCTCGAAGAGCTCCGGGTGGCCGGCCCGCACTTGGGCCAGGAGTCTCGCCTCGTCGACGCCCGGGTCGGTCTGCCGGGGAATCATCGCCGCAGCCTGCACATGAGTTAGACGAACGACCTCGACCGGAGTTTACGCCCCGGAAGGCCGCGGGCGGCGCCCCGGAAACCGCGAGCCGCCGGGGGATAACATCGCCGCGTGGCGAGCGAGCGGGTCGTGCTGGTGACCGGCGCCTCCGGGGGCATCGGTCTCGCGACCGCACGCGAGGCCGAGAGGCGCGGCCACCGGGTTTACGGCGGGACCCGGCGGCCCGAGGCGCTCGCCGGCCTCGGAAGCGCCGCCGGCCGCATCCTCCCGATCCGGCTCGACGTGGCCCGGCCCGGCGAAGCCGGCCGCGCCGTCGAAGAAATCCTCCGCGCGGAAGGGCGTCTCGACGCCCTGGTCAACAACGCCGGATACGCCCAGTATGGAGCGATCGAGGACGTCTCCCCCGAGCGCTGGCAGCGGCAGTTCGAAGTGAATCTTTTCGGCGCGATCGAGGCGATCCGCGCAGTACTCCCTTCGATGCGGAAAGCGAAGAGCGGAACGATCGTCAACGTCTCCTCCGTGGGTGGTCGGGTGACGGTCCCGTTCGCGGCTCCGTACTGCTCTTCCAAGCACGCCCTCGAGTCGATCTCCGACGCGCTGCGGGTCGAGGTCGCGCCGTTCGGGATTCGGATCGTCGTGATCGAGGCAGGGCCGATCGAGTCCCACTTCGACGATCGGGCGCTCGAAGAAGTCGGCGAGATGCTCCGGCGGCCCGGCCCCTACTCTCCGCTGTACGGCGGCGCCGAAGCCGCGATGAAGGGGGACTTCCAGAGGGGCAAGAAGCCGGCCGAGGACGTCGCTCGGGTCATCGTGGACGCGATCGAGGCGGCACGACCGAAAACCCGATACCGGATCACGAGCATGGCCCGGCTCCTGATCCCGCTTCGCGCCATGCTTCCCGACCGGTGGCTCGACGCGGCGTTCCGCAAGTCGCTCAAGCTGCCTCGGCGGATCTGACGTCAGGCCCGTCTGGTACCCGCGGCAGAACCCGAACCCGCTGCCCTCGCCAGATAGTCCCGCACGGAAGTCGGCGAAATGCCGAGCTGCCGGTAGAGATCGGAGGAGTCCAGGACGTCGCCCCTCTCTCCGAGCTCGATGCCGAGGGAGATCAGCGAACCCTGGGTCGGCTGAAAGCGCGTCAGGACGGCGCGCAGCGCCTTCGCCAGGGGCAGCGGCAGACGCCGCACCTGGAACTGCCTGCCCGTCAGCTCTTCGGCCATCTTCACGACGTCGTTCAACGGAAGGGCATGGGGACCTCCGAAGGCGAGGTCCTTTCGCGCCAGCTCCGGTCGGAGCGCCGCCTCGACGGCCACGCGCGCGACGTCCCCGATCGACACGAGGCTGGTTCGCTCGGTCCCGGGCCCGATCATCCGCACTTTCCCGGCACGCAAGTCGAAGCCGACGATCGGCGAGAGCCAGATCTCCTGAAACGCCGGAGGCTGGAGAATCACCCACTCGAGCCCGCTCCCCCGGACTTCCCGCTCGACCTCCCGCTTGATGCGGATGAGCTCGCACGTCGACCGGAAATTGGGCGACACGGAGACATAGACGTAGCGTCGCACCCCGGCGGCGCGCGCGGCTTCGAGAAGGGAGAGCTGCCCGTCCCGATCGACCAGACGCATGCTCTCTCCCGGGCCGTGCCGCGAAGTCGCGGTGGCGGTCGTGATCACGGTGCTCACGCCCTCGCACGCGCTCCGCAGGCTGGCGGGATCTTTCAGGTCGCCCTTCGCGACCGCCACGCCAAGGCGGGCGAGCTCCTCCGTTGCCGGGGACGCCCCGCGAGCGAGCGCCCGCACGGGGAGACCTCTCTCGCGAAGCAGGCGGCAGATCTGGAGACCCAGGACACCGGTGGCTCCCACGACCAGGATCATCGTGCGCCCTCCTCTGGTGGGGCCGGCCCGACTCGAACCGCCGACCGAGAGCTTAGGAAACGGCCCGACCCGTTCGCTGCAATGCGAGAAAAAGCCAAGTGCTCCAGAGGAGTCTCCCACGTTTGGGGTCGTCGTTCGGGGTCGCTTGGGGACGTTTTTCTCGGTCGCGCCGTTTCGAACTCCCTGGCGCCGGTGACGCCGCCTCCGACCTGCGCCCGACGACCTTCGCACGGTGGTTAGCGTGCTAACTCCTGACGTAAAATGCCCAACAAATCCTCAATGGTGCGACCCCGGAAAATACCTGCGCGATGACGCCGATCGAAGAAGTGACGTCGACGACGACCAAGCGTTCGGGGAT
>JBKPSZ010000120.1:0-7109 GCA_046735265.1 Acidobacteriota bacterium | reverse complement strand
GACATGTACGGCACTCCCCAGTAGGGACCCCAGCCGTATCCCCAGGCGGGGCTGTAGGAGACCACGCGGGTGTCGGTCGAGAGCCGCCAGTGGAGCGCGAGCCAGAGATCGGGGTTCGCGTCCGATCGCGTGAGCCCGTGCTTGCCGAGCTCGTCTTCGAGGACGCTCTGAACGCGCCGCTTCCAGACGGCGTCCCGGATCGAGCCGTCGTCCTTCCAGGCCCAGGTTCGGTACTTGGAGAAGTCGGCCTGCTTGTCCCAGCCGACGTCCATCTTGAGCGTCGAGCAGGAGATGCTCGCGGCGAAAACGACGGCGGCGGCCGCAATCCGAGACGCCGTCCTCAAGCCCGCACCGGTTTACCGCCTTCCGCGGTTTCGGCGCTCTCCATCCACTCCGCGAAGAGGTTGTAGGCGACGACAAGGAGTACCGGTCCGATGAAGAGGCCGAGGAAGCCGAAAGCGAGGATCCCGCCGATGACGCCGAGGAAAACGAGGGCCAGCGGGGCATCGATCCCCTTCCCGATCAGCACGGGCCGGACGACGTTGTCGGAGCCGCCGACGATCACGATCCCCCAGATGGCGAGGAAGATCGCCTTCCCGGTCGAGCCCTGCGCGTTCAGCCAGATCGCTCCGGGCAACCAGAGGAGGGCGGGGCCGCCGGGCACCACCGACAGAAAGAACGTTCCCATCCCGAGGATTACCGGATGCGGAACGCCCGCAATCCAGAAACCGATCGCGGCCAGGACCGCCTGGATCGCGCAGGTGCCGAGCATTCCCCGAAAGACCCCGCGAATGGTGGATCGGACGACCGAGATCTGCCGGCGGCCCGATTCCCCGCCCAGACGGAAAGCGACGCGGTCGACGATCCGGGCAGTGGCCTCACCGCGCAGGTAGAGCAGTCCCGCGATGATCAGGGCGAGCGTGAACTCGAGGATTCCCGCGCCGACTCCGCCGGCCGCGGCCAGGAGGAACTC
The DNA here is from genome assembly GCA_046735265.1 of Acidobacteriota bacterium. Taxonomy (GTDB): domain Bacteria; phylum Acidobacteriota; class Thermoanaerobaculia; order UBA5066; family Gp7-AA6; genus DATBFU01. Next base: position 6,136 of record JBKPSZ010000120.1, on the reverse strand, counting down.
CTGCATCGGCCGGATCAGGGGCTTCAACTCCTGCCGGAGACGCTCCGGATCGGAGCCCACGGACTGCCACCAGGAGGTCGCCGACCGACCGACCAGGGGCAACCCGGTCAGCCATTCCGGCGCCGGCTGGGGAAGTCCGGTCTCGAGCACCTGATCCACGCGGGCGTTCAGCGCGGGCATTCGAGAACCCAGGCGAATCGCGAAGACCGCGATGGGGACGAGCAAAATGGCGACGAGGGCGAAGGCCGCCAGGAACGCGGCGAGCTTTCGCCGTCCCCCGGCGATGCGGAGGAAGCGCTCGTAGAGCCCTCGGGTGGAGAGCGCGATGATGCCGCCCCAAAGGAATGCCGTGAGGAAGGGGCGGACGACGAGGTAGCAGCCGAGCAGCAGGAGAAGGAGCGCCGCGCCGACGGCGTAGCGCTCGTAGCGGGAGCGCTCCTCGGCCGTCACCATCCCCGGCTCATAAGCGCCTGCGGGCCGATTCTTCTTGCGTCCGGACGCGTCAGACTCGCCTCCCGACTCCCGCTATGGGCTGGTCGCGGCCGGAGTGGCCGCCGGCGACTGCCAGGTCGAGTCTTGGATATTCCAGCCGCCGCCGAGCGCCTTGTAGATGTTCACGAAGTCGACGAGCAGGTTCAATCGCGCGCGCGCGAGGGCGATCTCGGCCGGGAAGAGCTGCTGCATCGAGTAGAGGACTTCGAAGTAGTTCGAGAGGCCGCTCTCGTAGCGCACGTTCGTCAGGCGAACCATTTCGCTGTAATCGTTCACCGTCCGCTGCAGCTCGGCGACCGTGGCCGCGAATTTTTCGCGCGCGTAGAGCACGGTGGTCGTCTCCGCGAACGCTCCCGTCACCGTCTGCTCGAAGAAAACGCGCGCCTGCTCGCGCTGTGCGTACGCGACGTCGTACTCGCTGCGCAGGCGCCCGCCCTGGAAGAGCGGTCCGGCGAGGCCGGCGGCGATCGACCAGACCTTCCCCTGGGGAAAGAGGTTCGAGACCTGCGGGCTCACGGCGCCGAAGAGGCCCGTCAGGCTGATCGTGGGGAAGAAGTTCGCGGTGGCTACCCCGACGAAAGCGTTGGCGGCGATCAGCTCCTGCTCCGCCTGCCGGATGTCCGGGCGGCGCTGGAGCAGGTCGGAGGGCAGCCCCGCTGGGATCTCCGGCGGGTTCGCCTGCGCCGCGAAGGCGGCGCCGCGGGCGATCGGCGACGGGTTGCGTCCGAGGAGCAGCGCGAGGCGATTCTCCGCCTCCTCGATCTGGCGCTCGATGTCGGGGACCATCGCCGCGACCTGTCCGAGGGCCGCGCCCGAATAGGACGTCTCGAGCGCCGACGCCGCTCCCTCCTGCAGTTTTCGTTGGAAGAGCTCGTGCGTGTCCTGGAAAGCGGCGACGGTCTTCGTCGAGATGGCGAGCTCCTCGTCGAGCTCGCGAAGCAGGAAGTACGTGCTCGCGACGTCGGAGACGAGAGAGAGCAGCACGCCGCGGCGCGCCTCCTCGGTCGCGAGAAACTGCGCCCGCGCGGCTTCGTTCAGGCGCCGGATGCGTCCCCAGAGGTCGAGCTCCCAGCCGAAGTTCACGTTGACCGAGTTCAGGTTGTACGTCGCTCCGCTGAAGGGCGGGGCCTGAGCCGAGCCCTTCTGCCGCGACCACTGCCCTTCGTAGCCGATTTGGGGGAAGAACTCCGAGCGGGCGATTCCCGCCCGCGAGCGAGATTCCTCGACGCGCCAGGCGGCGAGTTGGACGTCGTAGCCGTTCTGGAGCGCCTCGTCGATCAGGCTCTTCAGCGTCTCGTCGTGGAATACCTCCCACCAGGGCCGGTCGGCGAGCGACGCGGCGGGGGCGGGCGGCCCCTGCACGTCCCGGTACGCGTTCGGGGCGTTGACCGGAGGCTGCTTGTAGTTCGGGCCGACGGCACAACCGGTTAGGAGGATCAACCCGACGGAGAGCGCGTAGAGCTTCCTCACGTCAGTGCCCTCCTCCCGCGGGGCTGTGAGTCGGAATCGGCGCGGTCGTCGACGGGGCCGGGCCTTCCGCTTCCTTCGGCTTTCCCTTGCCGGCGATCTTCTCGACCAGCACGAAGAGCGCAGGGATGATGAAGATCGCGATCCCGGTCGCCGCGAGCATACCGACGATGACCACGGTCCCCAGGATCTTCCGCGACTCCGCGCCGGAACCGGACGCCGTCCAGAGCGGGACGCAGCCGAGGATGAACGCGAAGGAGGTCATGAGGATCGGCCGCAACCGAAGTTTCGCCCCTTCGAGGGCCGCATCCACGAGGCCCATGCCCTTTTCCTTCTGCTGGAGCACGGCGAATTCGACGATCAGGATGGCGTTCTTCGCGGCGAGGCCGATCAGCATGACGAGTCCGATCTGGCCGTACACGTCGAGGTTGAACTTTCGGAGCAGCAGCCCGAGGAATGCGCCGAACACCGCGACCGGCACGGAGAGCAGAACGCCGAAGGGCAGCGACCAGCTCTCGTAGAGCGCGGCGAGGATCAGGAAGACGAAGATGATCGAGAGGACGAAGACCTTCGCCCCGGCGCCCGCCGCCTTGACCTCCTGGTACGACATGTCGGCCCAGTCGTAGCCCATCTCGCGCGGCATGGACTCCCGGAAGACCTCCTCGAGCGCCGCGGTGGCCTGACCGGAGCTGTAGCCGGGTGCGGGGATTCCGGTCACCTGGGCCGCGCGGAAGAGGTTGAATCGGTTGGTGAACTCGGGTCCGGAGAGGCTCCTGGTCGTCACGACCGCGGAGAGAGGCGTCATCTTGCCGTCGTTGTTCCTCACGTAGAACTGGTTGATGTCCTCGGTCTTGACGCGGCCTGTCGGCTCGGCCTGGAGGAAGACCTTCCACTGGCGGCCGAAGCGGTTGAACTGGTTGACGTAGAGGCCGCCCAGGAACGCCTGGAGCGACTGGTAGACGTCGCGGACCTGGACACCCTGCTTCAAGACCTTGTCGCGGTTGATGTCGGCGTAGATCTGAGGCACCGAGGCGCGCCAGACGCTGTTGACGTTGGCGAGCTCGGGGCGCTTCCTCGCGGCCTCCAGGAACTTCTGGAGGTTCTGCTCCAGGAACTGGACGGTTCCGCCGCTGCGGTCCTGGAGCCAGAACGAGAAGCCGCCGCCGGTGCCGAGGCCCTGGATGGCGGGCGGCTCGAAAGCGACGACGCTCGCCTCCAGGATCTTCGAGCGGAACTCTCCGTTCAGGCGGCGGACGATCGAGCTCGCCAGCATCTCGTCGCCCTTTCGCTCATCCCAGGGATCGAGCCCGATGAAGTAGAAGGCCGTGTAAGGTGCCGAGGCTCCGGCGAGGAGGCTGTATCCGGCGACCGTCGTGACGTACTTGACTCCCTTCGTCTCCGAGAGGATCTTCTCGACTTTCTGGCACACCGCGTCGGTCCGCTGGAGCGAGGATGCGTCGGGCAGCTGCACGTTTAGGAAGAAGTAGCCCTGATCCTCGTTCGGGAGGAAGCCCGAGGGAAGCCTCTTGCCGAGCAGGCCCGACAGAACGATGAACCCGCCGAGGATCAGGAGGCTGACGACCATTCGGCGGATGAGGAGGCCGGATAGGTTGACGTAGCCCTTGGTCATCTTGTTGAAGACCCGGTTGAACCACGCGAAAAACTTGCCGAGAGGTCCCTTCGACTGTTTCTTCGGCTTCAGGATCAGGGAGCAGAGCGCCGGCGAGAGCGAGAGAGCATTGAAGGCCGAGATGATCACCGAGACGGCGATCGTGATGGCGAACTGCATGTTCATCCGGCCCTGGATCCCGCCCATGAAGGCGACCGGAATGAACACGGCGGAGAGAACGAGGGCGATTCCGATGACCGGCTGAGTGACCTCCTCCATTGCCTTCAACGTCGCGTCCCGGGGCGAGAGGCCGTGCTCGATGTGGTGCTCGACCGCTTCCACAACGACGATGGCGTCGTCCACGACGAGACCGATCGCGAGGACGAGGCCGAAGAGGGAGAGCGTGTTGATCGAGAAGCCGAGCGACGGGAAGAGCATGAATGTGCCGACGAGCGAGACGGGCACGGCGAGGAGGGGAATGAGCGTCGCGCGCCACCCCTGCAGGAAGAGGAACACCACGATGATGACAAGGACGATCGCCTCGAACAGCGTGTGCTCGATCTCCTTGATTCCCTCGGTGATCGGCAGCGTGGTGTCGAGAGAGATCACGTAGTCGAGGTCGTCGGGGAAGCGCTCCTTCAGCTCCTTCATCGTCTTCTTCACGCCCTCGGCGACCGCGATGGCGTTGGAGCCCGGGACCTGGAAGATGCCGATCGGGCAGGAAGGCTTGCCGTTCAACCGCGCGCGCTGCTGGTAGTTCAGGGCGCCGAGCTCGATCCGCGACACGTCTTTCAAGCGGACCACCGAGCCGTCCGGATTCAGCCGCACGACGACGTTACCGAATTCTTCGGCCGAAATGAGGCGCCCCTGGGAGCGGACCGTGTAGGTGAACTCCTGCCCCTTGGGCGCCGGCTCCGTGCCGATGCCTCCGGAGGGATTGACGGTGCTCTGCTGATTGACCGCGTTCAAGAGGTCGGGGACCGTGAGCCCGAGGCTCGCTAGGCGGTCCGGCTTGACCCAGATACGCATGGCGTAGTCCGCGGTGCCGTAGTTCTGGATCTGGCCGACGCCGGGCACGCGGTAGATGGCGTCGTTGACGTTGATCGTCGCGAAGTTGCCGAGGAAGAGCGCGTCGTACGTTCCCTTGGGGGAGTAGAGCGAGACGATGAGCAGAGGATTGCTCGTGGCCTTCTTGACGGTCAGGCCGAACTGGTTGACGTCGGACGGGAAGTTCGGCTGCGCCTGCGAGACGCGGTTCTGCGTGTTGACCTGGTCGATGTTGATGTCGGTCTCGACGTCGAACGTGACGTTCTCCGTCATCGACCCGTCGTTGGCGTTGGTGGACTGCATGTAGTTCATGTTGTCCACGCCGTTCATCTGCTGCTCGAGCGGCGTCGCGACCGACTGCTCGATCGTGAGCGCGTCGGCGCCCGTATAGGTCGTCGTGACCTTGATCTGGGGCGGGACGATGTCCGGGTACTGGGCGGTCGGGAGCTTCGTCATCGCGACGGCTCCCGCCATGGTCATCAGGATCGCGATGACGATCGCGACGATCGGCCGGCGTACGAAAAAGGCGCCCACGAGCTACGTCCCCGTCTTCTCGGCCGGTGTGGCTGCAGCCTCGGGGGCGGTCGAGGCTTCCTTCGGGACCACAGTCATGCCCGACCGGACCCGCTGTTGGCCCTCCACGATGATGCGGTCGCCCGGCTTCAAGCCTTCCTCGATGACCCAGGAGCTCCCTTCGAGCGGCCCGGGCTTGACGACCTTGATGGTCACCTTGTTGTCCGCGCCGACGACCGCGACCTGGTAGCTGCCCTGCAGCTCGGAGACGGCCCGCTGCGGTACAAGGACCGCCCCTTTCTTGACGTCCATCGCGACCCGCACCTTTGCGTACTGGCCCGGCCGCAGCACGCTCCCCGGATTTGGAAACGCGCCGGCGAGCTGGATCGTGCCGGTCTTGACATCCACCTCCCGGCCGACGAGGAACGGTTTGCCGTGGTGCGGAAACACCGAGCCGTCCGAGAGAACGAGCTCCAGCGGCCCCTCTTCCCGGCCCGGGGCGGCACGCAGGCTCTTCTCGACCGGGCCGTGCTTGGCGACCCACGCCAGGTACTCCTGCTCACTCGGATTGAAATAGACCTTGATCGGATCGACCTGCGAGACGGTGGTCATGACCGTCTGACGGTTGACGAGGTCGCCCACCTGCGACTTCGCCACTCCGGCGATGCCCTCGATCGGAGAGACGATCTTCGTCCAATCGAGGTCGAGCTTCGCCTTCTCGAGTGCAGCCCGCGCGGACGCTGTATTCGCCTGCGCCGTGAGCTCCCGCGTCTCCGCGTCGTCCAGTTCCTGCTGGCTGATGGCCTTCTCCGCCGCCAGAGGTCTGTAGCGCGCCGTCGTCGTCTTCGCGTTGGCGAGGGTGGCCTCGTTCTGCTCCAGGGCGGCTTTGGCCTGGTTGTAGGTCGCCTGGAACTGCCTCGGGTCGATTTCGAAGAGGGTCTCGCCGGCATGGACCAGGGTCCCCTCCCTGTAGACGAGCCGGAGCAGGTAGCCCTCGATCTGCGGGCG
>JBKPSZ010000119.1:0-7760 GCA_046735265.1 Acidobacteriota bacterium | reverse complement strand
CCCTTCGTGCTGATCATGACCGCCGTCCTTCTCGTCTGGGCGGTGCGGAAGGCGCACGGCTTCGGTCCGCTCCTGGCGCAGCGCGGCAAGTTCCGCACGTTCTCGGAATTTTTCCCGGTCTTCGTCCCGTCGCTGACGGCGATGATCGGTTACTGGGCGACGCTCTCCCTGAACATGCCGGACTTCACGCGGTTCGGCCGAAGCCAGCGGGAGCAGGTGATCGGCCAGGTCTCCGCGCTGCCCGCGACGATGTCGGTCTTCGCGGCGATGGGCGTCCTCATCACGAGCGCGACCGTGCTGATCTTCGGGCGGCCGATCTGGGACCCGATGCAGCTCGCGCGGCAGTTTCAGGCCCCGGTGGTCATCGCGATCTCGATGTTCACCGTGGTCGTCGCGACGCTCGCCGTCAACATCGCGGCCAACGTCGTTTCCCCCGCCAACGATTTCGCAAATGCCTTCCCGAGGGCGATCCGCTTCAAGACCGGGGGACTCATCACCGGCCTTCTCGGAATCGCGATGCAGCCGTGGAAGCTCCTGGATGACCCTTCGCAGTACATCTTCACCTGGCTCGTCGGATACTCGGGCGGCCTGGGATCGATCGCGGGAGTCCTGATCGCAGACTACTGGCTCGTGCGCCGCCGCCGCCTGGTGCTCGCCGATCTCTACCTTCCCAACGGGGTCTATCGCTATCGCGGCGGATGGAACTGGAAGGCCGTGGCGGCGACGCTCGTCGGGTGCGCGCTGGCCTGGGGCGGTCTCGTCTGGCCGCCGCTCGCGCCGCTCTACTCCTACGCGTGGTTCGTCGGGTTCTTCGCCGCCGGAATTCTCTACTGGCTGATGTCTCTGGCGCCGAGGCCCGCCGAAGAGGCCGTTCTCGGCCCGGCGGCGTCCTAGAGACCTTCGCGATCGTTCAGTAGTACGGCTCCCAGATCCAGAAGACGAGCTCCGAGAGCCGCCTCGGAAATCCGCGCGTGTCCCAGTCTTCCCAGGTGATCTGTTCGCAGCGCCGGCGGTCGTCCTCGAACATCCGCCGGACCTTCTCCGCGAGCGATCGGCTGTAGAACGCGAGACTCTCCTCGGCGTTGGCGTTCAGCGAGCGGGAGTCGAAGTTGATCGAGCCGATCGTCGAGAAGACGCCGTCGACGGTCATGGTCTTGTTGTGCATCATCGTCGGGAGGTACTCGTAGATCTTCACTCCTCCCTTGAGGAGCTCGCCGTAGTGGAGCCAGGAGGCCGATCGCACCATCGGGATGTCGTTGTGCCGGCCGGGGACCATCACGCGGACTTCGACGCCGCGGGCGGCCGCCGCCACGAGAGCGTCGCGGACCTGCCTGTCCGGAAGGAAGTACGCGTTCTGGATGTCCAGCGTCTTGCCCGAGGACTGAATCGCCATGTAGTAGAGCATCTTCGCGAGCGAGGACGCGTCGCCGCGCGAGACCTTGATCGCCTGCGCTTCGACGTCGCCGCCGGTCGGTTCCCGCTTCGGATAGAAGGCCCGGCCGACGAGAATTTCTCCGGTCACGTACGTCCAGTCTTCGGCGAAGATCGCCTGCATCTGGTCGACGACGGGCCCGGTGACGCGCACCTGCGTGTCGCGCCACTCCTTCGGGTTGCGGGCGTCCCCGAGCCAGCGGTCGTCGATTCCGAGCCCGCCCGTGTACGCGATCTTTCCGTCCACGACGAGGATCTTGCGGTGCGTCCGCTTGCCGACCTTGTAGATCGTGATGAGCCGCAACGGCCGGTACTTCCGAACCTTGACACCCGCAGCCTCGAGCTCCTTTCCGAGCTGCGCGAGCTTGCTGCCCCAGGCGTCGACCAGGAGCCGGACCTGAACGCCTCGCTTCGCCGCCGCGATCATCGCGTCGGCGAACTGACGCCCCGCTCGGTCGGGCTGGAAGATATAAGTCTCCAGGTTCACGCTGCTCTTCGCCTGTCGGATGTCCCGCGTCATCGCGGGGAAGATCTCGTCACCGTTGACGCGGAGCTCCGCCGTGTTGCCGCCGATCATGGGAGTTCCGAAGTTGTCGAGCGAGCGCCGGAAGTCCGGCTCGGAAACGCGGAAGGTCGGCTCGAGCTCGTAGACCTTGCGCTTCTCGGAGCCGCGGATGTTGTTGATGACGGTGCAACCGGCCAGTCCGGTGAGGACCGCCAGGCACACCGCGAGCTGGCGAAGGGCTTCCTTCGGCATCCGCCCGGGTCCTTTCAAGAACCCTGCCTAAGGCACGGCCTTTTCGAGGGAAGAAGCGGCGATCGCGAGAATAGGATTCGGTGCATGAGCGAAAACTCGAAACGCGTCGCGATCGTGACCGGCGGCACGCGGGGCATCGGCCGCGCGATCGCCGAGCGCCTCGCCGGCGAGGGCTATGCGGTGGCGCTTTCCGGTCGGACGCGCGACTCGGCGGAGGCCGCCGCGGCCGAGCTCCGCAAGGGCGGGGGCCCCGCGATCGGCGTCGCGGCGGACGCGCGGCGCGACGAGGACCAGCGGCGGCTCGTCGAGCGTGCCGGGAAGGAGTTCGGGAGACTCGACGTCCTCGTCAACAACGCCGGCATCGGTGAATTCGGCCGCGTGGACGAGCTCTCCGCCGAGCGCTTCCGGGACGTGCTTGAGACGAACCTCTTCGGCCCCTGGTACGCGATCCGCCACGCGGTGCCCCTGATGAAGAAGAGCGGCGGCGGCTTCGTCGTCAACATCGCCTCGCTCGCCTCCGTCAACGCCTTCGCCAACGGCGCGGCATACAACGCCTCCAAGTTCGGGCTGCTCGGACTCTCCGACGCCGCCATGCTCGACCTGCGCCACGACGGAATCCGTGTGGCGGTCGTCCTGCCCGGCTCCGTGGGCACGGACTGGAGCCACTCCCACGGCAACCGGGACGCCTCCTGGATGCTCGCCCCGGAGGACGTGGCCGAAGCCGTCGCGGACCTGATCCGATTCCCCGATCGCGCCATTCCCTCACGGATCGAGCTCCGTCCGAGCCGCCCGCCCCGCAAATAGAGGGATCCCGTGCGGGCGAGCGCGGGCCCCCCGAAATTCGGCGGCGGCGCGGGAACCTCCGGGCCCCGGCTGCGTATCCCGATTCGGAGGGATCCGGCCATGCGTGTGCAACAGCTTCTGTCGGCGGCCGTTCTCGGGCTTCTCCTCGCGACGACCTCGGCCGCCGAAGGGAACGACGTCAAGGAGGTCCACCGGACGCTCGCGCTCGATGCGAACGGCAAGGTTTCGCTCGAGACGTTCAAGGGATCGATCGACGTGACGGTCTGGGACCGCAACGAAATCGACATCGCCGCCCGGGTCGAGCCGGACCCGGGCGGAGAGGACCAGGCCGAGAAGGTGCGGGAGACCGAGATCCGCATCGAGGGCTCCGGAGCCAGCGTCCGCATTGAAACCGACTACGGCCGGGTGCGCCGCCACGGCTTCCTCGGCATGTTCGGCGACGACGGCACCGTCCCGTTCGCCCGCTACACGATCCGGATGCCCAAGACCGCGCGTCTCGAGATCAAGGACTACAAGTCCGAGAGCCGCATTTCCGGTCTCACCGACCGGCTCGACTTCAACTCGTACAAAGGGGACGTTCGTCTAACCGCCCTCGAGGGTCCGGTGCGACTCGAGACCTACAAGGGTGTCGTCCACGCGGACCTCGCCCGATTCGCCGAGAGCCGGTTCGAGACGTACAAAGGGGAGATCGAGATCGCGCTTCCCAAGGCGGCGTCGTTCGACCTCGACGCCGACCTCGGCCACCGCGGGAACCTCGACTCCGATTTCCCGATGGCCATTCGTTCTTCGGAAGGAGGCGGGCGGCATCGGAGCACGGTCGGCGGAGGCGGGCCGCGTCTCGAGCTCGAGACCTACAAGGGCAGCTTCCGCCTCCGCGAAAGGTAAACCGGCGCCGGCTTCCGTCGTCCAATCCGGCGGAGGTCGATGCCATGAAAAATTCTCGAACTCGGTTGACGGCCGCCGCGGCGGCGCTCTTCGGTCTCGTTCTGCTCCCGTCGCCCGCGCGCGCCGACGGGCGCATCCACAAACGCCAGGAACACCAGCAGCAGCGCATCGCCCAGGGCGTCGGGAGCGGCCAGCTCACGGCGGGCGAGACCGCGAGGCTCGAGCGGCGCGAAGGGCGGTTGAACCGCGAGATCCGCCACGATCGCGCCGACGGCGGCGGCCTTTCGAACCGCGAGCGGGCGAAGATCGAGCACCAGCAGGATCGTCTCTCGCGTCAGATCTATCGCGACAAGCACAACCGGCGCGTCCGCGGCTGAGTCCGCCTCCGTCTCTTCGCGCCCGCCTTCGGCGGGCGTTTTCCTTTTTGAGGCGGACGCCGGCGCATACAATTCGCCGGCGCATGCTCGTGCTCGCACTGGCGGCCGGCGTCATCCTGATTGCGATCGTTCTCTGGGACGCCTTCGAGACGGTCGTGGTCCCCCGGCGCGCCACCTTCCGGTTCCGAGTGACGCGCTTCTTCTACGGCGCGATCTGGCCGCCGTACGCGTCGGTCGGCCGCCGGATTCGCAATCAAAAGACGCGGGACAACTTCCTTTCTTTCTTCGGACCGGGCTCCCTCATCCTGCTGCTCGCGCTCTGGGCGATCTTCCTCGTCTTCGGGTTCGCGCTCCTCCACTACGGCTTCGGCTCGCACTTGAAGGGTCCTCCCGAGCTCCGGGGCTTCGCCGAGGACCTCTACATGAGCGGCACGACGTTCTTCACCCTCGGCCTGGGAGACGTCGTGCCCACGACCACTCTCGCGCGGATTCTGACGGATATCGAAGCCGGGACCGGCTTCGGCTTCCTCGCGCTGATCATCAGTTTCCTCCCGGTGCTCTCACAGTCGTTCTCGCGGCGGGAGGTCGCCGTCGCGCTGCTCGACGCGCGGGCCGGGTCTCCTCCCACCGCCACGGAGATGCTCCGCCGCCACGCGATCGAGGAGCGAGGCGCCGCGCTCAACCAGTTCTTCTCCGATTGGGAACGCTGGTCGGCCGAGCTCCTCGAGGGGCACATCTCGTTTCCGGTCCTCGCGTTCTATCGCTCCCAGCACGACAACCAGTCGTGGGTCGGCGCGCTGACCGCGGTGCTCGACGCGTGCTCGCTCGTGATCGCGGGGATCGAGGGCTCTCCGGTCCGCTCTGCCCGCTTCACCTTCGCGATGGCACGGCATGCCGTCGCGGACCTGACGGGCGTCCTGGGGTTGCGGCCTCTCGCCGAAGGCGATCGGCTTCCGCCGTCCGAGCTCGCCCGCCTCCGCACGGCGCTCGCCGCGTCCGGCATGCCGCTGCCGGAAGACCCGAGCGTGGACGAACGCCTGAAGCAGCTCCGGTCGCAGTACGAGCCTTACGCGCTGGCCCTCTCGCGCTTTCTCCTGATGCCGCTCCCGCCGTGGCTCCCGCCGCAAGGGGCGCAGGACAACTGGCAGAGGACCGACCGCATGCGGGCCCTGGGGGGTTTCGGGCCGATCCCGCCGGCGAGGCATCCCTGAAGGCACTCGCGGAAAGGGCTTTTTTTTACGCAGGCTTCCTGCTCGGCGGCCTCTGGTTCCTGGCCTGCTCCGCGGCGGGCGTGGTCTGGCTTCTCGCGCGCCCCGGGAATCGCCAGACGCTCTACGTGTACGGGCGAGTCTTCTGCCGCGGCCTGGTCCGGCTGATGCGCTGGGACGTCGTCGTCGACAACCGCGAGCTCGTCGACCGGACCCGCCCGTGCGTGATCGTCGCGAACCACCAGAGCTTCGCCGACGTCGTCACGTTCGGCTCGATCTTTCCCCGTCGCACGGTCTCCGCGGGAAAGCGCGAGATCGGCCGCATTCCGGTCTTCGGGTGGTTCTATCGGCTTTCGGGAAATCTCATCATCGACCGGGAGCACGCGCGCGCCGCCCACGACTCCCTCGCGGCCGCCGCGCGGACGATGCAGCAGGAAAACCTCACCGTCTGGTTCATGCCCGAGGGGCATCGCAACCCGGGGCCGCAGCTGCTGCCGTTCAAGAGCGGCGCCTTCCGGCTCGCGCTCGCGGCGGGCGTGCCCGTTCTGCCGATCGTGGCCGCGCCGCTCACGAGGATCGTGGACATGCGCCGGCGCCTCGCGCGCCCGGGCCGCCTGGACGTGCGCGTTCTCGACCCGGTCTCGACCGAAGGCCTCCAGAGCCGCGACCTGCCGGAGCTCGCGGAGCGCGTGCGCGCCGCCATGCAGTCGGCGATCGACGAGCTGCGGGCAGCGAGATGAGCGGCCCCGAGGATCGGAGCCTCGAGCTGTCGGGGCCGGCGCTTCGAGATCTGATCGAAGCGGCCTCGAAGCGCATCCTCGCGCACATCGAGTCGCTCCCTCGGCAGCCCGCGGCGGACACGGCGGGCGGCGCCGAGCTCGCGCGCTCGCTCGAGACGCCGCTTCCGGAGGCCGGCCGGCCCGCGGAGGAGCTCCTGGAACTTCTCTTCGCGCGCGTGATCCCGAAGAGCTTCAACACGGCGGGTCCCGGTTATCTCGCGTACATCCCGGGAGGTGGGCTGCCCCAGTCCGCCGTCGCGGACCTCGTCTCGGCGGCGACGAACCGGTACGTCGGGGTCTTCGCCGCCGCGCCCGGCCTCGCCGCAATCGAGGCGAACGTGGTGCGGTGGTTCTGCGGGATGGTCGGCCTCCCGCCCGACGCCGGAGGCATCCTGACGTCGGGCGGTTCCCTCTCGAACTTCTCCGCGCTCCTCGCGGCGCGACGGGAGAAGCTGCCCGAGGACTTCCTCTCCGGGACCCTCTACGCCTCGGACCAGGCGCACCACTCGATCGCGAAGGCCGCGATGCTCGCGGGCTTTCCCGAGCGGCAAGTCCGCTCGGTCGAGTCGGACGAACGGTTTCGCATCCGGCCGGAAGCGCTCGAGCGCGCGATCGCGCGCGACCGCGCCGACGGCCTCCGACCGTTCTTCCTGGTCGGCAACGCCGGCACGACGAACACGGGGGCGGTCGACGACCTGACCGCCCTCGCCGGGATCGCGCGGCGCGAAGGGCTCTGGTTCCACGTGGACGCGGCCTACGGCGGATTCTTCGTCCTGACCGAAAGGGGCCGCCGGGCGCTCGCCGGAATCGAGCTCGCCGATTCGATCGCGCTCGACCCGCACAAGGGCCTCTTCCTGCCCTACGGCACGGGAAGCCTCCTCGTCCGCGACGTCGAGGCCCTGAAGCGCGCCCACGCGCTGTCGGGCGAGTACATGCCGGAGATGCAGGAGGACCCGGACTTCCCCGACTTCAACCTCCTCTCCCCCGAGCTCTCCCGCGGGTGGCGCGGACTGCGCGTCTGGCTGCCCGTCGCGATGCACGGGATCGCGCCTTTCCGCGCGAACCTCGAGGAAAAGCTCGACCTCGCGAGCTGGGCCGCGGAAGAGCTTTCGAAGATTCCGGGGGTCGAGATCCTGGCCGAGCCGCAGCTCTCGATCGTGGCGTTCCGCGCGGTACGCCCCGGCCTGTCGGAGGAGGCGCTGTCGGCGTGGAACCGCCACGTGCTCGCGCGCGTCAACGCCCGGGCGCGCGTCCACCTGACGGGCACGATGCTCCGGGATCGTTTCGCGATCCGGATCTGCGTCCTCTCGTTCCGCACGCACCGGGACCGGATGGAACTGGCCCTCGAGGACATCCGGCAGGCGATCGCGGAGTCGGAGCTATATCAGAAGTGATATAGTTGGCCCTTCGGATCCGAGCGGTTCCCGGAGCGGACCTCCCGAACGGGAAGGGGAGGCGAGATGCGCGACGCGGCTATGATCCCGGGATGCGCACCGGCGGAGGATTCCGGGACTTCCTC
>JBKPSZ010000118.1:0-4087 GCA_046735265.1 Acidobacteriota bacterium | reverse complement strand
GGCCGGGCCGGTGTTGCCCGCGGCGGCGGCAACGAAAATGCCCGCCGCCTGCGCGTTGTTGACGATGGTCTCCAACTCCGTGCGCGTCGTGCAGCCTTCGCTGACCGTGCAAGTCCAACTGTTGTTGAGCACGTGCGGGCGCAGGGCCGGGTTCGGGTTCTGGCCGTTCAAGTCTGTGGGGGCGAGCATGAACTGGAAGCACTCTGTGTAGGTGGCCGGGGTGCCGCCGTTCTGGTCCATGTTGCGGCAGGCGATCCACTTCGCGCCGGGGGCGACGCCGATCTGATTGCCGTTGCCGTCGTCGCCGACCGCGATTCCCATCGTGTGCGTTCCGTGGGAATCGTCGTCGCATGGAGCGGACGAGTCCGAGTGGCAGGGGTTTCCCGGACTCGCATTGTGGATCGCGTCGTGCCAGTTGTAGTTGTGGTCCGCCGTTGTCCCGTTCCATCCGCGGTACTTTCCCTTGAGCGCCGGATGCGTCCAGTCGTACCCGGTATCCTGGCCTCCCACGACGACCCCCTGCCCGGTCACGCCCGCCGCCCACACAGACGGGGCGCCGATTCTCACGAGGTTCGGCTCGGGGCCGCCCGCGAGCGCGCTCGTGATGCCGAGGCCCGTGGGAGGGAGCGGCTGAGGGAGATCCAGAAGCCGCTCGAGATTCGCTTCGACACGCGCGACGTCCGCGCGCTGGGCGAGGGCCTCGATCGAGTCCGTTCGGCCGCGCACCCGGATCATGTTCGTGATCCAGAAGTCCTGGTGCTCGATTCCCGAAGCGTCGAGCTCCGCTCGAAGCGATTTTTGCGAGCGCTCGGCGGTCTCCCTCAACTTCTCGAAGACGTACTGCGCCTTCTCCGCCCGAGTCGGCAGGTCGCGGGCGCCGGTGAGGTCGGCCTGTTCGCGAAGAACGACCAGGAGCTCCTGCTCCGTATCGGGAGGGGCGGTGCGCAAACGAAGATCGATCTTCGACTGCCAGGAGAAGTCGCGCGGCAGAGACTGATCGCGCGCGACAGATGCGGCGAGACTCGCAGCCACCGCGACGGTCATCCATCGAGCCGTTGCCACTTTAGCCACCTCCGCGCCTTCGGATGCGGAACCAGAAGCCTATCAGGGGAAAAGGTCAGAAACGGGCGCAGATTGGAAGAGAAACCGGTGCAGACAGGAAGGAGGAGATTGCCGCCGTCGGCCCCCGCCGGGGCGCGGAAGAGCGTTCAGAAGTAGCGGCGGCCGTCGAAGAAGATCCGGATGAAGCCGAAGTAGCGGGTGCGAAGCGGGGGCGCGGAAGCGTCGGGACGCCCGACGATGACTGCCTCGACCGGCCGATCCACGCCCGCCCCGATCTGAACGAAAGTCGAGTAGGTGTAGCGCGATCCGTACTCCCGGAACGGGCGGTACTCGACGATCGGGAACTCCCACTGAATCGACTTGACGGCGATCGGCTCGAGCGTTCGGCCGGTGGGCCCTTCGATGACCGCGAGAAACGCGTCCTTCTCGACGTAGCCGAAGAGCGTCACGCCGACCTCCCGGCCGGCCATGAACTGGACGCCGCCGATCCCGGTCGAGATCCGCCGCTGCCAGGGGATCAGTCCCCCGTCGGCCGCCCGGATCCCCATCTTCTTCAAGGCGGTCGGATTCGTGAACGCGAGGATCGGGGTCGCCAGAACCAGGTCTCCCGGCACGACCCAGAACGGTAGGCGAAGGCGAAAGTTCAAACCGGATCGCGCCGGCACCGCGGGCACGAATTGCGCCACGAGCGGGTCCGTCGGGCATTTCGAACCGCAGTCCGAAGTGGAACGCGACTGGTTCACCAGACCCGCCTGCAGGAAGATCAGGCCGTCGCCCGCGTCGCCGAGCAGCGCCTCGAGCCCAATGCCGAAGCGGAGGCCGATGTCGAGCGATCCCTGAACGCCGCCCGACTGCCCCTCCGTGAATCCGCCTCCCGCTCCCGAGCCGGCGACGCCACTCGCGAGGCCCAGGAAGGATCCGATCTCGGCGCGAAAGCGCGGGAGCGAGGCGAAGCCCGGCCCGCGAAACGGAACCGGCGTCTCCTTCAGGATCGGGGTGAGCAGGGCGTCCGCGGATTCCGGCGGCGTCCAGTCGGGAACGACCGATGCCTTGCAGACGTCGAACGCTCCGGAGGCGATCGTCTCGGGAACCGAGACCTCCCGAATCCGCCGCCGCGTTTCCGAGGAGGGTTCGAGCGCGTCGAGCAGGGACTCGAGGCTCAGACGCACCGCATGGCTCGCGCGCTCGAGGTCCTCCGCGCGCATGTGCCCGTCTCCGAAGAGCTGCATCGCCTGGTTGTCCCAGGCCGTGGCTTCCAGGCCGTGCTCGTTGTAATAGTCGTGCGTCCCCTTGCGCTCGGCGACCGGGCCCCAGGAGCCCGCGATGTGTCCCGCGGCGAAGCTGTCCTGCAGGAAGTGGAGGGCGAAGCTCTCGAGCGCCAGGATCTGCCGCGCCGCCGCGGCGCGGTCCGGCGCCGTCGAGCCGTCGGCTGAGAGATCCGCCGTGCGCCGCAGCGCGGCGAGGTGATAGATGACGTAGATCGCGGCGGCGTTCAGCTCCGACCCCTTGCCGAGCATCGCGGCGGCGTACTCGGCCGGGTCGATCCCGACGCCGGCGCGCGGGATCAGGAAGTGCGCGTTGTTGGAGCCGGCGCGCGTCGAGTACTCGCGGTCAGCGCGTTCGAGGCCGAGGTCCCCGACGGCCTGGAAGTTGCGCCGCTCCGATTCGTTTCTCGCCCGGGCGATCCGATCTCCGGTCCGCCGGGCGACGTCCGCGACGGAGAGGATCCAGCCGCTCTCGAGGACCGTCTCGAGCAGAGCCTGCGGCGTGCAGGAGTGGTCCCCCGCAATCGCCGGCCAGTCGGCGAGGTCGATGCATTTGGGCGCAGCGTCGAGCGTCCCGGCGGCCGTCTGCGCGCAAAGCCTCGCTTCGTATCCGTTTCGCGCGGCGGTCCAGATCGCGTCGAGCGCCGCGCGGTGCCGCGGATCGAGCGCTTCGACGCCCTTCTGCGCGATCGACCGGTGCTCGTCGTAGAGCCAGGCGAAGGCGGTCGCCGACGGAAGCGCCGCGAGCAGAATCGCCGCCATGCCGACGGACGCCGGTCGTCTCACTCCGCCTCCGCGAAAAGCGCGCCTAGGGTAGCAGGCGGCGCGAACGTAGCCGCGAACACGCAGCGGCAGACCACGCGAGTCCCGCGGCGGGGGATGAGGGCGCGGAGCGCCAGTTCCGGCTGACCCTTTTTCCGGACATTGCCGAGCCGGCGCGGGCGCCGGATCCCGATGCACAGCGACTCGAAGCGGGCGGAGCCGCGGCGGATGCGAACTGCACCAAGGTCCTATTCGTCCGTTCTCGCCCGCCGGTCGAGACGTACTAAGCTCTCGCGCGACGGCGACTCCGCTCGACGTAGCTCAGGAAAAAGAGGAGGCGCACTCTTGATTCACATGAGATCGCGTCCCGGATTCGAGGTTTGGGCCCGGAGGGCGTTCGCGCTCGCCTGCGTCTGCATGCTCGCGCCGGGAGAAGCGGCCTTACTCGCGCAGGAGCCGACTCCGGTGCCGGCGGCGCCGGAGCAGGTCAAGCTCCCGCCCGACCAGCTCGACTCGCTCGTCGCGCCGATCGCGCTCTACCCGGACCCGCTCCTCGCGCAGACGCTCGCGGCTTCGACGTACCCGCTCGAGATCATCCAGCTCCAGCAGTGGCTTGCGAAGAACTCGAGCCTGAAGGAGAAAGCGCTGGCGGACGCGGTCGGCCAGCAGCCATGGGACCCGTCCGTCCAGTCGCTGGCGGCCTTCCCCGATCTCGTCAAGCGTCTCGCGGACGACGTCCAGTGGACCGCCGACCTCGGCAACGCCTTTCTCGCCCAGCAGTCCGACGTCATGGACGCCGTACAGCGGATGAGGAAGAAAGCGAAGGACAAGGGCACGCTGACGACGACCGAGCAGCAGAAGGTCGAGACGAAAGTCGTCGAGAAGAAGGAAGTCATCGTCATCGAGCCCTCGAACCCGGAAGTCATCTACGTTCCGTCGTACAGCCCGACCGTGGTGTACGGACCGCCGATCTATCCGTACCCGCCGATCTACTACCC
>JBKPSZ010000117.1:0-10676 GCA_046735265.1 Acidobacteriota bacterium | reverse complement strand
GCTCCTGGCCGTTGGCGAAGTTGGCGACGAGCTCCTGGGGCTGCCAGTAGAAGAACCCCGACCCGTGGTAATCGTTCGTGCCGCTTTTCGTGATCACGTTGACGAAGCCTCCGCCCGAACGCCCGAACTCGACGGAGGCGCCGTTGGTGATGACGCTGAACTCCTTGATCGACTCTTCCGAAAGCGAAAGGGGAGCCCGGCCCTCGGCAGATCCGACGGGGCCCCCGAAGAAGGCATCGTTGTAATCGGAGCCGTCCACCGTGACGTTGCTGTTGATCCCGCGCTCGCCGGAGATTTGCAGGTACCCCCGCTGCGACTCCGTCTTCGATTCCGGCGTCAGGTTCACGAGCTGCGTGAAGTTCCGACCGTTCAAGGGGAGGTTCTTGACCTGCTCCGTCTGCATCGTGGTCGCGACGGAAGTGTTCGTGACCTCGACGGTGGGAACGCTCGCGTTCGCCGTGACGGTTTCGGTCACTCCCTCGACCTGGAGCGAAAATTCGACGCTCGGGCTCGTCCCGATGTCGAGCCGCACTTCCTCGGCCACGCCGGGGCGGAAGGCCTGGAGGGACGCGGTGACGGTGTAGCGGCCGGTCGGCAGGTTGATGATCTGGTAGAAGCCGTCGCGATCGGTGAACGCGGACCGACTCAATCCGTTTTCCTGATTCTTGGCCGTGACGGTGACGCCCGGGAGCACGCTCCGGTCGGCGGCGGCCCGGACGGTGCCCGAGATGCGGCTGGTCGTCACGTCGGTCTGGGCGTAGAGAGCGGCGCCGGCGATGAAGAGGGCCGCCGTTGCGAACGCGAGTCGGAACGGTGGGAGCTGCCGCAGAACTATTCTCATCGATACTCCTCCTCCTCGATTGACCCGTGAGGGCCGCGACGCTTTCAAAGGGCGGGGTTGAACGGGCGAAATCTACATGAAGGCCGCGTGAAGCGCGAGACCGGGGAAATCGCCGGCCGGGACGCTCCGTAAAGCGGATCGAGACCCGGCCGCCGTCGGTCGGCGGCGGTGCTCGCCGGCTCTCCCGGCCTGAAACGTGTTGATCGAGAAACACGCATCTTCGCCATGTTTCCTCGCGCAGATGCACTCCAAATGGCTCGAAAGTGCCAGAGTGACATCGAAATTCTGCTTGAAATGCACAATTCAGCAGACACCGCAACTCGAGTCTGTTAATCTCGTTTCCGCGCATGAATCCCGCCGACATCGCCTGGATGCTGGTCGCGACGGCTCTCGTCCTCTTGATGACGCCTGCTCTCGCTTTTTTCTACGGCGGGCTCGTCCGCTCGAAGAATTCCTTGAACACGATGATGATGAGCTTCGCGGCCCTCGGGTTCGTCGGAGTGGGATGGGCCGCCGTCGGCTACTCGATCGCGTTCGCTCCCGGCTCGGCCTTCGCCGGCGATCTGTCTCGGCTGCTTCTCTCGGGCGTCGGGCTGGAAGCGCAGGGCACGATTCCGCACCTGCTCTTCGCCGCCTACCAGGGCTCGTTCGCGATCATCACGGCGGCCCTGATCTCCGGGGCGATCGTCGAGCGAATGCGGTTCGGGCCCTACCTCGCATTCCTGACCCTGTGGAGCATCTTCGTTTACGCCCCGCTCGCACACTGGGTCTGGGGAGGCGGCTGGCTCGCCCGCCTGGGCGCGCTCGATTTTGCGGGCGGCACGGTCGTTCACGTCAACGCGGCGGCGGCGGCGCTCGTGGCCGCCATGGTGCTCGGGCCCCGAAAGGACTTCGCGCGCCAGGCGATCCTGCCGCACCACGTTCCATTCACGCTTCTCGGTTGCGGTCTCCTCTGGTTCGGATGGTTCGGCTTCAACGCGGGAAGCGCTCTGGCCGCGAATGCCTCGGCCGCGCTCGCCTTCGCGAACACGATGCTCGCGCCCGCCGCCACCCTCGTCGTCTGGACGCTGCTCGACCTCGGCCGAAGCGGCCGAGCCACGGCGGTCGGGGCCGCCACGGGAATCGTCGTCGGGCTGGTGGCGATCACCCCGGCGGCGGGCCTCGTGAGCCCGCTCTCGGCGGTTCTCCTCGGGGGCGTAGCGGCGTTCCCCAGCTATTTCGCCCTCCTCTGGCGGGCCCGGACGCGGCTCGACGACTCCTTGGACGTCGTCGCAGCGCACGGTCTCGGCGGGACCGTGGGAGCGATCCTGACGGGCGTCCTCGCCCAGAAGGCCTGGAACGGCGGCGTCGCGGATGGGGCGCTCTTCGGAGACCCCCGGCGGATTCTGGTCCAGGCCGCGGCCGTCGCAGCCGCGGTCGTATGGTCGGCCGCCGGCACGTTCGCGCTCTTGAAGCTCGTCGCGCTCTTCGCACCGCTCCGCGCGACGGCGCGGGAAGAGGGGCTGGGTCTGGACGTGACGCAGCACGGCGAGGAGGCGTACACGGAGGGGGAGGGCGCGATCCTCGTCCTGCCCGAGGTCCTGTCGGCGGAAGCGCCCCTTCCGGCGAGCGCTCTGTCCGCCGAAGGCGGCGCGTGAACGCCGCGACGGAGCAGGCGGGCCGATGAAGCTCGTCGTCGCCGTCGTCCGACCGGAGAAACTGACCGAAGTCCTCGAATCTCTCTATCGCGCCGAGGTGCGCGGCCTGACGCTCCATCGCGTCCAGGGGCACGGCGGAGAGACGGAGCGCGTCGAGACCTACCGCGGGACGACGGTGAAGATGGACCTCTCCGAGAAAGTGCGCCTGGAAATCGGCGTCTCCGACCATTTCGTCGAGCCCACCGTGCGGGCGATTCTCCACGCCGCCCGCACCGGCGCGGTCGGCGACGGCAAGATTTTCGTTCTGCCCGTCGAGAAGGTGTATCGCATCCGAACCGGCGAGGAGGATCAGTCGGCGGTGACGCCGGTCGGCTCATAGCGCGATCGCGAGCCGCCGGAAGCGAGTCGGCCACCCCTCATCGCCGTCCGGGTCCCGCACTAGACTGCGGGTCGATGAAGAACGAGAGGCGTCCGTCACTCTTCGCGCTCTTTCTTCTCTCTCTTCTCGCCGGTTGCGCCGCGCACGCTCTCTCGCCGGGCGCGCTCTCTCTCGACGAGAAGATCGGCCAGCTTTTCGTCTACGCGGCTCGGGGAACGTTCCTGAACGAGGCGTCGCCCGAGTATCGGGAGCTCCTCCGGCAGGTGCGCGACAACCACGTCGGGGGAATCCTCTGGTTCCAGTCGGAGAAGGTGTACGAGACCGCCTGGCTGAACCGTCGGCTCCAGCGGGCCGCGCGGACTCCGCTCCTGATCGCCGCGGATCTCGAGGCCGGTCTCGGCATGCGTTTCGAGGACACGACGGACTGGCCGTGGCCGATGGCGATCGCGGCGACCGGAGACCCGTCGTTCGCGGAGCGGGAGGGCGCGGCGGTCGCCGAGGAGGCGCGCGCCCTCGGATTGAATCAGTTGTACGCGCCGGTGGCCGACGTCAATCTCGACCCGGACAACCCGAGCATCAGCGTCCGCAGCTTCGGCGACGACCCGCGTCAGGTCGCGCGTTTCGTCGAGGCGTTCGTCCGCGGCGTCCAGTCCGCCGGGGTCATCGCCACGGTCAAGCATTTCCCGGGACACGGCGACACCCGCACGGACTCGCATCGCTCTCTGCCGGTGCTCGCGGCCACCGCCGAGCGCCTCGAAGCGGTGGAGCTCGTCCCGTTCCGCGCGGCGATCATCGCCGGCGTGCGGGCGGTGATGACGGCGCACCTCGCGATCCCGGCGCTCGATCCCTCTCCGGCTCCGGTCCGCGCCGAGGGGCACCGTGACAATCCGTACACGCAGGACGCGGCCGACGTCACGCGCGACGCGACGGTGCCGGCCTCCCTCTCCGCCGCCGTCACCCAGGGACTCCTGCGGCAGCGGCTCGGATTCGGAGGCCTCGTCGTGACCGACGCCGCCGACATGGGAGCGCTCGTCGACCACTACGACTCGGGGGAAACCGCGGTGCGGGCGATCCTCGCGGGAGCCGACCAGATTCCGAAGCCCCCCGACATCGACGCCGCCATCGCGGGGGTGCGGAGCGCCGTCGCGAGCGCCCGGATCTCGATCGAGCGGCTCGACGCTTCGGTCGAGCGGATCCTGGAAGCAAAACGGTGGGCGGGCGCTCCGGTTCCGGACGAGGAACGGATCTTCCGCGCAGTGGACGCCCCCAAGCACCGCGCGCTCGCCGCGGAGATCGCGCAGCGGTCCGTGACCCTTCTGCGGGAGGAGCCCGGCGTGCTTCCCCTCGCGAAGGCGACGCGCGTCCTCTCCGTCGCCGTCACCGACGCGCCGGAGCGCATCGGCGCCGACTTCGCGAAGGAGCTCGAGCGCCGTCTGGCGGCGCCTCCGCGTAAGCTCGCCCTCGACTCGCGATCGGTCGAGAAAGACGTCGCGGCCGTCATCGACACGGCGCGGGACTCGGACGTCGTCCTGCTCCTCCTCTTCCTGCGTCCGCAGAGCGGCCGCGGCGCGATCGCGCTTCCGCCCGCGGCGGTCGAGGCCGCGGGGCGTCTGGCCGTTGCGGGCGCGCGGGTCGTCGCGATCGGCTTCGGCAGCCCTTACGTCCTCCGGGAGCTCTTTCCGCTGCCGACGGCGCTCGCCGCTTACGGGAGTCAGACGGTCGTCCAGGTGGCCGCGGCACGGGCGCTGTTCGGCGAGGCGCCGATCGCGGGACGGCTTCCGGTCACGATTCCAGGGGTCGCCGTCCGCGGGGCGGGGATCGAGAGACCCGGGCGCCCGTGATCGCCGAGCTCCTCCTCGCCGCCGCGACGGTGTCTCCTCGCGATGCAGGTACGTCCGCGCGGGCGCTCGCGCGGATCGACGCGGTGGTCGAGGAGGCGATCGCCGCTGGCGAGCTCCCGGGAGCCGTCGTGCTCGTCGGCCGCCAGGACCGGATCCTCTACCGCAAGGCCTTCGGCTTCCGCGCCCTCCTCCCGGAGAAAGAGCCGATGACTCTCGACACGATCTTCGACGTCGCCTCGCTGACGAAACCCGTCGCGACGGCTCCGTCTGTGATGATCCTCGTCGAAGAGGGGAAGCTGCGTCTCGGCGATCCGGCGTCCCGATTCCTGCCGGAGATCGCCCCCGGCGGCGGCGATCGCGCGAAGATCACCGTCGAGCAGCTGCTCGTCCATCGGGCCGGTTTCCCGCCGGACGACCCGATCGAGATCTACACCGGCTCTCCCGCCGAGATCTTCGAGCGAAAGTCGCGCCAGCCGCTCGAGCGCGCGCCCGGGACGGCTTTCGTCTATTCCGACGCGGGCTACGAGGTGCTGGGCGAGCTCGTCCGGCGCGTCTCCGGTGAGCCGCTCGACCGATTCGCGGCGGAGAGAATCTTCCGCCCGCTCGGCATGCGCGAGACCGCCTTCCGCCCGCTCGACGCGCATCTTCCCGCCTCGCGGATCGCTCCGACGGAGCGGACCGAAGAACGGTGGCTTCGCGGAGAGGTACACGACCCGCGTGCGCGCGCCGTGGGCGGGGTCGCGGGGCACGCCGGCCTCTTCTCGACCGCGGACGACCTCGCGCGCTTCTGCCGGATGATCCTCTCGGGAGGGAGTCTCGGCGGATCACGGATCCTGTCGCCGCTCGGAGTCGAGGCCCTGACACGCCCGCGCTTCTACGGCGACGGCGACGTCCGGGCGCTCGGGTTCGACGTCGAGACCGCCTATTCGCGCAACCGCGGCGAGCTCTTCGCGCCCGGCTCGTTCGGCCACACCGGCTTCACGGGGACTACCCTCTGGCTCGACCCCGCCTCGAAGACCTACGTGATCTTCCTCTCGAGCCGTCTCCACCCCGACGGCCGCGGAGACGTCAACCGGCTGCGCGCGCTCGTCGCGACGCTTGCGGCATCTACGGTTCCCGGCGACGCGATCCCCGCCGAGAGGCGGGCCGCCGAGAGCGTGCCGCGCGTGCCTCCCGTGCTGACGGGCGCGGACGTCCTCGCGTCCGACGCGTTCCGGCCGATCGCCGGAAAGCGCGTCGGACTCCTGACGAACGCCACGGGGCGGACCCGCGACGGGCGATCCACCGCCACGCTCCTGACGTCACCGGAGGCGCGGCGCGCCGGCGTCGAGCTCGTTCGACTCTTCTCGCCGGAGCACGGCCTCTCGACGACCGCGGAGGCCGCCGTTCCCGACGGAACCGATCCCGAGACCCGGCTCCCCGTCGTCTCTCTCTATGGCGATCGCCGCCGGCCGCGTCCCGAAGACCTTCGCGGGCTCGACGCCGTCGTGTTCGACGTCCAGGACGTGGGGACCCGCTTCTACACCTACCTGACGACGCTCGGATACCTCCTCGAAGAGGCGGCGAAGGCGCGCGTTTCGGTCGTCGTCCTCGACCGGCCCGACCCGATCGGCGGCCGATCGATGGAGGGCCCGCTCGCCGACTCCGAGTCTCTTTCCTTCACCGCCTACGACTCGATCCCCGTGCGCACGGGGATGACGGTCGGGGAGGTCGCGCGGCTGTTCGACGCGGAGCGGCGCATCGGAGCCGACCCGACGATCGTCCCGATGCGCGGCTGGTCGCGCGGGCGCTGGTACGACGAGACGGGACTCGAGTGGGTGAATCCCTCCCCGAACATGCGGTCGCTCGCCGCGGCGACGCTCTACCCGGGTGCCGGTCTTCTCGAGACGACGAACCTGTCCGTCGGGCGAGGAACGGAGACACCGTTCGAGGTCATCGGAGCTCCGTGGCTCGACGCGGGCAGGCTCGCCGCGGTGCTGTCGGCGCGCGCGATCCCGGGCGCCCGGTTCACGCCGATCCGCTTCACACCCTCCTCCTCGACCTATGCGGGCGAGCTTTGCCGCGGCGTCCGGCTGACCGTCACCGACCGCGATCGACTGCGGCCGGTGGCCCTCGGAATCGAGATCGCCGTCGCGCTGCGCGACCTTCACCCGGCCGACTGGGACGGGTCGAAGCTCGAGGAGCTCCTCGCCAACCGGAAGGCTTTCGAGCTCTTCCGGAACGGAGCCACCGCCGCCGAGATCGAAGCCTCATGGCGTCGAGCGCTCGAGGAATTCGGTAAGCGCGCTGAGAAGTACTTTCTGTACTGAGGGACCGCTTCGTCGCTCTTCGCGCTCCTTCTCACCTCTCCAGGTACGTGTACTTCGGAAAGACTCCTTCGAACTCCCGGAAGATCGCTTCGACTTCGCCTCTCTTGAGCGGGCGTCCGGACACGCGGCGCAGCTGCGAACGGATCGAGTCGAGGATCTCGCGCTTGTCGTAGTTCATGTACTCGAGGACGCGCTCGCAGGATTCGCCCGGCAGAACGTCGTCGATCCGCGCCTTCCCGGCTTCGTCGACCGTGACGAGGACCTCGTGCGCCTCGCCGAAGAGGTTGTGCAGGTCGCCGAGCACGTCCTGGTAGGCGCCCATCAGACAGACGCCGATGTAGTAGGGCTCTCCCTCGCGCAGCCCGTGCAGCGGCAGCGTTTCCTTGATGTCCCGCAGGTCGATGAACTTCTCGATCTTCCCGTCCGAATCGCACGTGATGTCGGCGAGCGTGCCGAACTCCGAGGGGCGCTCGTTCAAGCGGTGAATCGGCAGGATCGGAAAGAGCTGATCGATCGCCCAGACGTCGGGAAGCGACTGGAAGACGGAGAAGTTCAGGACGTACTTGTCCGCGAGCATCGTCTCCATGTCTTCGAATTCCTCGGGGATCTCCTTCAGGGTCTTCAAGTCGCGGTGGATCCGCTCGCAGATCTGCCAGAAGAGGATCTCGCCTTTCGAGCGATCCTCGAGCGACAGGTGCCCGAGGTTGAAGAGGGTGAAGAGCTCCTCCTTGTACTGGGACGCATCGTGGTAGCTCTCGCGCAGGTTCTTCGCGTTGACGGTCTCGTAGATCGACGCGAGCTCCTGGAGGACGGTCGGGTCGGTCGGGTGGACGACCACGCGGCGTTCCTGATCGATCCGATCGGCGACGTCGAGAACGTTCGTCACGAAGACGGAGTGGTAGGCGGTCACCGCTCGCCCCGACTCGGTGACGAGCACCGGCGGCGGGACCTTCTCCTCCTCGCAGATCTGCTGGATCGTGTAGACGACGTCGTTGGCGTACTCCTGAACCGAGTAGTTCATCGAGGAGTCGAACGCCGTCTTCGAGCCGTCGTAGTCGACGCCGAGCCCGCCTCCCAGGTTCAGGTACTGGATCGGGACGCCTTGCGCCCGGAGCTTCGCGTAGACGCGCCCCGCCTCCCGAATCGCGTCCTTGATCTTGCGGATGTCCGTGATCTGCGAGCCGATGTGGAAGTGGAGCATCACGAGGCAGTCGAGCATCCGCCGCGACTTCAGGATCTTCACCGCTTCGAGCATCTCCGGGGTCGTCAGGCCGAACTTGGCCGCTTCGCCCCCGGACTTGGCCCACTTTCCGGAGCCGCGCGCGTAGAGCTTCGCGCGCATGCCGAGCAGCGGTCGGACCCCGCGCATTTTCGCGACGGACAGGATTCGGTCGAGCTCCGAAACCTTCTCGAGGATCAGTACGACCTTCTTCTTCATCCGCACGGCGTTCAAAGCCATGCGGATGAACGTCTCGTCCTTGTAGCCGTTGCAGGTGATCAGGCTCTCGGGCGCCAGATCCGCTGCGATCGCCGCCAGCAGCTCCGGCTTCGACCCCGCCTCGAGGCCGTACCCGTAGGGGCGGCCGGCTTCGATGACGTGCTCGACGACGACGCGTTTCTGATTCACCTTGATCGGAAAGACCCCGCGGAACACGTTGCCGTAGCCGTACTCGTGGATCGCGCGGGCAAAGGCGTCGTTCAAGTTCGCGACCGCGGCCTTGAGGATCTGAGGGAAGCGAATCACGATCGGGGTCGTGACTCCCCGCTCTCCGACCTCGTCGACGATCTGCTTGAGCGCGACGCTGCGGGAGGCCTCGCGCGTCGGCCGAACGACGAGGTCCCCTTCATCCGAGACGGCGAAGAAGCCCTTGCCCCAGTAGGGAATGCCGTAGAGCGTCGCGGCTTCGGTGAAACGCTGCGGTTCGGGGCGCGGGCGCGACGGGGCCGCCGCCGCGCGCGCGCGGCGGAGAGGTCGTGCAGTTGCCATGGAAAGATCCTAACAACAAAGCCCCGGAAAGCTCCGCTTCCCTCCGTCGGAGCTTCCCGGGGCCCGGGCGATTCTCCGTCTAACGCTTGATGTCTTCGCCGAGCTCTTCGATCGCCTCGCCGACCTTGCGGCGCGCCCGACCGATCGTCTCCTGCGCTTCGCCCCGCGCGCGCTCGTCCGCCCCTTCTTTCTCGAGCTCATCGTTTCCGGTCAGCGTCCCGGCGGCTTCCTTCACGCGCCCCTTCACGCTCTCGGTCTTGCCTTCCATTTCGTCTCGGTTCATGGTGACCTCCGCTCCGGGCGAAGTGCACTTTCCGTGCCTCGCGGGGAGGAGGCGCGAAGGGCCTCGGCCGGCAGACCCTGGACGCTCCGGATGTGCACGTCCCGCTGCGGGAAGGGAATCTCGATCTCGCTCTCGGTCAGCCGCTCGTGCACGAGGAAGTTCAGGCGGCTGACGAAGGCCCCCGGGCGGTGGACCATGGTCTCCGTCCAGCACAGCAGCTCGAACTCGAGGCTCGACTCGCCGAAGCCGCGGAAGCGGACCACCGGCTCGGGGTGGGCCAGCACGCCCTCGCAGCGGGCCGCCGCTTCGAGCAGGGCCTTCTCGACGCTCCGGGGCGCCGCGCCGTACGACACGCCGACCGGGATCCGGCAGCGGACGCGCGGGCTGGCGTAGCTTCGATTGACGACCGTCTCCGTGATGAAACGGGAGTTCGGGACGATCAGGTGGACGTCGTCGTTCGTCCGGATGACCGTCGCCCGCGCCCGGATCTCCGCGACGTCTCCGCTCACCTCACCGATCTCCAGACGGTCGCCGACCTGGATCGGGCGCTCGATCAGGATGACGAGGCCGGCGACGAAATTCTTGACGATGTCCTGCAGACCGAAACCGACCCCGACGCCAACCGCGGCGCCGAACGCCGCGAGCGTCGTCGCGCGGACGCCGAGCGTCTGAAGAGCCGCCGCGGCACCGAGGAAGAGGATGAAGTAGCCGACGAAACGTCCGATCGCGTAGCGAAGGCCGAGCGCCAGGGGCGTCCTCGCGAGCACCCGATTGGCGACGAAATTCCGCGCGAGACGGGAAAGGAAATACGTTCCGACGAGCAGCAGCAGACTCGCCGCCAGGCTCGCGACGGTGACGGAGGTGTCGCCGATTCGAAACAGGCGGTAGTCGAGAACCTGCTCCACTCCGATGGACGGTGCAGGATCGGTGCCGGAAAAAGAGCGCCGGGCGACGGACTCAGGGTTTTCCGAGGAGCTCCAGCGCCGCCACCGTCAGCCCCGCGGTGCCCGCCTTGAGAGTCGGCTCACGGTCCGGCGCCCAGAGGGAGGAGTGGAGCGACGGAAGGCGTGTCATGTCGCCGGCAGCGGCGGCGAACTTCGATTGCTCGACGCCCCCGACGAAGAACATGACCGACGGACAGGAAGCCTCTCGCCCGAAGTCGCCGAAGTCCTCCGCTCCCATGACTGGAGGCGACTCGATCACCCGGACCGCGCCGAAAGCGATCCGGAAAGCGGCGGTCAGCCGCTTCGTGACATCCGGGTCGTTGTACATCGCCTTGTAGCCTCCTTCCGAGACCTTAACCGTCGGTTCCTTCGGCGCCGCGGACGCGGCTGCCTCGGCTTTGGCGATGCGGGCAATCGCCGCGAGCAGCCGTTCGCGCACTTCCGGCTTGTAGGAC
>JBKPSZ010000116.1:0-3721 GCA_046735265.1 Acidobacteriota bacterium | reverse complement strand
GTCCAGGGCCCGACGGACGGGTCGGCGAACGCGGCGGCGACGACCGGCCCGGCCCCGACGCGGCGCAAGCTCTCGAAGAAGGAGATCCGCCAGCTCACGGATGCGGAGCCCCTCAAGTACCGCGAGTTCCTCGAGCTCGTGGACCTGATCATGACGGACGACGAGCGCGAGGTGTTCCTCCAGATCACCGACCCGCTCCAGAAAGACAAATTCATCGAGAGCTTCTGGCGTCGCCGTTCGACCGACCCGCGAGGCCTGCGGACCGACTACAAGGCGATCTTCATGCAGCGCTACCGGCTCGCGCAGGAGCAGTTCCAGAACATGAAGAGCGACCGGGCGAAGATCTTTCTCGTGAACGGTCCGCCCGACGCGGCCATCAACATCGATTGCGTGGACATCTACGTCCCGATCCAGATCTGGTTCTACGAGCGGATCGAGTCGCTGAAGAGCAAGGTCTACCTCATCTTCTACAAGAAAATGGGGATCGGCCCCGACTACACGCTGTGGCTTCCGATCGACGGCCCGCAGGCCCTGGTCGGCAACGGCATGGCGAACGTCGGTCCCGGCGCGCGCAGAGTGGACGTCACGCAGTGCCCGGAGTACCGGACGGTCACTCAGGCGATGCAGTACTCGACCGCCGTGTTGGGGTCGGGCGCGATGTCCATGGCCGGCGCGTCCGTCCTCTTCCAGCCGCCGACGGTCGAGACCGAAGGCGTCGACCAGATCCTCACGATGACGACCGACATGGCGGCCAACGCCGTGACGCTCGGCGTGGCCAAGCTCATCCGGTTCCCCGATCAGCGCGCGAACAAGATCGGCGTGGACCTCTCGATCCTGGTTCCGCGGGCGGAACTGAAGTCCCGCCAGCTCGGAGAAGAGGTCTTCTACAACGTGGACGTCATCGGCGAAGTGGCGAAGGACGACCGCCTGATCGACAATTTCAAATACCGCTTCGACATCCCGACCGACGAAGTCGGCGGCGAAAAGATCCCGCTGACGATGCGGCGCTATCTCTATCCGGGCGAGTACAAGCTGATTCTCAAGGTCTCCGACAGCAACCAGAACGCCGAGGCGCGGCTGACGGAGGCGCTGAAGGTCCCGGACCAGCCGGACGCGCCTCCCCCGATCGAGGCCGCGGCCCGCGTCCAGGGACGGACGACGGTCGCCAAGGCGGTCGACGGGAGCCTCCTGCCCTCCGCAATCTCGCTCATCCCGATCGCCAAGGAGATCGCGACGGGACTTCAGCGCTTCGAGACGAAAGCGGCCGAGGGAGTCTCGGCGGTCGACTTCTTCCTGAACGGCTCGAAGGTCATGACCCGGACACGGGCGCCTTTCGACGCCGACCTGAACCTGGGACCGCTGCCGCGCAAGCAGACGATCCGCGTCGTGGCCTACGGGCCGAACGGGCGCGCGGTCGGAGAGGACGAGTACATCGTCAACGAGGGGCGGGAAGTCTTCCGGGTCCGCATCCTGACGCCGGAGAAGGGGGCGAAGGCTTCCGGACCCACGCCCGTCGCCGCGGCCGTCGCGATTCCCGAGGGGCGCGTCCTCCAGAAGGTCGAGTTCTACTCGAACGAGACCCGCATCGCGACGCTCTATCAGGCGCCCTGGGAGCAGACGATCAACCTGAAGGCGACGAACTCGCTCGGCTACGTCCGCGTCGTCGGAACCCTCGAGGACGGGACAGTCGCGGAAGACGTCCGTTACGTCAACGCGCCGAGCTACATTTCCGAAGTCTCGGTGGACGCCGTCGAGCTCTACACGGCGGTGACCGAGAAGGGGGGCCGCCCGGTCTCGGGTCTGCAGGCGACCAACTTCAAGGTCTTCGAGGACGGCGTCGCCCAGAAGATCGAGTCCTTCGAATACGTCAAGAACGTGCCGATCTCGATCGGGGTGCTCGTCGACACCTCTGCCTCGATGCTCGAGGCGCTGCCGGAGGCGCAGAAGGCCGCGATGGGCTTTCTCGACTACTCGATCGGCCCCCGGGACCGCGGCTTCACGATCTCCTTCGACAACGAGCCGTACATCCTCTCGAAGCTGACGAACCGCAAGGACAAGCTCTACCGGTCGCTCGCCGGTCTGCGCGCCGAGGGCTCGACGGCCCTCTACGACGCGATCGTGTACGGCCTCTACCAGTTCACCGGCGTGAAGGGGAAGAAGGCGCTCGTCATCCTCTCGGACGGCAAGGACACGTCCTCGAAGTTCGATTACGACACGCTTCTCGAGTACGTGAAGAAGTCGGGCATCTCGATCTACGCCGTCGGGCTGAAGATCCCGACGGCCGAGCTCGACGTCAAATACAAGCTGAACAAGCTCGCGCAGGTGACCGGCGGGCAGACTTTCATGATCGACAGCGTCAAGAACCTCGAGTCGGTGTACAAGCAGATCAACGACGAGCTGCGCAGCCAGTACCTCCTGACCTACTACTCGACGAACACCGAGGGGAAGGACAAGTGGCGCAAGGTCGAGGTGAAGGTCGAACCGACGAACCTGGTCGCGCGGACGCTGACGGGCTATTACCCGTAAACATCGCGCGGTCGGTCCAATCACGGTCTGTGTCGGGGCGGCCCTTGCGGCCGCCCGCGATCAACCGGTCATCCCGAGCGAAAGCGAGGTGTCGCGAACTCGGCACGCCCCTGGCGGAAGATCGCTGGCGTCGGTCGCGAACAAGCTCGGGATCCCTCCTCGCGGGCTCCTCCGGATGACCGGTCATCACCGCGGGGACAGGCCCCGCCCCTGCATCCGGAAACGCGACCGTCTCGCTAGGCGCGCATAGGATGCAGGCTCATGTCCGCTTCGCCGCAGAATCCTCCGGTCGTCCTCGCCTCCGGCTCGCCGCGCCGCGCGGAGATCCTGACGGCGCTCGGAATCCCGTTCGAAATCGACGTGCCGGGGCTCGAGGAAACGCTGCTGTCCGGAGAACCCGGGGAGCGGGCGGTGTCGCGCCTCGCGGCGGAGAAGGCGGCGGAGGTCGTCCGGCGCCGTCCGAACCGCTGGGTGCTCGCGGCCGACACGCTCGTCCTGCTCGACGGACAGGCTCTCGGAAAGCCCACCGACCCGGACGACGCCGCGCGTCTGCTCTCGCTCCTCGCGGGAAGGGAGCACCGGGTCGTGACGGCCGTCCGCCTGCGCCGCGGGACCGATCCCGGCCTCGAGGCCGCGGAGGAGAGCCGCGTGCGGATATCCCCGATGAGCGGCGAGGAGATCGGCTGGTACGTCTCGACCCGCGAGCCGATGGACAAGGCAGGCGCCTACGCCGTTCAGGGCCTGGGCGCCCGTTTCATCGAGGCGGTCGCCGGCTCCTACACTAACGTCATGGGGCTGCCGGCGCGCGCCGTCTACCGCCTCATGAGAGAAGCCCCAGATCCCGCTCTCGCGCGGCTCGCTCTCGCTTCCCCTTGAGCTTCATCTCGTACATCCGCTGATCGGCGAGCGCCAGCGTCGCCGGGAACTCGGCGTTCATGCGGTGGGTCGCCCACCCGACCGAGAGGGAGGGGTGCAGTCCCTCGGTCCCCGGGATCTTCGGAAGCTTGCGCGCGAGCTCGTCCGCCTTCTGAGCCGCCGATCCCTCATCGGTCCTCGGCAGGAGGAGCAGGAACTCGTCGCCGCCCCAGCGAAAGACGAAGTCCGACTCCCGGATGCACGTCGTCAGATAGTTCGCGACGAACCGGAGCACGTCGTCCCCCGCGCCGTGACCCTTGACGTCGTTGATCTCCTTGAA
>JBKPSZ010000115.1:0-25411 GCA_046735265.1 Acidobacteriota bacterium | reverse complement strand
GCACGTGACCGCGAGCATCCACCCGAAGAGGGACATGGACCCAGACAGAGTTCGATAGGGGACCGATCCGAGAGCGCGCGCTCGCGCGTGCAGATCGATGAACTGCAGGACGATTCCCCCGGCCAGCGCATAGGGCGCCAGCGCCGGGAATCGGGGCTTGCGAAGGCTCGCGATCGAGAGGATCTCGGCGGCCAGGTACAGGGCGACGGCGAGCCAGCCGAGGAGTTGCCAATCCATGGGCCGGACTCAGTTTATAACGGCGCCTTCGCTCGCCGGCTCGGGCCTACCCTCCCGTTTTTGCCGCCTCCGCTTCCTTCTTGTTCGCCTCGACCTGAATGTTCAGCTCGACGTCGTCCCCGAGGAGCATTCCCTGATCGATCGCGCGGTTCCACGTGATGCCGTAGTCCTTGCGGTTCAGACCGGTCGCGATCTCGAAACCCGCCTTCTCGGTCTTACCGGTCTTCGCGAAGCCGGTGCTCTTGACCGGGATCTGGATCGACTTCGTCACGCCGTGCATCGTGAAATCCCCGGTCACGCGGTACAGGTCGTTGCCCTGGGGCTCGACTTTGGTGCTCTTGAAGGTGATGGTGGGGTACTTGGCGACGTCGAAGAAATCGGCCGAGCGGAGGTGGTTGTCGCGGTCCTGCGCACCGGTGTCGATCGAGGCCGCCTGAATCGTCAGCTCGACGCGCGAAGCCGACGGGTTCTGACGATCGATCGCGATCACGCCCTCGAAGTCGCGGAAGCGCCCCTCGACCTTGCTCACGACGTGGCGAATGCGGAACCCGACGAGGGTGTGATTCTTGTCGAAGGCAAAGGTTTCGTCGGCGGCGCCTGCCGACGAGATCCCGGCCGTCGCCAACACCAGCGCGAGGATGCCGAGTCGAGATGCCCTGGTCATCGTGAGCTCCTCTCTTTCGTTTCCCCTACGACCGTCTGAGGTCTCGGGATTCGCATCGCTTGACCCGTCCGGGACGCCCCAATAGACTCGACCGCCCGATGCCAACAAGCGCGCCCACGCGCGTCTTCCCTCCGAGCCAATGACGCGAACGGATCCGCTGGGAACCCTCCGAACGTTCCGGCTGCCGGGCGGCGGAGAAGGACGCTTCCACTCCCTCGGAGAGCTCGAAACGAAGGGCTTGGGCCGGATCTCCCGGCTGCCGGTCTCGATCCGGATCGTACTGGAGTCCCTCCTCCGCAACATCGACGGAGTCAAGGTGAAGGAGGAGGACGTCCGCGCGCTCGCGGGGTGGAAGCCGAAGGCCCATCGAAGCGCCGAGGTGCCCTTCGTCGTCGCGCGCATCGTGCTCCAGGACTTCACGGGCGTGCCGCTCCTCGTCGACCTGGCGGCGATGCGGTCAGCCGCGCGGCGCCTCGGCCGCAACCCGCAGGTCATCGAGCCTCTCGTGCCGGTCGCCCTCGTCGTCGATCACTCCGTCCAGGTCGACGAGTGGAACACGCCCGACTCGCTTCGCATGAACATGGAGATCGAGTTCCGCCGCAACCGCGCGCGCTACGAGTTCCTGAAGTGGGGGATGCAGGCGTTCCACGGATTCGCCGTCGTCCCTCCGGGAATCGGCATCGTCCACCAGGTCAACCTCGAGTACCTCGCCCCGGGGGTCCACGCGCAGGACGGGCTCTACTACCCGGACTCGCTCGTCGGGACCGATTCGCACACGACGATGATCAACGGGCTCGGCATCGTCGGGTGGGGGGTCGGCGGAATCGAAGCGGAGGCCGGCATGCTCGGGCAGCCGGTCTATTTCCTGACCCCGGACGTCGTCGGCGTTCAGCTGAAGGGGCGACTCGGGGAGGGAGTGACCGCGACCGACCTCGTCCTCGTCCTCACCGAGATGCTCCGCAAGGCGAAGGTCGTCGGCAAGTTCGTCGAGTTCTTCGGCGAGGGCGCCGCGTCCCTGCCGGTCACCGACCGCGCCACGGTGGCGAACATGGCGCCAGAATACGGCGCGACGATGGGCTTCTT
Organism: Acidobacteriota bacterium; assembly: GCA_046735265.1. Taxonomy (GTDB): domain Bacteria; phylum Acidobacteriota; class Thermoanaerobaculia; order UBA5066; family Gp7-AA6; genus DATBFU01. The sequence goes on along the minus strand of JBKPSZ010000115.1, from coordinate 23,427 downwards.
CCCGATCGACGGCCGCTCGTGCGACTACCTGCTCGCGACCGGACGGACGTCCGATCAGGTCGCGACGTTCCGCGCGTACTTCGAGGCGCAGAACCTCTTCGGGATGCCGGCGGACGGCGAGCTCGACTACAGCGAGACGCTCGAGCTCGACCTGGCCACCGTCCGTCCGAGCGTCTCCGGGCCGAAGCGGCCGCAGGACCGCATCGACCTGCCGGACTTGAAGACCCGGTTCCGCGAGCTCTTTTCCCGGCCGGTTTCGGACAACGGGTACGGAAAGGACCTCGCCGGTTTCGACCGCCGGTTCTCGGCGCGGCTCGGGCGCGTCCGTCCCGGAGGCGGCAGCCAGGCCGCTCCGAGCATCAGCGCCTCGAAACGCGAGGACACGAATCCGTGGACCGAGGCCGAGATGGCCAACAATCGCCCCACGCCGAACGTCGACTCGCCCGAGGTCCTGCCGGCGGTCTCGGTGGACGTCGGGCACGGCGACGTTCTCATCGCGGCGATCACCTCCTGCACGAACACGTCGAACCCGAGCGTGATGGTCGCCGCGGGCCTGCTCGCTCGCAGGGCGGTGGAGCGCGGCCTCGCGGTCTCCCCGCGCGTCAAGGCGTCGCTCGCGCCCGGCTCCCGGGTCGTGACCGAGTACCTCTCGAAGACGGGACTCCAGCCGTATCTCGATCACCTCGGCTTCAACCTCGTCGGATACGGGTGCACGACGTGCATCGGAAACTCGGGGCCGCTCGACGCCGGGATCGAGGAGACGGTGACCTCGCACGACCTCGTGACCGCGGCGGTGCTTTCCGGGAACCGGAACTTCGAGGCGCGGATTCATCAATCGATCAAGGCGAACTTCCTGATGAGCCCGCCTCTCGTCGTCGCCTTCGCGCTGGCCGGAAAGGCCGACGTGGATCTCACTTCCGAGCCGCTCGGCAGCGACAAGGAGGGCAAGCCCGTCTATCTCCGGGACATCTGGCCCTCGCCGACCGACGTTCAGGAGGCGTTGCTCTCCTCCGTCGATCCGGAGACATACCGCCGCCTGTACTCGAATCTCTCCGAGGCGAATCCGCTCTGGAAGGAGATCCGCGGTGCGACGGGAGCGGTCTACGGATGGGATCCCTCCTCGACGTACATTCAGGAGCCCCCGTTCTTCGCGGACTTCTCGCTCACCCCGGCGCCCGTTCTGGAAGTCCGCGGCGCTCGCCCTCTCGCCATCTTCGGTGACTCGGTGACGACCGATCACATCAGCCCCGCCGGCGCGATCAAGAAGGACTCGCCGGCCGGCCTCTATCTCCAGTCGGTCGGCGTGACGCCGCCGGACTTCAACAGCTACGGCTCCCGGCGCGGCAACGACCGCGTCATGACACGGGGGACGTTCGCAAACGTCCGCATCAAGAACCACATGGTGCCCGGGGTCGAGGGGGGCGTCACCGTCCATCGCCCCTCGGGAGAGCGGATGACCATTTTCGACGCCGCGATGCGCTACCAGGCGGAAGGCGTGCCGCTCGTCGTCTTCGCTGGCCACGAGTATGGGACCGGCAGCTCGCGGGACTGGGCGGCGAAGGGAACGCGCCTCCTCGGCGTCCGCGCGGTCGTCGCTCAGAGCTACGAGCGGATCCACCGCTCGAACCTCGTCGGGATGGGCGTCCTGCCGCTCCAGTTCCCGGAGGGCGTGAACGCCAAATCGCTCGAGCTCGACGGCTCGGAGATCTTCGATCTGGAAGGCAGCGGCGGCGAAGTGCGGCCGCGTCAGTCGATCGCGCTCACGATCCGCCGCGCCGACGGCCGGTCCGAGACGGTGCCGCTCGTCGCGCGCATCGACACCCCGATCGAGGTCGAGTACTACCGGCACGGAGGGATCCTGCCGTACGTTCTCCGGCAGCTGCTGCCGTAGCCGCGGCGCGTCCCGGGCCGCTTCCCTGAGGTACATTCTCTCCGGATGACCGGTCTCTCGGCTTCGTCGGCTCGACGCCTCTTGGACAGCGCCCTCGGCCGCCCCGTGGACCGACCGCCGGTGTGGATGATGCGTCAGGCCGGCCGTTACCTTCCGGAGTACCGGGAGATTCGCCGCCGGGTCTCCTTCTCCGAGCTCTGCCGCGACGCGGACCTCGCGGCCGAGGTCTCGCTGCAGCCGTTCCGCCGCTTCCGGCCGGACGGCGTCATCTTCTTCTCCGACATCCTCGTCCCGGTCGAAGCGATGGGCGTCCGCGTCGAGTTCGGCGACGGCGGTCCATCGCTTCCGGAGCCGGTCCGGGATTCGGCCTCCGTCGAGAAGCTCGGAGTCTTCGATCCGTCCCGGGCGGTCCCGTTCACGGGCGAGATCCTCGGACTCCTGCGCCGTGAAGTGGGCGAGGCCGCCGCCGTTCTCGGGTTCTGCGGCGCCCCCTGGACACTCGCGGCCTACCTCGTCGAAGGCGGGGGCTCGAAGAGCTTCGCGGTGATCAAGGAAATGATGGGGCGCGACGGCGCGACGCTCCGCCGCCTCCTCCACCGACTCGCGGACGTCGCCTCGGAGGTTCTCTCCTACCAGATCGCTTCCGGCGCTCAGGCGGTCCAGCTCTTCGACACGTGGGCGGGCGAGCTCGCGGGCGAGGACTACCGCGAATGGGCGATGCCCGCGGCGGCTCGGGCCATCGCGGGGATCCGCCGCCCTCCGGAGACGCCGGTTCTGCTCTACGTCAACGGAAGCGCGCATCTGCTCGAAGCGATGGACGGGACCGGCGCCGACGCGCTCTCGATCGACTGGCGGCTGCCGCTTTCCGAGGCGCGCCGCCGCGTGCCGGGGAAGCCCCTCCAGGGAAATCTCGACCCGGGCCTGCTCCTGGGATCTCCCGAGGAGGTCGCTCGCCGAACGCGTGCGATGATCTCGGAGACCGGGGGGCGCGCGCACATCGCCAACCTCGGGCACGGCGTCCTGCCCGGCTCGCGGCTCGAGTGCGTCGAAGCGTTCTTCGATGCGGTGCGCTCGGCCGCGGCGGTTTCGACGGAAGCGGCGGTTCGCGCGTGAGCGCCGCCGCCGTCTCGCTCGAGCTCCTGCGCCGTTACAACGTCGCGGGGCCCCGCTACACGTCGTACCCGACCGCGCCGGTCTGGAAGGAGAACTTCGGCCCCGCCGAGTACGGAGACATCCTCGCTCGCAGCGCTCAGGCACCGCAGCCGGCGCCCCTGTCTCTCTACTTTCATCTCCCCTTCTGCGAGAAGCTCTGCTACTTCTGCGGGTGCACCGTCGTCATCACGGGCACCCGGCACACGCCCGAAAGCCCGTACCTCGAAACCCTCGGCCGCGAAATCGACTGGGTCGCGGCGCGCGCGGGAGCGAGCCGGCCGGTCGTCCAGCTCCACTGGGGCGGCGGCACGCCGACCTACTTCCCGCCGGAATCGCTCGAGCGGCTCGCGCGGCAGATCTTCGATCGATTCTCGATCGCCCCGGACGCGGAGCTCGGCATCGAAGTCGATCCGCGCGTCACGACGCGGGAGCATCTCGAGGCTCTCGCCCGGATCGGCTTCAACCGCCTCTCGATGGGCGTGCAGGACTTCGACCCCCGCGTGCAGACCGCGATCAACCGGATCCAGCCGGCCGAAGACACGCACCGCCTCGTCGACGAGGCGAGGCGGCTCGGGTTCCCGAGCGTGAACATGGACCTGATCTACGGGCTTCCGTTCCAGAGCCCCGAGACGTTTTCCCGCACGATCGACCGCGTCCTCGCGATCGGGCCGGACCGCCTCGCCGTCTATTCCTACGCCAACGTCCCGTGGATGAAGAAACATCAGAGCGTCCTCGAGGCGCATCTTCCCGACGAGCGCACGAAATTCGAAATCTTCCGGACCGCGCTCGAGCGTTTCACCGACGCGGGGTTCGAGTACATCGGCATGGACCACTTCGCGCGTCCCGACGACGAGCTCGCCCGGGCGCGCCGTGCCCGAACGCTCCACCGCAATTTCCAGGGCTACACCACGAAAGCGGGGACCGACCTGATCGGCCTCGGAATGAGCTCGATCGGTTCGGTCGGCGACTGCTACGTGCAGAACCGGCGGGAGCTCGCGGCCTGGAGGCAGAGCGTCGAGGCGGAAGGCGCCGCGACGTTTCGCGGGTGCCGCCTCTCGGCGGAAGACCGCCTGCGCCGCACCGTCATCGGCAATCTGCTCTGTCACGGCGTCGTCGTCAAGGCGGAGATCGAACGGGATTTCGGAATCTCCTTCGACGACCACTTCGCCGGCGCGCTCGAGCGGCTGCGGCCGTCCGAAGAGGACGGCTTGATCGAGCTCCGCCCGGGCGAGATCGCGGCCACCCCGCTCGGCCGCATCTTCCTTCGCAATCTCGCGATGCCCTTCGACGCGTATCTGGCCGAAGCGCCTGAGAAGCCGGTCTTCTCCAGGACACTCTAGGGCGCCGGCCGAGGATGATCGTGGCGACCGAACACGTCTGGCCGGCCGGCGCCGAAGAGAGTTTTCAACTTATTCCGGCTTCATGACCGAAGAGCCCCGGCGCGCGGTCCTCTTCCTTCAGCTCGGAGGCCCGGAGAACCTGGACGAGGTCCCGCGCTTCCTCTACCGGCTCTTCTCCGATCCGGACGTGATCCGCGTGCGGCCGGGACTCCTGCGCAAAGCCATCGCGGGCGCGATCGCGATCGGCCGCAAGAGAGCCTCGCGCGAGCTGTACCGGTCGATCGGCGGCGCCTCGCCGATCCGGCGTTTGACCGAGGCGCAGGCGCGGGGCGTCGAAGAGCTCCTTTCCGCGCGCGGGAAGCCGGTCGCGATTCGCGCGGCGATGAACTGTTCCAATCCGCTGGTCGAGGACGTCGTCCGCGATCTCGCCGCGCGGGGTTGCCGGCGGTTTCTCTCGGTCCCCCTCTATCCGCAGTATTCGCTGACGACGACCAAGGGGGCTCTCGAAAGGGCGCGCGCCGCGGTGCGCCGGTTCGCGCCCGCCGCGTCGCTCGCGGAGACGGGCTCATGGCCGACGCATCCGCTCTTCGTCGAAGCCCACGCGGACCTGATCGCAGCCGAGATCGCCCGTTTTCCCGATCCCCGACCCGAGGCGGTGCATCTGCTCTTCTCCGCCCATTCGATCCCGAAGAAGCTCGTGACGCGGGCGGGCGATCCCTACGCGCGGGAGGTCGAGCAATCGGTCGAAGCGATCCGAAAACACCTGGGAGGACGCTCGCCCGCCTCGCTCGCCTACCAGTCGAAGCTGGGCCCGGTCGAGTGGCTCGGCCCTCCGACGCTCGAAGAGATCGATCGCCTTGGCCGGGCAGGCCAGAAGCAGGTGCTCGCCGTTCCGATCGCGTTCGTGACGGACCACGTCGAAACGCTCTACGAGATCGATCAGCTCTTCGCCGACGCGGCGAGCCGCGCCGGCATCGCGAATTTCCGGCGCACGCCGGGGCTCAACTCCCACCCCGTCTTCCTGCGGGCGCTCGAAGACCTCATCCTCTCGCGAGAGGAATTCTGGGCGGCGTGAGCCGCGTCGTCATCGTCGGCGGAGGAATCGCCGGTCTCGTCCGCGGCCTGGTACTCCGCCGGCGCGGCGAAGACGCGCGGGTTCTCGAAGCGACGGACCGACCCGGAGGGGCGATGTGGACCGAGAGCACGGAAGGCTTCCTTCTCGAGCTCGGCCCCAACACGGTTCGTGCCTCGCCCGAGCTCTGGCGGCTCGTGCGCGAGCTCGGACTCGAACGGGAGGCTCGCTTCGCCGACCCGCGGCTGCCGCGCTTCGTCGAGTATCGAGGCCGTCTCCACGCGCTCGCCCCGGGCCCGGCTTTCCTCGCCACGAGCCTGCTCTCCGCGAGGGGGAAGGCGCGCCTCTTCGCCGAACCGTTCGTCCGCCGCGCCGCCGATCCGGGCGAGACCGTTCACGAGTTCTTCTCGCGGCGGCTCGGCCCGGAAGTCGCCGAGCGGCTCGCCGCTCCTTTCGTTTCCGGGATCTGGGCGGGCGATGCCGCGTCCCTGTCGGCGTCGGACGCGTTTCCGACGCTCGCTCGCTGGGAGCGGGAGCACGGAAGCCTCCTCCGCGGGGCGCTCGCGTCGCGGCGAGGAAGACACGCGAACGAGCCGGCGCCGCCGCGCGGGCTCCTTTCGTTCCGCGCCGGGATCGAGACCCTCCCCCGAACGCTCTCCGAGCGCCTCGGCGAAGCGCTCACGAGGAACGCTCGCGCGCGATCCTTGAGCCGCGCCGGCGGGAGTTGGCGCGTCGAGACCGAAGCCGGCGTCTTCGAGGCCGAGCGCGTCGTGATCGCGACCGGCGCGCCCGACGCGGCGCGACTGCTTCGGCCGCTCGACGCGGAAGCGGCCGACGCCCTGGCCTCGGTCCCGATGCCGCCGCTCGCAGTGGCTCACCTCGCTTTCCAGAAGGACGCCTTTCGCGCTCCGCTCCGGGGGTTCGGCCACCTCGTCGTGCCGGAAGCGGGCCGCCGCGTCCTCGGCGCGGTCTGGAGCTCCGCCCTCTTTCCCGACCGGGCTCCCGCGGACGAGGAGCTCCTGACAGCGTTCCTCGGAGGGTCCCGCGACCCGGCCGCGGCCGCGCTCTCCGACGAGGCGATTCTCGAGGCCGCCGGCTCCGAGCTCGCGAGCTCCCTCGGCGCCCGCGTGCGCCCGCGGCTCCTCCGCGTCACCCGCCATCCGGCCGCGATCCCGCAGTACGACCTCGGCCATGCCGCGCGCCGGGCGGCTTTCGACCGGGCGGAAGCGCGCCTGCCCGGCCTGACTCTCCTCGGCAACTACCGTGACGGCATCTCGGTCCCGGACGTGGTCCGGAAGGCCCTCGAAACCGGTTGACGTACGTTATATCTTACGATATATCTCCCGCGATTACGGGAGGTCTATCCTGTACGGTCATGCAGACTTCGGAGGCTGTCGGAGTTTCTTCGTGACGCATCCCTGGGGAACTCGTCCGCGCTGGGGCGCCTGGGCGTCCTTCGGACCGCTCGGGGGAAAGCGCCGGTTCTTCGAGTCCGGCGAAGTGCGGCTGGCGATCCTGTCGCTCCTCGAAGACGGGCCGAAGCACGGCTATGAGCTCATCAAGCAGCTCGAGGCCCGCTCGGGCGGTCTCTACCGGGCGAGCGCCGGCACCGTCTACCCGACGCTGCAGTTGCTGGAGGACGAAGGGCTCGTCGTTTCGGAGACCCGGGAAGGAAAGCGCGTTTACCGGTTGACGCCGGAGGGCGCGCGCGAGCTCGAGGAGGAGGCCGACGCGGTCCGCGACATCTGGGGACGCGCGGAACGCTGGGAGGAGTGGTCGCAGTTCCTGGGCCCGGAGACCGTGCTCCTCGCCCGTCCTCTCGGATCGCTCGTGAAGTCGGCTCTCCGCGCCTTCCAGGCCGCGGGCGACTCGCCGGAGACGCGGGCCAAAGTCGAAGAGATTCTCGAGCGCGCGAGGGAAGCGCTCGACGGCGTGGCGAAGGGGGCGCGCCGGCCGCGCTCCTGACCTCCGCATGCCACTCGCCGTCCGCACCGAGGAACTCCGAAAGGTCTACACCACTCCTCCCCCGCTGGCGGGCCCGGGGCGCGGGTTCGGTAGCCCGATCCGCCTCGGCCGGCGCGAGCGGAGGCAGAAGGTCGAGATCGTGGCGCTCGACGGACTTTCGCTCGACGTCCGGCCGGGCGAGCTCTTCGGGCTCCTCGGCCCGAACGGCGCCGGCAAATCCACGACGGTCGGCGTCCTGACGACGCGCGTGCGCCCGACGGCGGGGCGCGCGTTCATCGGGGACCGGGACGTCTGGACGGATCCGGTCGCCGTCAAGCGAACGATCGGCGTCGTGCCGCAGCGCCCGAACCTCGACTTCTCCTTGACCGCGAGGGAAGTCCTCCTCTTCCACGGCGCCTACTTCGGAATGGCGGCGGCGGACCGGAGCGCCCGCGCGCGCGAGCTCCTCGAGCGGTTTCAGCTCACCGACCGCGCGGAAACGCTCCCGGTAGCGTTCTCCGGCGGGATGATGCAGCGGCTCTCGATCGCTCGCGCGATGATGCACGACCCCGAGGTCCTGTTTCTCGACGAGCCGTCGGCGGGGCTCGACCCGCAGACGCGCCTGCTGCTCTGGGAGATCGTGCGCGACTACCACAAGCGCGGGCGCACCGTTCTGCTGACAACGCACAACATGGAGGAGGCGGACGATCTCTGCGACCGCGTCGCGATCGTGGATCACGGCCGGGTCATCGCGCTCGGCTCCCCGGGGGAGCTGAAACGGTCAGTCCCGGGCGGCTACGTCATCCACATCGAGGTCCACCCTCGGCCGGCTTCGCTCCTCCGGCAGCTCGAGAGACTCCAGGGAGTGACTGAGGCGCGCGCCGCCGGAGAGAACGCCATCGACCTGTACGCGGACCGGGGCGGCCCCCTGGTGCCCGAAGTCGTCAACCTCGCCCTTCTCGAGCGCGTGGCGATCCAGGACGTTCGAGTCTCCGAGCCCTCGCTCGAGAACCTCTTCCTGCATCACACCGGGCGGAGCCTGAGGGACTGAGGGGGCCGTGAATCGCAAGACCTTTCTCGCGCTGCTCGCCCGGGATGCCCGCGTCGCCCGGCGCAACTTTCTGCCGCTGCTCGTGCAGACACTGCTCCAGCCGATGCTCCTCGTCTTCGTTCTCGGAAGGGTGCTGACCTCCTCCGGCATGATGCCGGTCGCGTACAAGAGCCTGCTCCTTCCAGGAATCATCGCGCTCTCGATGCTCCTCGCGGGAATCCAGTCCGTCGCGATGCCGCTCATCGCCGAGTTCCAGTTCACACGCGAGATCGAGGATCGCCTCCTCGCACCGATCGACGTCGAGTGGGTGGCCATCGAGAAGATCCTCGCCGGCATGCTGCAGGCCCTGCTCGCGGGACTCGTCGTGCTCCCTTCGGCCTGGCTCCTCGTCGGCAAGGGCGTCGAGCTCGAGCTCTCCCACCCTCTGGAATTCCTCGGCGTCGTTCTCCTCGTCGCGCTCCTCTCCTCCGCCGTGGGGCTGACGCTCGGATGCTCGATCGGACAGACGCAGATCGGGCTGATGTTCACGATCGTCGTGGCGCCGATGATCTTCTTCGGCTGCACGTACTACCCGTGGAGCGCCCTCGCCGGCTTTCCGATCCTGCGCCGCCTCGTCCTTCTGAACCCGGTGGTCTACGCGAGCGAGGGGCTGAGGGCCTCGCTCGCGCCGCGTTTCCCGCACCTGCCCGCGGTCGCCGTCTTCGCGGCGCTCGCCGCGTTCGACCTCTTCTTCCTCCTCTACGGGCTGCGCCGCTTCCGTCGCAAGGCGATCGGCTAGGCCGCTTCCCCGAGGGGCGCGCGCCGGAGCCTCAGCGCGTTTCCGATCACCGAGACGGAGCTGAAGCTCATCGCCGCCGCCGCGATCATCGGAGAGAGCAGGAGGCCGAAAGCGGGATAGAGGACGCCCGCGGCGATCGGCACGCCGAGGGCGTTGTAGACGAAGGCGAAGAAGAGGTTCTGGCGGATGTTGCGCATCGTCGCATTCGAGAGGCGGCGCGCGCGCAGGATGCCGGTCAGATCCCCCTTGACGAGCGTGACGTCCGCGCTCTCCATCGCGACGTCGGTTCCCGTGCCCATCGCGATTCCGACGTTCGCGCGGGCGAGCGCCGGGGCGTCGTTGATGCCGTCCCCCGCCATCGCAACGATGCGCCCCTCCTCCTGGAGTCGCGCGATCGCCTCGGCTTTCCGGCCGGGCTCGACTTCCGCTTCGAACTCCTCGAGACCGAGCCGCCGCGCGACGGCCTGCGCCGTCCCCGGGCCGTCCCCCGTCAGCATGAGGAGCCGCAGTCCTTCGGCGCGAAGTGCGCGGAGGGCTTCCGGCGCCGTCTCCTTGATCGGGTCGGCGACTCCGAGCAGTCCCGCCTCCCGGCCGTCGACCGCGACTCGGAGGACGGTCTGCCCGTCGCGGCGCAGCGCCTCGGCGCGCAGACCCGAGGTCCCCGGCGACACGCCGAGCTCCTCGAAGAGCGCCCGGTTGCCGATCGCGACCGCGTGTCCCGCGACACGCCCGACGACGCCCTTGCCGGTGCGGGACTCGAAGACCTCGGCTTCGGAGAGCGAGGTACCCCGCTCGGCCGCGCCAGCCACCACGGCGGAGGCGAGCGGATGCTCGCTCCCGCGCTCGAGCGAGGCGGCGAGCGCGAGGAGCTCCCGGTGGTCCTGGCCGGGCTCGGCCACGACGGCCGTCAGCCGCGGCCGTCCTTCGGTGAGCGTCCCCGTCTTGTCGAAGACGAGCGTGTCGACCTCCCGAAGGCGCTCGATCGCCTCGGCGTTCTTGAAGAGAACCCCGGCGCCCGCTCCCCTCCCGGTGGCGACGAGGATCGACATCGGCGTCGCGAGGCCGAGCGCGCAGGGGCACGCGATGATCAGGACTGCGACGGCGTTCACGATCGCGTACGCGAGCCGCGGCTCGGGGCCTCGCAGGGCCCACACGAGGAAGGTCACCGCCGCCGCCGCAACGACCGCGGGGACGAACCACGCAGACACGCGATCGGCGAGTCTCTGGATCGGCGCCCGGCTGCGCTGAGCCTCGGACACCATGCGGACGATCTGCGCGAGGAGCGTCTCGGAGCCGACGCGCTCGGCGGAGAGCAGGAAGGTCCCGGTTCCGTTGACCGTCCCGCCGATGACCCTGGTACCCGGGGATTTTTCGACGGGCAGCGACTCCCCCGTCACCATCGACTCGTCCACGGCGCTCGCTCCCTCGCGCACGAGGCCGTCCACCGGCACTTTCTCGCCCGGGCGCACACGGAGTCGGTCGCCGACCCGGATCTCCTCGAGCGGCACGTCGCGCTCGGCGCCGTCCGTCTCGAGGCGCCGGGCCGTCTTGGGCGCGAGGCTCAAAAGGGCGCGGATCGCGGCGCCGGTCCGGCTCCGCGCCGTCAGCTCGAACACCTGCCCGAGAAGAACGAGCGTCACGATGACCGCCGCCGCCTCGTAGTACACGCCGACGCGGCCCGAGTGGTCGCGAAAGGAGTCGGGAAAGATCGAAGGGAAGAGCGTCGCGACGAGACTGTAGAGATAGGCGACGGCCACACCCAGCCCGATCAACGTGAACATGTTCGGGCTGCGTTGGACGACGGATTGCCAGGCGCGGACGAAGAAGGGCCATCCTCCCCACAGGACCACGGGCGTCGCGAGCGCGGCCTCGAACCATCCCCCGAGGCCGGAATGGTCGAGCGCGGCCAGCGGCCCGCCCCCCGGCAGCATTCGGCTCATCGCGTAGAGGAGAAGCGGCGCCGAGAGAGCCGCCGAGACGCGAAACCTCCGGCGCATGTCGGTGAGCTCCGGGTTCTCGGCCTCCTCGAGCGTCACCGTGCGCGGCTCGAGCGCCATACCGCAGATCGGGCAGTGGCCTGGAGCGTCGCGCACGATCTGCGGGTGCATCGGGCAGACCCATTCCGTCTTCATCGCCGGGACGGAGGGAACCGCCGGTTCGAGCGCCATGCCGCACTTGGGACACGCCCCGGGCCCGTCCCGGCGGACGTCCGGGTCCATCGGACAGACGTAGGTCGAGGACCGGGGCGCGGACGCTGCTCCTTCGGACCGGGGAGGCGGGGAGTCCGAAGGACTCACGAAGCGCCGCGGGTCGGCGTCGAATCTCGTCTTGCAGGAGGGATTGCAGAAGGAGTACGTCCGCCCGCCGTAGGAGGAGGAGAGCGCTCCCGACGGATCGACCGTCATCCCGCACACGGGATCGACCGGATCGGGGGTACCCACGCGGGGCGGTGGTGAAGTCAAGCGCAATCCTCACTCATCGTAACGGCGATCGATTCCCGCGCGGCGGTCGGCGGCCTGCTCGCCCGAGTCACATCGAGTGCCGGCCGCCCGCCGCCGCGCTCCACCGCAGTCGCAGGAAAAAGTGCCCGGAAACGGGAAAGTCGCCGTACACCGGCTTCAAGCTCGACGGAAACGAATAGACCGTCACGTCGGCGCCGAGCCCGGTCCGCAGGCCGGAAACGAGCTCGAAGTCTCGGAGGTATCCGGCGGTCGCGGCAAACACGTTCGCGATCCGCGGCACGTCCGGCTCCGGCTCGGGCGGATGTCCCTTGAAGGCGAGCAGCTCGTACTCCTTCCGAACGTACTCCAAGCGCACGTAGGTCTGATCGAGCCGCGTCGCCTGCCACGCTCCCTCGAGGAGCCAGGCGGTGCTCGTGCCGTGCTCCTCGTCGTTTCTGCCCCAGAGAAGAGTCGCGGCGAACGGTCGGTCTCCTTCGGCGCCATAGGACACGGAGGCCGTCACGCGACGCAGGTCCCCCGGCTCGAGAGCTTCGGGGTTCTTCAGGAACCCGTACGAGACCTGCCCCGACCACCCGTTCGAAAAACGGAGCCAGACCCGGCCGGAGGCCGAATCGAGCTTGCCCGATTCGATCCCCCAGCGATGCTCATCCGGTTCCGCGCCGTGGAAGACCGACCCCTCGATCGAGAGCGCCTTCCAGCCCCAGCCGGCGGTGATGACGTCGAAAGCGATGTGAGTCGAATCCTGCCAGTGGTGGCCGAGAGGCGCCGTCGGGTTCTCTCCGGCGGAGGCGCGGTGCATGAAAGCGGTCGGGCCGAGCGCCGGCTCTCCGACCGGCGCGAGCTGGATCCAGAGAGCCGAGCTTTCGGCGACCTGCCGGCGCCATGTCGCGGAGAGGTTCATGAAGAAGTCGTGCGGATGCTGCCGGTCGACGAGCGGCTCGCCCCGATACGCCTCGCCGGTCTGAAAGAGCTCCGCCGATCCCCGTTGCGGAAACGTCGCGGGCTCGAGCGAGTTCATCAGCATGAGCGAAAGTCGCCCGCCCCAGAGGTCGTGCTGCGCGTGAACCATGTTCCAGTTGCTCGACTCCGCCCCCTTGCGTCCGGACGGCCCTCCCTGGCCGTTGAACGCGAGCCGAGCGACGCCCAGATCCATGAGGTGCCAGCCCGGCATCGCCATCGATCCCATCGGGTCGTCCGGAAGCATGCCGTTCATTCGCGCCATGTCGGACTGGAAGAGAGTCGGCGCGGAGGAGCCGTGCTCGCCCCCGGAGCCCGCGCCGTGCGACGCCGGAGGCGTCGGCGTCGGGGTCGGCTCCGGGACGTGACCTTCGTGCTGGGCCAGGCTGCAGGCCGCGGCGAGCCAGGCGGACGCCGCCGCGACCGCGAACGAGGATTTCGACAAGCGAACCTCCGTTTTCGCGGACTCTTTCCAGACGGCGCGATCTCGAATCGCGCTCGAGCCGCGCCTACAGGCGCAGGGCGGAGGAGGAACCGGAGAAGGAGGAGCCGGCTTCCGGCCGCGCGCGGGCCGACGCTCCGGCGGCCGGCTGGGGTCGAACGAGCGGTTCGAATCGGGAAGGAACTGCCGCGAGAAGAGTCCGGGCGGTCGGCCCCGGTGAAGCGACGGCGACTACGCGCTCGTCGCCGACGGCCATCGCGCACTCGCGGGCGTGCCGCGTGCAGTCGCGCGGCGTCGCGGGATTCGAATCGTCCGTCTCCCCAGCTTCGCCGTGGCACGAGCCGGCTGCGGCCGGGGCCGCGGATCGCGCCCGCGCGGCCGCGTCGTCGCACTCGGCGACGCAGAGGAGCTCGGAGGCGAGACCGCCTCCCGCGAGCCAGGAGAACACCGCAAGCGAAAGGGCGAGACGCCTCACGGCGCTCAGCAACAACGCGACGTGATTCCTCATTTCCGAAGCCCCGCGCTCTCCCCGTCCTCAGTGGTGATGCGGCGCCGTTCCCGGCGCGTGCGTGTGCGGGGTCTTCTGCGGGGCGGGAGTCGGATCGGCCGCGCCGCCCGTCCCCTCCGGCTCGTCATGGTGATGGTCGGCGCCCTCGGATTCGGTACGGAGCGCCTTCTCCTCGTCGGACGTGATCTCCGGGAGATGCCGCACGAAAGCGACGATCTTCCAGAGCTCCTCTTCCCTGTGCGTCGGAGAAAAGGCCGGCATCCCCGTCATCCGCAGACCGTTTGACACGATCCAGAAGAGCTCTCCGTCCGTCCGCCTCTGGACGCGCGGGAGGGAGAGATCCGGAGCCGGCGGATTCAGACCCTGCCCGTATTCGGCGGCGTCCACTCCCGCTGCCCCGTGGCAACCGACACAGTTCTCGCGAAAGTGCGAGAGCCCGACGCGCAGGGCGTCGGGCGACGAGGCCACGGGATTCGCCGTCTTGGGAGCTCGCCGGGCGACGGCCCGGTCGATCGCCATCCGGGCGAGGGACTCCTCGAGCTTCCCCGGCACCGAGGTCGCGGCGCAGTTGAACGAGCCGGTCCAGAGCACCGCCGCGGCGCCGAGAGCGACGAGCAGAAAACCCAGGAGGATTCCGACGAAGAGCCGCATCGAGTTGCCCTCCTCTTTCTCTCAGGCGTGGCTGCGAGTCGAGTCGTAGCACGCGGTCTCGTCTCCGCTCTCCACCTGAATCGTCGCGTGGTCGACTCCCGCCTCTTCCCGGAGGAGGCGCTGGACCGCCTGCAGGATGTCGCCGCGGTTCCCGTCGGCGGCCGCGCGGATGTGAACGCTCGCCGAGTGGAGACCCGAGGTCAGCGTCCAGAAGTGGAGATCGTGGAGCGCCTCGACGCCGTCGATCTCGAGGATGCGGCCGCGCAGGGCTCGGACGTCGATCTCCCCCGGCGTCCCTTCGAGGAGGATGTGCGCCGACTGCTTGAGCAGCGCGAAGGCGCGCGGCAGGATGAAGACCGCGACGGCGATCGAGACCGCCGGATCGAGCCAGACCCACCCCGTCCTGGGGATCGTGAAGGCCGCGACCACGACGGCGACCGAACCGACGAGGTCCGTGGCGATCTCCAGATGCGCCGCTCGCAGGTTCAGGCTCTCGTCGCGCCCACGCGAAAGGAGACGGAGAGCGGCGACGTTCGCGAGGAGTCCCGCCGAGGCGACCGCGAGCATAACGCCGCTCGCAACCGGCACCGGCTGCCCGAAACGCCCGAACGCCTCGAAGAGGATCCAGCCGGACATCAGGAGCAGCAGCTCCGCGTTGACGAAGGCGGCCAGGATCTCCGCGCGGTAGAGCCCGAAACTGTGCCGGCCCGTCGCGGGGCGTCCGGCGACGCTCATGGCGGCGTAGGCGAGCGTCAGGGCGGCGATGTCGGCGAACATGTGGGCGGCGTCCGCGAGAAGGGCGAGGCTTCGCGAGTAGATGCCGCCGGCGACCTCCAGCGTGAAAATGCCGGCCGTCAGGAGGAGAGCGCCGCGCAGCCGGCGTCGCCACGCAAGGCGGTCTCCGGAAGGTCGAATCGGGTGGGCGTGCGAGCCGAGATGCGGGGCGGCCGCGTCCATCAGACGGGACCCGCCCCGGCGGCCGTCTTTTTGCGAAGCTCCACCTCGACGCGCGCGTCGTTGAAACAGGCGCCGCCGCCCAGGTCCGTGAGCTCGTCGGAGGCCAGGGCGTTGGACGTCAGCCCGTTCTCGGTCGCGTGGCTCCAGAGACCCTTCGGCAGGAACACGACTCCCGGCCGGATCCCGGCGTCGTGGCGGGCGCGGCAGTGGACCTCTCCGCGCTCGTTGAAAACTCGAACCTCGTCGCCGTCGCCGATTCCCCGCGCGGCCGCGTCGGCCGGGTGGATCGACAGCGGAATCCGGCCGCGCACGAGCTCGCCCAGGGTCGAGCTGATGGTGCGGTCGGTCGCGGGAGAGATCAGCGCGAGCGGGCGGCTCGACGTCCCCGGGTCCTCGCGGAAGCCGTAGAGCCCGAGCGGCGCCTCGCGATCGAGAGCCTCCGGCACGAGGTGGACCTTCCGATCCGGGGTGCGAGGGAAGACGTCGACGAACTGGATCGGCGTCCATCCGCTCGGCGGCAGCGCGAGCCCGTCGCGGGCGAGCGCCTCGCGCAGCCGAGTCGAACCTTTGCTCGAGTCGAGGATCGCCTCCATGATGGCGTCGCCGGTCTCGGGCTCGCCGGGCCGCGCGACCCCGGTCCGGCGGCAGAGGTCCGCGAACACTTCGTGGTTCGGACGCGACTCGCCGACGGGCGGGATGACCGCGGGCGCGTCCTGGAGCGCGAAAGCGCCGTAGCCGCGCGACAGCTCGCGCCGCTCGAGGAACGTCGTCGCGGGCAGGACGACGTCGGCGTAAAGGGTCGTGTCGGTCAGAACCGGGTCGAAGACCACGGTGAAGAGATCGTCTCGGGACAGACCCCGACGGACCTTCCCCTGCTCCGGCAGCGTCATCAGGGGATTCGCGTTGTAGACGAAGAGCGCTTCGATCGGCGGGTCGGCGGTCAGCAGCGCCTCCCCCACCCGGTTCATGTTGATCTCGCGCATCGCGGCGGGCGGCTCGACGGCCGCCGCGGCGACGTCGAGGTCCCAGACCGAGGAATTGCTCATCGTGTATCCGCCGCCGCGCACGCCGAACTTCCCCGCGACCGCGGGCAGCGCCAGCACGGCCGCCGCCGCGGAACCGCCGTTACGGTTCCTTTCGAGCCCCCAGCCGCAGCGAATGACGGCGGGCGAGGAGTCCGCATAGAGCCGGGCGAAGCGCTCGATATCCTCCGCCGGAAGACCCGACGCGGACGCCGCCTCCGGGAACGTCCAGCGTCCCGCCCGGCGCGCCAGCTCCTCGGCGCCGGTCGCGTGCTCGGCGAGAAAAGACTCGTTCGCCCGGCCGTTCTCGAAGAGCCAGCGGATGAGCGCGAGCGCGAGAGGCAGATCGCCTCCGGGCCGCACCGGCAGGTGGAGGTCGGCGCGCTCGGCCAGGCGCGTGCGCCGCGGGTCCACGACGACGAGGCGGGCGCCCGCCTGCTGCGCCGCCTGCACGTGCGGCACGAGGTGGATTCCCGACACCTGCGGGTTGACCCCCCAGAGCACGATCAGGCGCGCGTGCCGATAGTCGGGGAACGCGACGCCCGCCATTTTCCCGTAGAGGCCCGTCGCCGCGCGGCTCGTCGGCGCGGCGCAGACCGTCCGCGCGAGCCGCGAGGCCCCGAGCCTCCTGAAGAGGCGGGCGTCGGTCGTATCCTGGGAAAGGTAGCCGTTCGATCCGCCGTAGGAAAGCGGGAGGATCCTCTCGCCTCGACCTCGGCCCGCGAGAGCCTTCAACTTTTCCGCCACGAGATCGAGCGCCTCGTCCCAGCTCGCCCGCCGGAATTCTCCGCTCCCCTTTCGGCCCGATCGGATCCGAGGATGTCGGACGCGCCGCTCGCCGTGAACGTGCTCCGGATAGCGCCGGACTTTCGAGCAGATGTAGCCCTCGGTCAGCGGGTTGATCCGGCTGCCTCCGATCGAGACGACGCGGTCCCCGTCGACTCGGACCTCGAGGCTGCAGGCGTCGGGGCAGTCGAGCGGGCAGGCGCTCGTGGCGATGCGGACGTCGGGCTGGGCGCTGGCTTCCATCGTCTCTCCGCTCTCCGGACTCTGCGATGGTAAGCCCGGGACGGGGTTCCCCTCAACAGACTCCGGCCGACCTCACCCGATCGCCGGGCGAGCCCGGACGCCGGCTACTGGAGATCCTGGAAGAACCCGTGCAGCTCGCGGAGCGCGGGACGGTCGATTCGCTGTTCGCGAAGCGATTCCTGCAGAAGCTGCAGCGCCGCCATCCCCTCCGGAACCATCTGGAGCTCCTGGATCACGGGGAGCGCCTCGAGGACGGACTGCAGCGCGGCGCCGTCCTGTCCGAGCTCGATCAGGAGGTCGGCGATCACGAGGTTCAACGCGGCGACGTCGGCGCGCATCCCGATCTGCTCGAAGTCCGCCTGCGCCGCCCGGTACGCTTCGACCGAAGCCGCGGTCTGACCCGTTTCGCGCAGTAGCACGGCCAGGCCCCACTGGACCTTGGCGAGCGCGATGCGGTCGTCGAGTCGGCGCAGGACGGGTATCGCCTGTCGGGAGGCCTCGATCGCGCGGGCTGCGTCTCCGCGCATCCCGTGAATGTGGGTCAGGTTCGCGTAGGCCGATCCGAGGAGCTTCGCGGCGCCCAGACGCTCCGCCTCCCGCGCGATCTCGGCAAAAACGTCGACCGCCTCGTCGAGCTTCGCGGTCTCCATCAACGCGAGCCCTTCCAGGAACTGCGCCTTCAACGCGTCCTCGGGCATGCCGAGCTTTCGAAAGCTCTGGATAAGCGACGGCGTGAGCTCGAGCAGGACGTCGAGCTGGCGTTCCTCGATCCGGAGCGCGAGTCTCTGATAGGAGAGCCGGGACAGATCGGCCACCGGGTTGAGCGTATGGCGGAACCCCGCCTCCGCCCGGTCGAACCAGAGCCGCGCCTCGTCGCGCCGCGACAGGTGGCGGCAGGCCGTTCCGGCGATCAGCGCGAACTCGCCCAGGAAGTATTCGCGTTCGTCGAACAGGCCGATCGGCCGCTCGGGCACGCGAACGAAGTGGTAGAGCCACTCCATTTCGTCGCGGACGAGAACGGGCGCCGACTCGAGCCGGTCCCGCAGCGTGCCGGCGAGCTCGAGAAGAACTTCGGGCTCCTCGATTCGCATCTCTTCGGCTCGGGCCGCGCGCTCGCCCATCGGCGTCTCGAGAATCCGCCGGGCCGAGGCCGGGGCTTCGCCGGCGAGAACGGCGGGCTGCGGGAAACGAATGATGCGTCCGGTCACTCGAGGTCCTTGCCCAAGCCGGCGTCGAGGTCCACCGCCATCTCTTCGGGGTCTCGCGACAGGGTGCGGCTCAATTTCTCGTCGGCGCAGCGCTTGCCGGCGAGCTTCCAGAGCTGCATGGAACGGCCGTACTGGCACGTCGCGGAGAGCAGCGCCAGCCGCATCGACTTCGGCGGCATCTGCGGACCGCTGCCGCGCCGGGCGAGTCTCAGAAACCAGACGAGGAGGTCCTCTTCCGCGCCTTCGGCCTCCTCTTCGCTCAGAAGATAGTGGTGGACGAGCGTCGCGCGGAGCACGCCCTGAAGACGCTCAAACGTCTCGCGAGCTTCGTCGTCCCGGACCGGAAAAATGCGCGCCACAGTCGTCCTGGTAGGTTCGAAAAGGCTACACAACCACCCGCGTGCCGTCAAAGGCACGAAGGTGGGCTCCGAGTCGAATCGGGGCGGACGCGGTCCTAGGAGGTCCTAGGAGGGAACGACGCCGCCGACCTTGATCACGAACCGCGACGTCTTCTTTTCGGGACGCGGGGCGCGAACCTCGGTCTCGGCCGGACGCTCGGGCAGCCGGGCAGGGGTGGTGGAAGAAGCCATCGTCGTCTCCTTTCGCCAGCACGCTCGGTACGGCCGAGCGGGTTTTTTGGAATCTCACTGAGATTGGATCACAGAAAGACCCGGCGGGAGCCGGTCGAATGCGTCCGCGACCACCCTCGGGCCCGTCGGGCCGGCGCCGGACCGACGGCGGATTTCGTTCTCAACTTCCTGTCGATGAAGGAATTGCACTAGGCTACGCACCGGCAGACCCCTGCCGCGAGAGGAGCTTTCACCGATGCTACGAATCCCCGCCGCCGCCGCGATGCTGGCCATCCTCGTGCCCGTCGCGCTCGCCCAGAAGAAGGCCGCCGCCCCCAGGAAGCCCGCTGCCCTCCCCGACCTCTTGACCTTCCCCGCGACCGAGAAGCTCCTTCCGAACGGTCTGAAGGTCATCGTCGTCCCGACCGGGTTTCCGAACATCGTCTCTCTCCAGATCCCGGTCCAGACCGGTTCGCGCAACGAGGTCGAGCCCGGCAAGTCGGGGTTCGCTCACTTCTTCGAGCACATGATGTTCCGGGGGACGAAGGAGTACCCGCCCGACCGGTACCAGAGCATCCTCACGCAGGTCGGCGCGCGGCAGAACGCCTACACGACCGACGACTACACCAACTACCACACGACCTTCTCCAAGGAGGACCTGGAGCTGATGCTCCGCGTGGAGGCGGACCGCTTCCAGAACCTCTCGTACGACGAGGCGGCGTTCAAGACGGAGGCGCGCGCGGTCCTCGGCGAATACAACAAGAACAGCGCCAACCCGATCGTCAAGCTGGACGAGGCGCAGCGCGAGAAGGCGTACACGACGCACACCTACAAGCACACGACGATGGGGTTCATCAAGGACATCGAGGACATGCCCAATCAGTACGCGTACTCCAAGGAGTTCTTCACGCGCTGGTATCGGCCGGAGTACACGACGGTGATCGTCGCCGGCGACGTCGAGGCTTCCCGGGTCATCCGCCTCGTCGAGAAGTATTGGGGCGGATGGAAAACCGGCACTTACAAGGCGACGATCCCGGCCGAGCCGCCCGCGAAGGGACCGGTCTACGCGCACGTCGACTGGACGAGCGCGACGTTGCCCTGGGTGTCCGTCGCCTTCCACGGTCCGGCTTTCTCCGACACCGAGAAGGATTTCGCGGCGGTCGACATCCTGCTCGACCTCGCGTTCGGGGAGACTTCCGACCTCTACAAGAAGCTCGTCGAGACCGAGCAGAAGGTGGACCAGCTCTTTTACGACAGCGGCGCGAACGCCGACCCGTCTCTCGTCACCGTCTACGCGCGGGTCAAGAAGCCGGAGGACGCCGTCTCGGTTCGCGACGACCTGATGCGCACGTTCGAAACCGCGGTGCGCACGCCTCCTGAGGCACGGCGTCTCGCCGACGCCAAGTCGAACGCGCGGTACAGCTTCGCCCGCCGCCTCGACAACACGGAGACGATCGCGGCCACGCTCGCCCGATTCGTCCGCTATTCGCGCTCCTACCAGACGTTGAACCGCCTGCAGCGGAACTACGACTCCCTGACTCCGGCCGACCTCGAAGCCGTCGCGAAGCGTTACTTCAGCGACGCGAATCTCGTCGTTGCGACGCTTTCGAAGGAGCCGATGGCCGCCGCCATGGCGACCCTCCCGGCGCTCGCGACGCTCGCCGCGAAGCCTGCGCCGACGACGGCCGACTTCGCGCTTCTCGTGCAGAAGACGAGCCTGCCGCAATTGAACGTCAAGCTCCTCTTCACGGTCGGATCGGCCTACGACCCGCCGGGCAAGGAAGGCCTCTCCGCCCTCGCGGCGGCGATGATCGCGGAGGCGGGCTCGAAGGAGCGTCGTATCGACGAGATCAACAAGGCGCTCTATCCGATGGCCGGGTCCTTCAACGACCAGGTCGACAAGGAGATGACGACGTTCACCGGTCGCGTGCACCGGGACAACTGGAAGGCTTTCTTCGACATCGTCCTGCCGCAGCTGCTCGACCCCGGGTTCCGGGAAGAGGACTTCCAGAGGCTGAAAGATGCGCAGTTGAACGGGCTCACCGAGGACCTCCGGTCCAACAACGAAGAGGAGCTCGGCAAGGAGCGGCTCCAGACGAATCTCTTCGCGGGGACGCCGTACGGGCATCCGGTTCTCGGCACCGTCGCCGGCATCCGGTCCCTCACGCTGCAGGACGTCCGCGACTTCGTGCAGAAGGCGTACACGCAGAAGGCGCTGACGGTCGGCGTGGCCGGCGACGTCCCCGACGAAGTGCTCGCGCGCCTTCGCGCGGAGCTCTCGAAGCTCCCCAACGGCGCGGCGCTCCCGGCTCCCCAGGGAGTCGTCGCCAAGAAGACGTCGGGCATCCAGGTCGAGATCCTGGAGAAGGACACGCGGGCCACGGCCATCTCGCTCGGGCATCCCATCGGCGTGACGCGCTCCTCCCCCGACTTCGCGGCGCTCTGGGTCGCGCGGACGTGGCTCGGCGAGCATCGCGCCTCCGTATCGCACCTCTACCAGCGGATCCGCGAAGCCCGCGGAATGAACTACGGCGACTACGCGTACATCGAGGCGTTCCCGCGCGGCATGTTCCAGTTCTTTCCGGACCCGAACCTCGCGCGCCGCGCGCAGATCTTCGAGATCTGGATCCGGCCGGTGGTGCCCGAGAACGCGCACATGGCGCTTCGCATCGCGATCGCCGAGCTCGACAAGCTCGTCACGGACGGGCTCTCCCAGGAGGATTTCGAGCGGACCCGCGACTACCTGCGGAAGAACGTCTACGTCATGACGGCCACGCAGGACCAGCAGCTCGGGTACGCGCTCGACTCGAAGTGGTACGGGATCGGCGAGTTCACCTCGACCATGCGGGCCGAGCTCGGGAAGCTCACCCGCGACGACGTCAACGCCGCCATCCGGAAACACCTGTCGGCGAAAAACCTTTCCGTCGTCATCATCACGAAGGACGCGAAAGGCTTGCAGGAGAAGCTCATTTCGGACGCTTTCTCACCCATCAAGTACGACGCCGAGAAGCCGAAGGAGCTGCTGGACGAAGACCGGATGATCGGAGCCAGAAAACTGGGGATTTCGCCAGAAAGCCTTCGAATCACGCCGGTCGAGGAGGTCTTCGCCCGATGAGCAAGAACTTCGCCGTGGGCCCGCCTCCGGCGCTCCGCGTCTCGCGTTTGGCGTAGACTCTCCGGCGAGCCCGGAAGCCACATCGTGCCGTCAGACCGACACCGCAAGGAGCGGGCCGCGACGCCGCCCTCGTCGCCGAAGGAGCTTCCGAAGGCGCCGAGCGGCATCCCCGGGCTCGACGACATCACGGAGGGCGGTCTTCCGCGCGGACGTCCCACGATCGTCTGCGGGTCGGCCGGATGCGGAAAGACCCTCTTCGCGATGGAATTCCTCGTCCGCGGCGCGGTCGATCTCGGCGAGCCCGGAGTTTTCATGGCGTTCGAGGAAACGGCGCCGGAGCTCGCCCAGAACGTGCGCTCCCTCGGATTCAACGTGGAGAAGCTCGTGGCCGACGGCAAGCTCTTCATCGATCACGTCCAGATCGAGCCGAGCGAGATCGAGGAGACGGGCGACTATGATCTGGAGGGGCTCTTCCTCCGGCTGGGATCGGCGATCGACACCGTCGGCGCGAAGCGGGTCGCCATCGACACCCTGGAGACGCTGTTCGCGAGCTTCGCGAACGAACGGATCCTCCGGGCCGAGCTGCGACGACTCTTCCGGTGGCTCAAGGATCGTGGCGTGACCGCCGTCATCACGGCGGAGCGCGGCGCCGGAACGCTCACCCGTCACGGGCTGGAGGAGTACGTCTCCGACTGCGTCATCCTCCTCGACCACCGGATTTCCGACCAGATCGCCACGCGGCGCCTGCGCATCGTCAAGTATCGGGGATCGAGCCACGGCACCAACGAATACCCTTTCCTGATCGACGACCGGGGGATCGAGGTGTTGCCGATCACGTCCGCTCGTCTCGATTACGAGGCCTCTCAGGATCGGATCTCCACCGGAGTCCCCTCGCTCGACGAAATGCTCGGAGGCGAGGGGATCTACCGCGGCTCGACGGTCCTCGTGTCGGGAACCGCCGGGACCGGCAAGACCAGCCTCGCCGCGCAGATGGTCGACGCCGCCTGCCGCCGCGGCGAGCGTTGCGTCTATTTCGCTTTCGAGGAATCGAGTCGTCAGATCGTCCGAAACATGCGGTCGATCGGCCTCGACCTCGGCGCGCCCATGCGCAAGGGACTCCTCCGCTTCGATGCCGCCCGGCCGACGCTGACGGGTCTCGAGGCGCACCTGACGAACATTTATCGGGCGGTGAGGGATTTCGAGCCGACGCTCGTCGTGGTGGACCCGATTACGAATCTCGCCTCGTCGGGAGGCGCGGCGCTCGCGGAAGGGATGCTCG
>JBKPSZ010000114.1:0-4708 GCA_046735265.1 Acidobacteriota bacterium | reverse complement strand
CTCGGACGGTCGTGTCGCGCCGGACCGGCCGCGTCGGCGCCGGGCGGCCTCGAGCGGGGGTCGGGCCGGGGCGGGCGCTTCCGGAGGAGCGCGGCGCGGCCTCGATCGTCTGCGGCCCCGCCTCTTCGACGATATCCTCGGTGTCGAGGGTGCGCTCGATCGGCAGCGGACGGAAGCGCGCCGCGTCCACGTACTCGTCTTCGCGCTTCTGCGTGGCCCGCGCGAGGTCGCGCTGATAGTTCGTGAGCGAAGCCCGATCCATCAAGCGGGAGTCGACGACGAGCGGGTTTCGCTTCGGGTCGCGGAGCGAATTGTCGATCCGAAAGGCTTTCGCGTACTCGTCGACGGCGTCGTCGGTCCGCCCGAGCTTCTCGTAGAGGCGGCCCAGGCGGAAGTGCGCCGGCGGGAAGCCTCGCCGCCGGTCGATCGCCTCGCGATAGGCGGAGATGGCGGCGTCGAATCGTCCCTCCGTCTCCTCCATCAGCCCGAGGTTGTACGCGGCGAGGAAGAACGTCTTGTCGAGCTCGAGCGCCTTGCGGTACTCCGCGCGCGCTTCCTTCGGGAAGCGTCGTTCCGCGAGGAGGTTGCCGAAGTCGTTGCGCAGCGCCGCGGACTCCGGGTTCTCCGCGACGCGCTTCTCCTGCGCGAGCAGGTTGTCGTCGAGCGGATCACCCGGGATCAAGAACTGGTGGAAAAAGGGCTCCTTCGACTCGGGCTTCTTCGCAGCCGCGGTGGCGAGGGCCCCGGCGGCGAGCAGGGCGGCCGCGAAGACCGGAATCTTCCGACGCCGTGTCATTCGGGCTTCCCCGAGGGGGGCGCGGGCATGCGTTTGGCGATCAGCTTGACCTTCCCTTCTCTTTCGGCGACCTCGAACACGAAGTCCTCCGTGCCGAGCCGCTCCTTTAAGCGGGCGCGCTCCTTGGCGAGACTTTCCGCGAATTTCTCGTACCCCTGGGCATCTTCCCCGCGGGCCCGGCGCGCCTCCCGATAGACCTCGAAGAGACGGCGGTCCGCGGAGTCTGCCGCCTCCCGGTTTTCTACGGAGCCCGGGACGCGGGCGTTGGGGGACGCCGGGGGCGGCGCGGCGGCGCGCGGAGGAGGCGAGGCCCCGGCGTGCCCCGCGAAGTGGCCGTAGAGCCCGGGTCGCCGCCCCGACTCCTTCTCCGACTGGAGGCGCTCCCATCGCTCGGTCATCGTCGAATAGCGCCCCTGCAGCGTGTTGAACCGGTAACGCTCGGCCGCGGCATCGAGCTGAACGCCGTTCAGACGCCGGATCATCTGCTCGACGTGCCGGCGCGACTCCACCGGCGGCTTCGTCGCGGTTCCGTACAGAAAGGCGTCGAACTCGACGCCGAGGCGACGGATCGCCTCCTCGAGGACCTCGAGCTCCCGTTCCCAGGGCATGGAAATATAGTAGTCGACCGCGGGCGGCCCGCCGCCGGCAGGAGGCCAGGAACTGACCTCGACTCCGACCGAACCCCGCTCCCATCCGCCCTCGATGGACTCCATGCTCTCGACGCCCGAGGCTTCGGCGCTCGAGGCGGAGTACGGCCGGGAAGCGGTAAAGGAGGAGCTGCGCCGGGCGATCGCCGGCGGAGTGACGCGGCCGGAGGAGCTTCTTTCGGCCGCCGGGGAGGCCCTCGCCCGACGGTTCGCTCCGACGCTCATCCGCGTCGTCAACGCGACGGGAGTCCTCCTCCATACGAACCTCGGGCGCTCGCCGCTGTCTTCGCCCGCGCGGAAGGCGCTCGCGGAGGCGGTCGCCGGATATTCAGCGCTCGAGCTTGACGTCGAAACCGGGGAACGCGGCCGGCGGCAGGATCACGTGCGCGCACTCGCGAGAGACCTCTTCGGGGCGCCGGGGGCCCTCGCCGTCAACAACAACGCCTCGGCGCTTCTGCTCGCCCTGACGGCGCTCGCGCGCGGCCGCGAGGTGCTCGTCTCCCGCGGCGAGCTCGTGGCCATCGGCGGCTCTTTCAAGATCCCGGAGATCCTCGAAGCGTCCGGCGCGGTTCTGCGCGAGGTTGGCACGACCAACCGGACGGCGATCGACGACTACCGCCGCGCGAGAAGCGATCGGACCGCCCTGCTGCTGACGGTTCACCCGTCCAACTACGAGATCCGCGGATTCACCGCACGACCCCGGCCGGACGAGCTCGCCGCCTTCGCTCGCGACTCGCGGCTCGCCTGGCTTCACGATCAGGGGACCGGATGCGTGGTCGACCTCGAGGAGTTCGGGGTCGCCGGCGAGCCGACCGTCGCGAGCTGCCTCGCCGACGGAGCCGACCTCGTGACCTTCTCCGGCGACAAGCTGTTCGGCGGCGCCCAGGCGGGATTCATCGTGGGCCGGGAGGATCTCGTTTCGGCGCTCGCGTCCCACCCGGTCGCGCGCGCGGTGCGTCCGGACAAGCTCGCCCTCGCGGCCCTCGCCGCGACGCTCGCGGCGTGGAAGCGAGGGAGCTGGCGCGACTTCCCGGTGTATCGCGCCGCCGGCCGGCCCGTCGAAGAGCTCGAGCGGCGGGGCGCCGCGGTGGCGGCCGCCGTCTCGGGGACGTCCGGGCTCGCGATCGAGGTCCTGCCGGCCCGCGCGCTTTTCGGAGGCGGAACGAGCCCCGAGAAGACCTTTCCCTCGCGGGCGCTGGCGGTCTCCCATCGCCGGCTCTCCGCGGGGCAGCTCGCCGGCCGGCTGCGCGGGCGGGCGGTGCCGATCTTGGGACGGGTCGAGGAGGGGCGCCTGTGGCTCGACCTGCGCTCGACCGCGCCCGAGGAGGACGCGGAGATTGTCGCGGCGCTCTCGGAGCTGGGATAATCGCGCTGTGACAAGACGACGCCGCCTCGTACGGCTCTTCGCCCTCGCGCTCTTCGTCCTCCCGCTCGCGGGCGGAGCCTGTCAGAAGAAGCCCGCGGCGCAGACGGGCGGCCCGCAGGAGCGCCGGCCGTACACGCCGATCCCTCCCCCGCCGACTCGGACGCTCAAGCCCGGAGAGCCGACTCCGCCGCCGACGCTGCCCGGATAGGCGCCTCCCGCGCCCGCGCCCGACACACTTCGCCTCGTCGCTCGGGGGGCTTGCTAGCTCTCGTCGAGCCCGTGCTCCCGCAGCTTCGCTTCGAGCTTTCGCGGCGTCAGGCTGAGGGCGGCGGCCGCCTCGGTCCGGTCACCCCGGGCTCTCTCGAGGGCTCTCGCGAGCCAGACGCGCTCGGCGCTTCGGGCCGCCCGCTCGCGGACCTCCTCGAGGGTGGCGCCCGCCGGCAGCGGCGTGGCCGCCGACTCCGCCTGGAGCCGAAGGTGCCTCTCATCGATGCGGCCGTCCTCCGAGAGGATGATCGCGCGCTCCAGGCAGTTGCGGAGCTCTCGCACGTTGCCGGGCCAGTCGTAGGTGTGCAGACGCGCGCGCGCTTCGGGGGCCAGCTCCGCCGGTTTCTTCTTGAGCTCCTGGGGAAGGTGGACGAGGAACCAGTCCACGAGCGGATCGATGTCCTCCGGCCGCTCGCGGAGCGCGGGGATGCGGATCGGGAAGACGCGGACGCGGTAGAAGAGATCTTCGCGAAAGGCGCCCTGCGCCACGAGACGGTCGAGCGGGCGGTTGGACGCGGCCAGGATCCGCACGTCCACTTCGATCGACGCCGTGCCGCCGACGCGGTGGAAAGAGCGCTCCTGAAGGACGCGCAGCAGTTTCCCCTGGGTCGCGGCCGTCAATTCCCCGACTTCGTCCAGGAAGACCGTTCCACCTTCCGCGAGCTCGAACTTTCCGAGCCGGCGCGACGCCGCGCCCGTGAAAGCGCCGCGCTCGTGCCCGAAGAGCTCGCTCTCGAGAAGCGTGTCGGGGATGGCGGCGCAGTTGATGGCCACGAACGCGCGGTCGCGCCGCGCCGAGAGCAGGTGGATCGCCCGCGCGAAGAGCTCCTTGCCGGTGCCGCTCTCTCCCTCGAGAAGCACGGTCGCGTCGGTGGCCGCGACCCGTTCCGCCTCCGCCTGGACGGCCCGGAGCGCCGCCGACTCCCCGACGATCTGGGGCATCTGTCGCGACGAGGCCTCGGCGAAGAGGAGCGACTCTTTCCCCTTCTTCCGCCGCTCGATCGCGCGCGCCACGAGAAGTCGCAGCAGATCCGGGTCGACCGGCTTGGTGATGAAGTCCTCGGCTCCCTTTTTCATCGCCTCGACCGCGGTCTCGATCGAGCCGAAAGCCGTCATGACGACGACCGGCAGCGTCGGATCCGTGGCGCGCGCCGCTTCGAGAACCGCGAGGCCGTCGGCGCCGGGAAGCCGCCAGTCCGTCAGAACGACGTCCACGGCCTCTCCCGATCGCAGGCGATTGACGGCCTCGCTGCCGTTGGCGAGGCCGAGCACGGTCCACCCTTCGCCGCGCAGCATCTCCTCGAGCATCGAGCGCAGGGAGTCCTTGTCCTCGACGACCAGGACGGAAGGCATGCAACTAGTGTAGAGGTGTTCCGAAAGGGAGAGAACAGCTCGTGGTTCTGTCCCCAGCCCTCAGTCCCTGGTCCTGAGTCGCTCGCGGTCGAGGATGAGCAGACTCAGGCCTGAGACGACTGACAACGGACTCGAGAACTACTCGGGAGGTTTCGGCTGATTCTCCGGCGAAGCCGCGCCGGGGATGTACCCGGTTTTGCCGTCCGCCGGAGCCACGCTCGGCGCGTTGGGCGCCGGAGCCGCATAGAGCGTCCCCTGCCCATACGGGTTCGGTGTGGG
>JBKPSZ010000113.1:0-18153 GCA_046735265.1 Acidobacteriota bacterium | reverse complement strand
GTTCAATCCTCGTCTTGGTCGGCGCCGGAATTGTCGCCGTGATCGCCGTGAACGTGAATCGGCCGGAGGAAGTTCTCGAACACCCACTTGGCCACGTGACGACCCTGTTTGCGCGCGACGACGTCCGCGGTGCGGAAGTGGATGCCCTGCAGGATGCGGGCCTCGACGACGTCCGCGGCCGCGTCAGAGAAGCGCTCATACGTGCGCGTCGGAGGAATCGCGAGAGGATTGGTGCTCGTTACGACGAAGGTGACCTTATCCTTCCCGAAGAAGAGCCTGAGCGTTTTCGTGACGGCGCCCGTCAGGTTGTTCGCGCCCGAGGTGTATTCGGGGTAGTTCGGCGTGTTGATGAACGGACGCCAGTTGACGTCTCCTTCCGTCTTGGGGTTGCCGTCGTCGTCGCCTTCCTGAATGGCCGTGACCGGCCGCCAGAAGACGAAATGACGCTTGCTGTCCCAGGCCGTAATGACGGAATCCGCACTTGCGAGGCTGACCAGGGCGAAGAGCCGGGCGCTGTCGGCGATGTTATCGACGTGCGCGGCCGCAAGGTCGCGAACCACGAGAAACCACTGCGTGATGAAATTCAAATTCCAGAAGGTCGCGAGGTCTGTCTGCGCCTGCGTGCGCTCACTGTTGACGTCTCCGCCCAGACGTTTCACCTCGTCGTAGTCCTTCGTGTACTTGCCGCTCTTGAGCGACGGGGGTCCCTGCGGGCGAAACTGGTCCTGGCTCGTCATTGTGAACGGGGTCATGAAGGCGAGCCACTCATTGAGCATCGGCGCACCGCTCGGAGGCGGCCCGGGGAGGTACGAAGTCGTCGGCCTCCAATCGCCAGCGCCGGGGTTCGGCGGGCCGTTGAACGGTGGCAGCGGAGGATTGGGAAAACTCCCGTCGTTGGCCCTCAGAGCGATGAGACCGGCGGCGGCCTGCTGGCCGACGGCCACGCCCGGGTTGGTGATCAACAGACTGTTGGCTGCGAGGTAGGCCAAATACGTCGCGTCGAGCCCGGCGGGCCCGGGGGCCTGAAGCGGAAACCGGTTGACGAGCACGTCGTGCGCCGCCGTGGCGGCCGCGGCGATCGATGAGCCCGAAGCGCCCGGGATTTCGATGGCATAGGGCTCGTACTTCCCTTCGATCGCCTGCACGGCGTCGTGCACGGCGGCGTGGACCATCGCAAAGTCGAGGATTATCGACGCGCCTGGACGCATCACGGGGCCAGCGGCAATCACCGCTTGCGACGTGATGGCGTTCCAGTCCGAGACGGCATCGGCGCGCACGGGGCCCGCCCGAAGCAAAGCCGCGGTCGCGATCAGTCCAATGAGACCTCTTCGACCTGTCATAGCACCGTCCTCCTTTCGAATTCGAACCACCGTTGCACGACTTGAGTCGCTGGTTTCGCGACTCATTAAGCTCAAGGAGCTCGTCCGTCGCTCGGGATCGGTTCGGTAGATAGGGGATGTCTGCCGGATCGGTCGGGGGCGTGCCGTGATCATGTCGGGCCGACTCTCGCCTGGTCCAATCGTTTGTTTCGATTGAATTGAAAACCGCGAGCGATCAAGAGGCAGCCCCGGTCGGCGTGGCTCTAAGCGCGCTTCCTGCGTCGCCGCGGCTCGCCAGTCTGGAGCGATGGCAGGTCGCCGACCCGCCCGTCCACTCCCTATGGGCGGCTCTGGTCGTGATGTTCCC
The DNA here is from genome assembly GCA_046735265.1 of Acidobacteriota bacterium. Lineage (GTDB taxonomy): Bacteria > Acidobacteriota > Thermoanaerobaculia > UBA5066 > Gp7-AA6 > DATBFU01. Next base: position 16,467 of record JBKPSZ010000113.1, on the reverse strand, counting down.
ACCCGTGTTCGGCTCTCGGTGAAGCCAGCGCGATCCACCGTGCGAGCGACCTCGACAAGATCAGAAGATCAGCTCCGACCCCGAAAGAACGCCCGAATCTCCTCGGCGAGGAGGTCAGGCTGTTCCATCGCGGCGAAGTGCCCGCCGCGCGGCATCTCCGTCCACCGCTCGACGCGGAAGAAGCGTTCGGCCCATTCGCGCGGAGGCGACGAGAGATCCTTCGGGAACATCGCGAACCACGCCGGCACCGACTTCGAGCCGACCAGGTTCTTGGCCGCCTCCTTCATCCAGCGGATCGCTCCGGCGCTCATCACGTCGGAATAAGGCTGGAACGACGTACCGATCGTCCCGGTCGCCCAATAGATCATCACGTTGGTCAGGAGCTCGTCTTTCGTGTACGAGCGCTCGACGTCGCCGTCGCAGTCGCTCCACTCCCGAAACTTCTCGACGATCCAGGCCGCGAGCCCCGCCGGCGAGTCCGTCAGCCCGACCTCGAGCGTGCGCGGGCGCGAGCCCTGAATCATCGCGTAGGCACCGTTGCGCGTCTGGTATTCCTCGATTTGCTTCAGGTACTTCTTCTCCGCGCCGGTCGCCTTCTTCGGTTTCCGAAAAGCGTGCCAGAAGGGAACGTCGGTCAGATGGATCCCCACGACCGATGAGCCGTGGCTCCGAGCGAGCTGCTCGGTGATCGTGCTGCCCCAGTCGCCGCCCTGCGCGCCGAATCGCTCGTACCCGAGGACGTCCTGCATCAGCGAGTGGAGGAGTCGCCGAAACCGAAGAGGCCGCCATGCACGCGCCTCGGCTCGGAGAACGCGTACCCGGGGAGGCTCGGCACGACGACGTCGAATGCCTCGGAAGCGTTCCCTCCGTGCGACGCGGGATCCGTGAGTCGCGGGATCAGCTCGTGGAACCGATAGAAAGAGTCGGGGAAGCCGTGCGTGAGAAGTAGCGGCAGCGGCGCGGGGCCGCGGCCTCTCTCGTGGATGAAGTGCAGGCGCGTCCCGTCGACCGTCGCAATGAACTGGCGGAAGCCGTTCAAATACCGCTCCTGCGCGCGCCAGTCGAACCCGTTTCGCCAATAGTCGAGAATCTCGCGCAGGTAGCCGGGATCCATGCCGAGATCCCAGCCCTCGGGCGAGTCTCCCGCCGGGAGGCGAACGTTGTCGAGCCGCTGCGTCAGGTCGGCGAGAATCTCGTCGGAGACGCGGATCTCAAACGACGCCGGCCCGGCCGCGGACTCGGATGTCGCGTCCTGTTTCCGTCCTGCGGCGCCGTGCATGCGTGACGTTTCAGCAATCCCCAGGCCAGGCAGCGATCGGAGTCCTATCCCGCTCAAGGGCCTCCATCGACCGATCCCCAAACTAGAATCCCGCCAGGCGACATGGAGAAGCTCCGTCAGCGCATCCGCTACCTGCGCACGGAAGACGACGTGCAGCTCGCCTGGGCCGAAGCGGGCGCTGGGCCGACCGTGATCAAAGCCGCAAACTGGCTGAGCCATCTCGAATACGAGCTCGAGAGCCCGGTCTGGGGGCACTGGATCCGTTTCTTCGGCGACCATTTTCGTTTTCTGCGCTGGGACGACCGCGGCTGCGGGCTGACGGACCGCGACGTCGTCGAGCTGTCGTTCGACCGCTGGCTCGATGACCTCGAGGCCGTCGTCGCCGCCTCGGAGATCCACGAACCATTCACGCTTCTCGGGATCTCGTCCGGCGCCGCGATCTGCGTCGCGTATGCGGCGCGCCATCCGGAGCGGGTCTCCCGGATGATTCTCTACGGCGGCTACGCCCGCGGGTGGGCACGCCGCGACAAACCGGAGCCGGAGCGCGAGTACCGCGCGATCTTGGAGCTGATGCGGATCGGCTGGGGCAAGGAGAACCCGGTCTTCCGCCAGGTCTTCACGTCGCGCTTCATCCCCGCCGGTAGCGCCGCGCAGATCGGCTGGTACAACGAGCTCTGCCGCCGCACCAGCAGCGGCGAGATGGCAGCGCGAATGCTCGAGGCCCGCTCCTCGATCGACGTCACCGGCCTGCTCGACGCGGTGAAAGCGCCGACGCTCGTCGTCCACTCCCGCGACGACGAGGTCTGTCCGATCTCGGAAGGCCGGCGTCTTGCCGCCGGGATCCCGGGGGCGCAGTTCGTCGAGCTCGACAGCCGCAACCACATCCTTCTCGAGGACGAGCCGGCGTGGGCGCGCTTCCAGGAGGTCGTCCTCGACTTCATGGGGCTCGCGGCGCCGGTCGGAGAGGATCCCGCCTTCGCCCAGCTCACCTCCCGCGAGCGCGAGGTGCTCGCTTTGATCAGCCAGGGCCTCGCCAACGCCGACATCGGCAAGACCCTGGCAATCAGCGAGAAGACCGTCCGCAATCACATCTCGAATCTGTTCGACAAGCTCGGGGTTTGGACCCGAGCGCAGGCGATCGTCTTCGCGCGAGATCGCGGATTCCGGTCTTAGTTCGACAGCGCTTTCGCCACCGCCTTGAGCTTCGCCGGGCCGCGGGTCGTCAGCTCGCTCACGATCTGCACGAATTCGGGATGCTCCAGACCGGAGACGATGAACGTCCAGCGGTAGGCGCGTTGCGTGTGCCGTTTGATCTCTTCCTTCTCCGTTCCCGAGAGCGTCCGGCCGATGGCCTTCTCGAGGCTCGCGAGATCCAGGTCGGCCTGCTGGGAGAGGAGCGCGTCGATGGCGCCGCCGAGCTCGAGCAGCTCGTCGACGGCCGCTTCGCGATCCTCGTCGGTCATGTCCCGGGTGATCTCGTCGATCAGGAGCGTGTCGATCTTCGCGTGCTGGGCCTCGTCCATCCAGTGATAACGGATGAGGTCGACGAACAGTCCGTCGAGCTCCTTCCGATCGCGCATGTGCTCGAGGAAGTGACTCTGCGTGTACCACTCGATCATGCTGGTCAGGAGGTAGCTGCATAGGCGGGATTTGCTGAGCACCACCTTCGCCACTTCTTCGCGCGCCGGGATCAAGCCGCAACGAACCCCGAACCCTTTCTCGAACAGCGCCGTCGAGCGCCGAAACAGCTCCTGGTGTTTCGACTCGTCCTCGGCGAAGCGCAGCAGCGTGCGCAGCCGGGTCTCGTCGCCGTAGATGTCCCGCTGTGCGGCTTCGAGGGCCTGCGGAATGATGTATTCCTCGACGTAGGCGAAGATGTGGCAGTAGGCGTTGCCCATGATCTGGTTCAGCTTGAGCTTCTCGCGGCCGTCGAGGCAGCGAATGTCGTCCACTCCTGACAGCCGATTCGGTAGGAACCGCCTGGAGTAGTCGAAGTCGCGGCCTTCCAGAACCTGGCGCTCCGTCCAGGACACCTTGAGCGAGTTCTGCAGGACGTTCGCGTACGAGTAATCGTGGGAAAGCATGGGGTCCTCCTTTCTCTTCGATCCCACGATGCCGCCGGCGCGGCCACCCGACAATGGGAACTACGTCCCGAATCGACCCGGATTCGACGGAAAAGGCCGGGACATTTGCCCCGACTTGGCGTTCTCCCGATGGCGGAGAGGAAGGTGCGGGGGTCCCAGCCCCCCCGCCCCATCTACGGACAGAGAACAGGGAGAGGAGCCTCGAGCGATCGGGCAGTCCCCAACTACCTCCCTCTCCCGATCGGAATGGGGGAGAGGGCCCGTCCCTTACTCCCCTTTCTCGAGCAGCCCGAGCTCGGATTCGAGGAACGCCTTGACGCCCTTTCCGCCCGTTAGGCGAAGCCGAACGGTCTTCCCTTTCGGCTCGACTTCGATGCCGAACGAGAGGAAGGGGCAGCACCGCGACTCGAGGTCCACCCACTCCGCTACCTCGACGACGCAGAAAGCGCCGCCGGCGGAATCGACCGGGAGGCGCCCGAGATCGAAAACGAAGACGTACCCGTCCTTGAGCTCGGCTTTCTCGACGAGCGCCGAACGTAGCAATCGGCCGAGTTTCTGATGGCGCTCGCGCTGCTCGGCGGTCAGGGCGGCCTCGTTGCAGACCAGGGCGTCTTCGGCGAGGGCGGCTGCGGCCGGGACGGCGAGGACTACAGCGAGTAGGAGTGTGGACCAGGATCTCATGGCGATCTCCTTTCGCCGCCATCCCACAACGTCGAGTACGCTTTAAGTCAAGGGGAATTGCGATGTTGATCGGGCAGTTGGCGGAACGCACGGGCCTGGCGGCGTCGGCCATCCGGTACTACGAGCAGAGGGGACTCATCCCTCGCGCCCGCCGGGTGGCCGGTCGAAGGCAGTTCGAAGATAAAGACCTGGCGCCGCTCCAGGTCGTTCAGCTCGCCATCGACGCCGGCTTCACTCTCGCTGAGACCCGCCAGCTCGTCCGCGATTTCGGGCGGGACCGCTGGCGGCGGCTCGCGGAGAAGAAACGGGGCGAAATCCGCGAGACGGCCGCCCGCCTCGAGACGATGGACGAGCTGCTCGCCAAGCTCCTCCAATGCGAGTGCCCTTCGATTGAGGTGTGTGGCCGCGTCATCTCCGGCAAGCGCACGCGCGATCGCGCGTCCCGCTGACGCACCCTGCTGCGCCGAGGTTCGCGGCGACGACTACCTTCCGGAATTCGACGGGCATATCGAGCCACCGTCCGTATAGGGGCGGCCCTTGCGGCCGTCCGCATCAGCCTCCCAGCAGTCGGCGGCATGCCCCGGCTGATGGCCACCGTGTGGCTCGAGAAGACTCCGCCGCCTGGCTTGTGCCACGCGCCCGTGTGTTGATGCAACTGCATCTGTCTCCTGCCGGGAGGCGGGTAGTAGCGTCGAGCTGTCTCGAGAGATGTCGGGAGGATTTGTGATTTCCCTTACGAGACGGCAGCTGCTCCAGGACAGCGCCGCCGGCGCCGCTCTCTTTCTCGCTGGATCTGTAGGACGCGGTCTCGGACTGCCGAGGCCGACGGCGCAGCGCGCGGCCAGCCTCTTCGCTCACGAGATTCCGAAATACCGAGCACCTCTAGTCATCCCGCCGGCGATGCCCCGGACCGCCGTTCGAGGCCTTCCCCGGAGAAACGACTACTACGAGATCGCGGTTCGGCAGTTCGATCAGCAGATCCTCCCTCCCGGTTTGCCCCGCACCACGGTCTGGAGTTACGGTTCGGCGAACCATCCGGAGACGTTCAATTACCCCGCATTCACGATCGAAGCGGCATGGCAAAAGCCGGTTCGCGTGAAGTGGATCAATGATCTGAAGAATCCGGCGACCGGTGAGTTTCTTCCCCACCTTCTTCCAGTCGATCCGACGCTCCACTGGGCCAATCCGCCGGGCGGCACGACCGGGCGCGACATGCGGCCGGAGTTCGCGGAGACCCCCGGGCCCTATCTGGGGCCGGTTCCCATCGTCACGCATCTGCATGGCGGCGAGCGCACGCCGCAGGAAAGCGACGGTTTTGCCGAAGCGTGGTACCTGCCGGCGGCCTCGAACATCCCCGAGGGGTTTGCGACCGCTGGCACCTACTACGACGCTTTCCGCGAGTCCTCGCCCCTGGGAGAAGCATGGGAGCCCGGCGCGTCCGTCTTCGAATATCCCAACGAGCAGCGAGCCTCGACGCTCTGGTACCACGATCACACGCTGGGGATGACCCGGGTCAATGTGTACGCCGGGCCCGCGGGCTTCTACCTGCTTCGGGGGGGGCCCGACGATCGGCCGGGGGTCCTTCCCGGACCAGCGCCCGCTCTCGGCGATCGTCCCGGGACGCCGTATTACGAGATTCCGATCGCGATCCAGGATCGCACGTTCGGAGACGATGGGTCCCTCTTCTACCCGAACAGTCGCCGGCTCTTCGACGGCTTCGCCGGGCCCTACATTCCGGGCAGCGATATCTCCCCGATCTGGAACCCGGAGTTCTTCGGGGACGCGATGGTCGTCAACGGCCGCACCTGGCCGTTCCTCGAGGTGGAGCAACGCCGTTACCGATTCCGCTTCTTGAACGGCTGCAACGCTCGTTTCCTGATCCTTCGGCTGAGCAACGGCCTCCCGTTCTGGCAGATCGGCTCGGAAGGCGGCTTCTTGCCGGTTCCCGTCGAGCTCGAGCAGCTTCTTCTCGCTCCGGCGGAGCGAGCCGATGTCATCGTCGACTTTGCGCGAGTCCCGGTCGGCACTGAGGTCGTCCTGCTCAACCTGGGACCAGACGAACCCTTCGGAGGTGGAGTGCCGGGAGAGGACTTTCCTGCCGCGAACCCCGACACGACTGGCCAGGTCATGCAGCTCCGAGTCGTGGCGCCCGAGGGGTCGACACGAGCCTTCCGCCCCATCGCCTCGTCCTGCCGAAGATCAAGCCGCTCGCCGAGCCCAGCTTCGTTCGACAGGTCTCTTTGAACGAGCTCGTTTCAGATGTCCTGCCGGACGTGGGGCCGAGAGAGGCGCGTCTCGGCACGCTCGATCCCAACGGGGCGGGGGTTTCGCTCGCCTGGGACGACGCGATCACGGAGAACCCGGCAGTGGGAGCAACCGAGGTGTGGGAGCTATACAACTTTACGGAGGACGCGCACCCGATCCACATCCACGAGACTCAGTTTCAGGTTCTCGAACGCGAGCCAATCGAAGGAGGGCCGACGAGGCCGCCGGAGCCCTCGGAGACCGGATTGAAAGACACGGTCATTGCCTATCCGGATCAGATCACCCGCGTGAAGTTAACCTTTTACGTCCCCGGCCTCTTCGTCTGGCACTGCCACATCGTCGAGCACGAGGACAACGAGATGATGCGCCCGTACTTCATCGGTCAGATGCCTTAGCGGCCTCGGTCCGTCTCGCGAGGAATTCCGAAAGTTGCCGATCGGCTGGCCGCCGCACGGCTGTGTGAGCCTTCATCGCATGGGCGACTCTCGAGGCTCGAGTCTCGGCGCAGCTCCAAACGGAGGAGAAACTCATTCGACCGATCGACACCTCACCGGAAGGCCTCGCGGAGTCAGAAAGTCAGGTCTGTCTCCGGGCGGTCCCGCCCTCGGCTTATGATCGCCGAGGGTCCATGAAGACGGCTTGCGCGGTTCTGGGCGCGCTCGTCCTGCACGTGTCGGCTGTTCCGGCCGCGGACGATTACGTCGTCCGGCTCAGCCGCCCCGCGAAAGTCGGCGATCACTATCGACTCGACGCCAGGGGCACGAAGCGAGAACAGGAGCGGGTCACGATCGGCGGACAAGTCCAGAAAAAGTCCAACGAGTATTCGGTCCACCTCGTCGCGCTGGCGACGGTGCTCGCCGTGGATTCCAGGTCAGACGCGACACGAACCGAATACCTGGTCGAAAGCTGTCGCAAGACTTCGTCCGGCCGTACCGAGGATGTTCTTCCCGCGGGTCGAAAGATCGTCGCCGATTCCGGCGGGCGGGGCGAAACCGTTTTCACAGTCGACGGTGACCCCGCCCTCGAAGACATTTCGAAGGCCTTGAAGGTGGTGATCACGGCTCACGCGCCGGACTCGCCCGCGGACGACGAGATTTTCGGCACGAGTGATCGCAAGCGTGTCGGCGACCGGTGGAACATCAATTCCGCAACCGCCGCGAAGGATCTCTCGAGGACCGGCCTGGCCGTGGCGGCGGACGATCTGAGCGGAACCGTTTCGCTCGACGGTGTACGGGCCGTGGACGCTGTCCAGGTGCTCGAGATCACGGCCCAGTTTCGCGCCGAGCGGATGACAGTGGATCTTCCGGACTGGCTGCAACTGGAAAAGTCTTCCATGTCGGCAGAGATGGCCGCCCTCGTGCCGGTGGATCCCGAGATCCCCAACGTGGTCTCGACCGGGCTCAAGATGCAAATCCGCATCGTGTTTCGAGGGCAGAAGCCCGAAACGGGCTCCCCGGTCACGATCGACGAGACGATGGAGATGTCCGTCGAGAAGAGGTACTCGCCGCTCCGCCGGACCGAGACGGCGGGCCCGGAGGGCGACACGCAACATCCGCCTCGACCGATGTAGGGGCCGGCCGTTAGCGCCGGGCGAACCCGGCGCTTGTCGCGCCCTTCGGGCGCTCGGTGCGCGGCCGCCCGCATCAAAGGACCGGCACACGCGGCGGCGGTCCTCCGATCGCGGCGGGCGGGGACAAGCCCCGCCCCTACTCCGGAGGGCGATGTCACGGAGACGGCACGCAACATCCGCCACGTGAGATGTGGGCGGCCGTTGAGCCTTGACAATACATAGAACTACAATGTATAACGCCTCTACGTATGGACGTCGGCAAGGACCTGGTCGCCGCCTCCGCCACACCGCTCGTTCTCGCGATCCTCGCCGAAGGCGACAGCTACGGCTACGCCATCATCAAGCGCGTGGCCGAGCTGTCGGGCGGGAACCTCCAGTGGACGGACGGCATGCTCTACCCCGTGCTGCACCGGCTCGAGCGCCAGGGCCACGTCGCCGCGAAGTGGGCCGAATCCGAGAGCGGCCGTCGCCGCCGCTACTACCGGATCACCCGAGAGGGCCGCGCGGAGCTCGCAGCCCAGCGGAAGCAGTGGCAGGTCGTGGACGGCGCCCTGCGCGGCATCTGGATGAAAGTCGTCACGGCATGACGACCTTCGACGACCGGCCGCTCGAGGAGCAGATCGCGCAGTGGCGGGCCTACGTGACCCGCCGGCAGGCGCTTCACGGTTCCGACGTCGAGGAGCTGGAGGGACATCTGCGCGACCAGGTGGCGGTGCTGATGGACAGCGGTCTGGCGGGGGACGAAGCCTTCCTCGTCGCCGTCAAGCGCATGGGGAACCTCGATGCGCTGTCGCGCGAGTTCGCCCGCGCGCACTCCGAGCGGCTGTGGAAGCAGCTGGTCATGGCCTCCGACACGGCCGACGAGTCGGCGAGCACTTCACGCTTCGAGACGCTCGTCGTCCTCGCTCTCGCCCTCGCCGCCGCGATTGCGATCAAGGTGCCGGCGCTGTTCGGTCTCCGGCCGGACGGTCCGGAGCACATGTTCTACCTCCGCAACGCGAGCCTGTTCGTGTTCCCGCTGCTGACGATCTACTTCGTCTGGAAGCGCGGTTCGGGCGTTGCGCGCGGTCTCTGGCTGGTACTCCCTCTCGCGGCCGGCGCGGTGTTCGCCAACGCCTTCCCCTTTCGCGCGGGCGGCGACACAGAGAGGCTTACGGTTCTGCACCTGCCGATCGCCTTGTGGCTGGTCGTCGGCATCGCGTACGTCGGAGGCCGATGGTTCGCCGACGGCGGGCGCATGAACTTCGTCCGGTTCTCGGGGGAGCTCGCGATCTACTACGTGCTCCTCGCGCTCGGCGGCGGCGTCCTGATCGCCTTCACGATGATGTTGTTCAAGTCCATCGGGATGAACGCCGAGTGGCTGGTCGGGGGATGGATCGTCCCGTGCGGGGCGGCGGGAGCCGTCATCATCGGATCCTGGCTCGTGGAGGCGAAGCAAAGCGTCATCGAGAACATGGCGCCGGTGCTGACGAAGCTGTTCACGCCGATGTTCACCATCCTGCTCCTGGGGTTCCTGTGCACGATGCTGTGGACAGGCAAACCCATCGACGTGAAACGGGAAGTCTTGATCGGCCTCGACCTGCTGCTGGTGCTCGTCGTCGGGCTCGTGCTCTACGCCGCCTCCGCGCGCGACCCCCAGGCGCCGCCCGACTTCTTCGACGGCCTGCAGCTGCTGCTCGTGGTCAGCGCGCTCGTGGTCGATGCCGTGGCGCTCGCGGCGATCGCCGCCCGCATCTCCGAGTTCGGCTTCACCCCGAACCGGGTGGCGGCCCTCGGCGAGAACCTCATTCTGCTCGTCAACCTGACGTGGACGGCCTGGCTCTATGCCCGTTTCCTGCGGCACCACGGCTCGTTCGGGAGCCTCGAGCGATGGCAGATCGCCTACCTGCCCGTCTACTCCGTATGGGCGGCGCTGGTGGTTGTCCTTTTCCCGCCGGTGTTCGGCTACCGTTGAGGCCGGCGCGAACGCCTCTAATCGAGCCCTCTCCACTTCTCGATCTCTGGATCACTTGCCCTTCGCCTGGCGACGCAACGTGGCGGGAACGTTGTCGGGCGGTACGCGCGGGTCGATGCACCAGACTTCTCGGACCCGCAGGCGTGTCGGCTTCTGATCGTCGTCGAAAGCGCCATCGAGAAAGCCGTTCGACCCGAGCGATCCCGTCCAGCGGCGCGGGGTCTCACTCAACTCCACGTTGGCCTCACCGCGCTTGGGACTCTGACGCCGGATCTCCACCAGTTGCGTGAAGACCTCGCCTTCGAACTCGGTGACGAACATTGCGTCCGCCCAATGCGCCAAGTCGGGCTTTCCGTCCTTGTCGAAATCGATCGAGAAGCCGATCCGCAGGGGAATTCCGAGCTGCACCGCCGTTCGAAGCCTCTCCTTGGAACCGGCCGAGATCGCGCCGTCCTGTTCCAGGACGAGCAGAGGGGATGAGCAACTCTGTCCGCGCGCGGCGGGAGCCGCAGAGAGCATGCCGGCCAGTGTCAGGATCTGGACGCTCCGTCCGAGCATCGTCATGCTGCCTCCTTGATCGGTTGAGTCTCTCCGACAATCAATCTTCTGCGAAAATCAGAGAATCAGGCCGACCCATGACGCGATGTCGATGAGGCTCGGCCGGACGGTAGCTGGAGCTCTTGCTGCGTTCTGCGCCTGCGCGCAGCTCGCAGCTCTCCCACTCGAAGATCCGGAACAGGCGCCGCCGGCGGCGACCGACAGCGGCGGCGCCGCTTCCGCACCCTTCGAAGCGGTCCGGCAAAGCGCCACCCAGAGGGGCATCGCGGTGTCGCTGGTCTACGACGGCGAGGGGTTCGTGAATACGCACGGCGGCGAGCGAACCGGATCGGTCTACCTGGGAACCTTCCAGATGATGCTGACGCTGGACGCCTCACGCCTGTTGAGCTGGCCGGGAGCCACCTTCTTCTTCAACGGGCTGGTCACCCACGGAGGTCATCCGAGCGATCTGGTCGGCGATGCGCAGGGGGTGAGCAACATGGAAGCACCGCCGCGGGCGCAGCTTTACGAAGCCTGGCTCCAGCAGAACCTGCTCGACAACCGGCTCTCCGCGCTCGTGGGGCGCTACGACTTGAGCACGGAGTTCTACCGTCTTCAGTCCGCGGCGCTCTTCTTGAATGGCTCCTTCGGCACCGGCCCCGAGTTTGGGCAGAGCGGCGTCGCGGGGCCTTCCGTCTTTCCCGACACATCGGTCGGAGCTCGCTTCGCTTTCAAACCCTCTCGCGGCGTCATTTTTCGGGCCGCGCTCCTCGACGGCGTCCCCGTCGATCGGCCAGGCGGAGAGCAGCGCATCTTTGCGAAGGGCGACGGGACTCTGCTGGTCGGTGAGGCCGCGCTTCTGAACCGGCCGTCACTTCCGGACCGCCGGACGAGCCGCCGCCTCCGAATCGGCCGGGGCGCCGTGCTGGCCCCTTACGAAGGCAAGATCGCGATCGGTGGCTGGTATTACACGGCGGAGTTCGACGACTTGAGCGAGCGACTCCCGGACGGGCAACCGGTGCGCCATCGCGGGAGCGGCGGCGCCTATGCCCTCGCGGACGGACTGTTGTATCGAAGCTCTGGCCCGACGCATCGGCGGGTCAACGCGTTCGTCCAGGTCGGAGTCGGAGACTCCCGGGTCAATCGCTTCGGCTTCTACGTCGGCGGAGGTCTGGTGCTCTCCGGCCTGTTTCCCGCGCTCGCGAACGACGAGCTGGGCGTTGCCGTCGCCTGCGCCCGCAACGGCTCCCACTTCTTCGAGGAGCAGCGGGAAAATGCGATCGCGGTGACGCACACCGAGACGACCGTCGAGATCACCTATCTCGTTCAGATCGGCCGGCATGTTGCGATTCAGCCCGACCTTCAGTACGTCATGAGGCCGGGAACGAACCTCACGCGAAAGGACGCGCTCGCTGCGGCGCTCCATTTCGAGCTGTCCTACTGATCGGGGGGCCCGCGTGTCGGGCCCGGGAATGGTAGGGGCGGAGTTGTGCCCCGCCCGCGGTGGATCGGAGCTCCACCGCGGCGTGTGCCGGTGGGGCGACGCGAGCGGCCGCGCGACGTACCGAGCGGCTTCTGAGCCGCGACAAGCGACGGGTTCGCCCGTCGCTTACCGGGGGGTTCGCCCGGTGCTAACGGCCGCCCCTACATCTGCCGTGGCGGATGTTCGGCTCTCCGGATATAGGGGCGGGGCCCGTCCCCGCGGTGATCGGAGAACGGCATCGCGATCGCCGGCACCGGCGGTGCGTGCGGCCGCAAGGCCCGCCCCTACATCCCGATCAGCGGTTTTCGCCCTGCGCCCACGACCACGCGGTGATTCGCCAGCCTGCCGCGACCTTCTGAAGCGTGACGGCCATGGTTGAGCCAGTCTGCTTGACCGCCTTCCCCTTTTGCGTGAATTCGTACGTCGTTGGAAGGACCACGTAGGCACGATCGCCTGTAACGAAGATGTGCCGGGGCCTGCCCAGGGTGACGGCGCCGGGCGTGATGCCGTTCTTCTTCGTGTCGGCGTCGTAGTCCGCCGCCCACTTCGCGCACGCTCCCACGCCGTTCCATTCATAAGGCGGGAACTCGTCGATGATCGACGTCTGATCGGCGCACGCCGCCACGGCCATCTTCACGTCGCCTTTGTTGAAGCCTTCGGTGAACTGGTTGATCGGGACCATCACGTCGGTCTTGTCGTCCGCGACGGCCGGCGCCGCGGCGAGAACGAAGAGGGCGAGGATCAGAGATGCTTTCTGCATGACGCGCACTCCTTCCTTTCAGCTTACGAGTCGAACTTGTAACCACACTATCAGTTCGGCCAAAAAGATCCGGCGCTGGCTCCGTCCGCCCCTCGTTCCTCGGCCTCGAGCAGCAAATCCGACTGACTCCCGCCTGCCTTCTCGCCCGGCGATAAGGTCGCTCCGGAGTCTTGGGGCGACGCACGTGCCCATCGCGACGCGGGATGGCTGGTCGGGACGGACGGATTCTGAAAATCAGTTTCTAGGGATCAGCGAATCGATTGAAAGCCTCCGGATGTAGGGGGCGGGGTTTGTCCCCGCCCCTTGCGCCCAGGCCGGGCGGCTCATTGTAGTTTCGATCGCGGGCTCGGTGAATCCACGGCGAGGGCCTGGAGTGGCGGGAGCCTTGAGACCCTCCTGAGCGTTGCCGCAACAAAAAAGGCATTACAACTACTCAATCCCAACCGACCCCCGAGCGCTCTTTTACTTGCTGAGCGCGCTCATCACGATGGCGATCCTCGACAGACTCCGATAGCATCCGGACAAACGATTCCGTTCATCAGGAGATGAGTGTGCAATCGCAGCAGCCGCGACCGCACCGGGCCGCTCGCCGAATTCGACTGACTGCCGTGATTTTTCTCCTGGCCGCAGTTCAGGCAATCGGCGAGCCGACGGCCAGAACCGCCAGGGCACTCCAGTCCCTGCAGGCGAGCAGCGAACGGCCGCTCGTCGTACGGCGTCGCAGCAGCACGGCTCTCCCCTTCCACATCACGGGGCGAGTTCCGATCGCGAGGTTCTCGAGCGCCGCGAGCGCCGCAGATCGCGGAAGAGATTTCTGGCAGAGCTACGGGGGCGTTTTCGGAATCATCGAGCCGGAGACGGAGCTCGCGTTGCGCTCTTCCGTCAAAGACGGCTTGGGCATGACACACCTGCGTTACGACCAGCGATATCGCGGCCTGCCCGTCTTCGGACGTCAGCTCATCTTGCACATGGATGCGACTTACGCCAGGACGGCCAACGGAGACTTCGCGCCCGGGATCCATGTCGCTACCGTACCTGGCCTGTCCGCCGGCGCTGCATCCGAGGCTGCCATTCGATATCTCGCTGCGCGAGGCCCGCGGTCGAACCGGACACCGACTGAGCTTCTCGTTTATGTCGATCCCTCGGGTTCCGCTCACCTTTCGTGGCTGGTGACGGTGGCGACCGAGCGTCCGTTCGGCATCTGGCGCGTTTTTGTCGACGCTCACGCGGGGGAAATTCTGTTTTCATGGGACGACCTGAAAACCGCTCGGAATCGATTGACGCACACCGGCGGCAACGATCCGGACTGCAATCTCCAGGGAGACCCGCTGTGCACTTTGCCGGGAGCACTGGTGCGGACGGAAACCGGTCCGGCGAGCGCCGATGCCTCGGTCAATGCCGCCCATGTCAACGCCGGGATCGTCTACGACTACTACAAGTCGACTTTTGGCAGAGACTCCTATGATGACGCTGGCCACACGCTGCGCGCGACGGTTCACCACGGGGTCGGATACAACAACGCATTCTGGTGCAACGACGCCTGCGCCGCCTTCTACGGGAATCTCTTCGACGGCGAAGAAATGGTCTATGGAGATGGGGACGGCGTCCTGTTCAGCTCTCTCCCGCTCGGGCTCGACGTCGTCGCGCACGAGCTGACCCACGCCGTCACCGAGACGACGGCGGGGCTCGTCTATTTCGGTCAGTCGGGTGCTCTCAACGAGTCCTACTCCGATGTCTTCGCCACGATGGTGGACACGGACGACTGGCTTCTCGGGGAGGACGTCTACACGCCGGGAATCGACGGCGACGCGCTTCGAAGTCTCGCCGACCCGCCCCTTTTCGGGCAGCCCGGGAACATGAGCGCCTTCATGCACACGATTTACGACAACCAGGGGGTCCATGGGAACAGCGGCATTCCGAACCACGCCGCGTACCTGGCCGCCACCGACCCCGATTACGGCATCGGCCGCCCCGCCCTCGAACAGATCTATTACCGGGCTTTGACGCTGTACTTGCCGCCTGCGTCCGACTTCCTGACCAACCTGAACTCGCTCGTGCAGGCGGCAGAAGACCTCTACGGCGAAGGGAGTGCGGCCGCCGAGGCGATTCGGCGATCCCAGGCAGCAGTGGGGATTGCCAATCCGCCTGTCGTCACGTTCCCCAACGGAGGCGAGGTCCTGAGTCGCGGAGTTGCCACGACGATTCTGTGGCAATCGGGCGCCGGAGGGAGTCTGCCCTTCCGGGTCCAGGAGTTACGTGGTTCGAGCTTCGCCGACTACGAGCAGGATTTCGAGGCGTCGAGCTTCCCGCCCGAGTTCGCGACCGGCGGTAATGAAGGGTGGTTTCCCGATACCTTCGAACCGGGTGACGGTCTGCGGTCGGCCGGGTCGGGCATCATCGGGAATCGCCAGCGTTCCGAGCTTTCGCTGGTTGTGACGACGGTTGCGCAGGGAGACATCACCTTTCTCGCGCGCGTATCGTCCGAAGCGAACAACGACTTCTTCAGTTTCTGGGTGGACGGCGAGAGGCGGATCATCGCCTCCGGTGATCTTCCCTGGGGCGCGGTTCCCCCCGTCACACTCTCCCCGGGTAAGCATCGGCTCGTCTGGGTCTATGAGAAGAATCAAGCCATCTCGAGCGGTGACGACGCGGCCTGGATCGACGATCTCGTCATCCCGAACGTCGATGGCGCAACGGTGACCGACATCAACCCTTCCACGGAGGAGGGCGCCAGCAGTCAGGACTGGACACCGACGGTCTCGGCGGATGACTATCGTGTTCGCGTCGAACAACTCGGCATCGCCCCGTGGCTGGCAATCGACAGCTCGGACTCGCTCTTCAGCGTCGAGGACCCGCCAGACCTGTCCATCGTCATCAGCGACTCACCGGATCCCGTTTCGGCCGGTGAGGACGTCACCTACACTCTGGACGTCACGAACGCCGGCCCGGTCTCTGCAACGAACGTGACGCTGACCCACAAACTGCCGCCCTCGACGAACCTCGTCTCGGTCACGGCGAGCGAGTGGACGTGCGGAGCGGCGTTCGGAAAGGTGACCTGCACGCTCCCCTCCCTTCCTGCAGGCGATGCGCCCTCGGTATCCGTCGTCGCGCGAGCGCCCGGCTCGCCTGCCACGCTGACGACCACGGCATCCGTCTCGGCCGATGAAGGCGACGCCGCACCCGACGACAACTCGATGACGATTTCCACCGACGTCACTGGCTCGCTGCCGGGCGCGGCTTTCTTCACCGTGACGCCGTGTCGTGTCGTTGACACTCGTGGTGCGCCTGGCGACCTCGGCGGCCCTGCTCTGGCCGCAGGAGCGGAACGCTTTTTCACGCTCGCCGGTCACTGCGGCATTCCCGAGACGGCTCGGTCCGTCTCGCTGAACGTCACCGCGACCGGCTCCACGATGGCGGGACACCTGCGGCTCTATCCCGGCGGAGGATCGCTCCCTCTGGTCTCCTCCATCAATTACGCGTTGGGGCAGACTCGAGCGAACAATGCCGTCGGTCTTCTGGGCCCGGGAGGGGTGCTGTCGGTCTACTGCGGGCAGCCGACGGGGACCGTCCATGTGATCCTGGACGTCAACGGATATTTCGAGTAACGCGGATCAGACCTCTCTCCAAGTCGGCGAATCCAAGATCGATCCGTTCTGCGCCGCGGCCGCAGCGGTGCTGTGGCCGTTCGGGAGACGCGTGGAAGCGTCAGCGCTGCGACGTGAGCGGCCGGCCTCTCGGGACCGGCCGCTCTCCACCGAATCGAACGCGACTCAGTTGCAGGCCTTCGCGCACCATCGCCGCCGACCCACGCGAGGCTCGGCTCAGAATCTCCCGCGCGTCCGGGTTGTCGCTGA
>JBKPSZ010000112.1:0-6757 GCA_046735265.1 Acidobacteriota bacterium | reverse complement strand
AAGACCCAGTAGTAGCCAGAGAAAGAAGTCGCGTCGAGAACCTTGACCATGAGCTCGTAATTCGTTTCCTGGAAGAACCAGAACGTGCCGGTGTCCGGCGTCAGCTCGACGGCATGCCCCTGTCCGCTCGTCCCCTGGTTCACGGCTCGCCAGTCGACTTCCACCCTGAACCGACCTCCGTTCAAGCAGAGTGCCTGGTCTCCCGGAAGACAGGGAGCCGTGCCGAACGTGTACGTCAGGAGCCGGTTGCCCGCGATCGCGTAAATCGTGTTGCGGTCCGCGGGGTCGAGAGCCAGCTGCGAGATCCCCGCCCCGGGCCCGTAAGAAACCCACGAGCTCGCGCCATCGTCGCTCACGAAAACGCCCGCGCCCGTCCCGGCGTAGACCCTGGAGGAGACGACGGGATCCACGGCGAGCGCACGGACGTCGAGATTCGTCAAGCCGCCGTTCATGGGGACCCAGTTCGCCGCTCCATCGGTCGACTTGAAGACGCCGGCCTCGTCGCTGCCGGCATAGAGGACCGACGGGCTCGAAGGCGAGACGGCGACCGACAGAATCGACCCGCTCTTCGAGAGCTCAATTCCCCGGTTGCGAGCGTGCCACCGCAGACCTTCGTCCAGGCTCCGATACAGGCCGCCGGAGACTCTCCCAAAGAAAGATAAGACTCGGCCCGTTCCCATGTACATCGTCGAGGGCGAGACGGGATCGGCCGCGAAAGCCATCGCCGGAAAATCCGGGCCAACGTTGCTCCAGGTCACGCCCCCGTCGGCGCTCCGGATGGTGAAACGCTCCTGCGAGATACACAAGTCGAAGACACACATCATCCGCTCGATGCCGGCGAGGACGACCGACGAGCTCACGAAGAGAGAGTGGATCTTTGAAAGGGTCGAACCCAGCGGAGGTGTCGAGCGGACGCGCGTCCAGCTCTGACCCGAATCCTTGCTCTTGTAGATCCCATCCGACGCGGCGCCGCTCGCGGAATTCGAAGCCGCGTACACGATGGCTGGATTGTCCGGATCGATGCCGATACCCCCGAACGGCGCCGTGATGCCGACCGGTAAGGCGGTCCAGGTCTCTCCGCCGTCCGTGCTCTTCTGGATGCCGGTGAGCGTCCCCGCATAGAGGATCGACGACTCCGAAGGATCGATCGCAAAGGCGATGACGACCCCGGAAGGGCCGACGTTCGTCCATTGATTCAGCCCGGCGCGCGCGGTCGAGGCCAGCAGCAGAAACCCGCCTAAAAGCAGCCCGCGAGCGACAGAAGAAGACCCGCGCATCACGACCTCCGAGGTTCCCGGAGCGGCACGACTTCGAAATCCCGGCTCTCGACTCGACTCCCGAGCGTTTTCCGTCCGATCGAATTGGGCGAAGCGTATCACTCGCTCGCCGAGCGTCCGCCCACTTGGCCGTCGTTCCACCACCGGCCGGGTGCGCCCTTTTTCCTAGGCGAGTCCGTGGTCGTCGCGGCGGTTGCCTTTCCTCTTTCTTCTTGTACTCTCTGATCGAGCGAGTCCTCGGGGCAGGAGGTGGGTGGTGAGCTCGAGTTTCCCGCCGGATCGGCCGGAGCGGCGGCGACCGCGCCCGACCCCTCCCTCGGACGGACGTCTTCCGATTCCGCATCCCTTGACGAAGGACCTGCCGCGCCGCTTCGGCGACTATCTCGTGACCTCGGAACTGTCGCGCGACGCGCTCGGGCGCGTCTTTCGCGCGATCGACGTTTCGGGCTCAGGCGAGTTCATGCGGCTGCGGATCTTCGACACGCGTCGCGTGGACGCTCCGATGCTGATCGACGCAATCGAGGCCGCCGAACAGATGCGCCCCCTGCTCTCTGTCCCGTATACGGCGCGCGGAGAAAAGGGGGGCGCCGTGGACCGCCTTCCCTACCTCGCCTGGCGCGAGACGCACGGCTGGACGCTCGACATGTTGCTCCAGGGATTCCGCGCCTTCGGCGAGCGGATCCCGGTCGAGCACAGCCTGCTGATCGCCGACCGCATCGCCGCCGCGCTCGACTCGGCGCACCAGAAGACGTTCGAGGGACGCCCCGTCGCCCACGGCCTGGTCTGGCCCGGCTTCGTTTCGATCGGCGCCGACGCCGACATCTTCGTGGCCGGGTTCGGCCTGGCCGCCGGCCTCTTCCCGACGCTCGAAGAGCCCGCCCTCGCCGACTGGATCGCTCCGTACGTCGCTCCCGAGGAGCGTCTCCGGCCTCGCCTCTCCCCCGTCGCCGACGTCTACTCGGTGGGAGCCATTCTCCTGGAGCTCCTGACTCAGCGCATGCCCGCGCTCGAGATCCCGATGGTCGTGGCTCGCCGGGAGGACGGCCTGCCCGACGAAGTCATCCAGCTCCTGCGCGGGGCGCTCGCGAAACCGTCACTTCGTTTTAGCACGATGAGCGCCTTTCGCCGGGAGCTCGGCCGCGTCATCGTGGCCGGGCGGTACGCCCCGTCGAGCTTTGCCCTTTCCCGTCTCCTGTCGGAGAGGTTGGGTCCCCTCTCCGCGCAGCACGCCGAAGCGGGGGCGCTCGCGGAAGAGCAGCGCCGTCGGCTCGCCCCGACGCGACCGAGAGCCGTGCCGCCCGGCGCGGCGGCGGATCACGACGCCGAGGTGGACTCCGTCCTGCGGAGCTTCTGGAGCCGGGCCGAGACGACCTGAGGCGCCGCGCTCCCGATCCGTCATCGAAGGCGCGGATCCGGCGAGTCGCCACAATTCCCGTGTCGCCCGCGTCTTTTTGGGACAGACTTGCGCGCCGGGAGAGCCATGACCAACCGGCTTTCGGGATCGCGTATCCGGCGCGGCGCGGTCGCGCTCGCAGCCTCTTCGATCGCCTTCGCGCAGGAGCCCGCGCCGAAACCGACCCCGTTTTCCGAACGCGTCGAGGTCATCGTGCGCCAGGTGCTCGTGCGGATCACCGACGCCAAGGGAAACCCGCCTTCGCCGCCTCCGAGCCCCGAAGACATCGAGGTGCGCGAGGGAGGGGTTTCGGCGCAGGTCATCGGGGTCGATCCGGTGCGATCGACGCCGTCCCCCGCCGAGCTCGAGCGGATCACACCGGTTCCGCAGCCCCGTGTCGAAGGTCCGGCCGTCGCCGTTCCCGCGCCCGTCACCGCGATCCCCCAGCATCTCTACGTGGACACGACGCTTCTCGAGCCGGGCTCGGTCACGCGTCTGACCGCCGCGTTCCAGAAGAACCTGCCCTCGGTTCTGGAGAACGGGCCGCTCGAGATCGTCGTCGCCAATCCGCAGCCGAAACAGATGCTCGCCTCGACGCGCGATGTGGAAGCCGTGGAGAGCGCGCTCGAGGATCTCTCTCGGGGCGTCGGAGGCAAGGACAGCCTCCGCGTGATCCGCCTCCTGACGTTCGATCACCTTCGGAACGACCTCTGCCCGAACTACGAGTCGACCATTCGGAACGCCGCCGAGCAGGAGCTTCGGATCATCAGCGATTCGCTCGACCGGCTGCTCCGCTGGGCGACCTCGCTCGGAGGCCAGCGCGCCGACGTCGTCTATTTCGGCGCGGACGGCTTCGACTCGGACGTGACGGAGTCCTACCGAAAAGTCATCGTCTCGAATGCGCGTACGGTCAGTCCACTGTGTGTGACAGGCGATCCGAACGTCGTCGCCAACCGTCTGCAGACGGAGTTTTCCAGCCGGAGCGTCGACCTGGTCGGTTCGGCCGCCCGTTCTCTGTCCGCGCTCGGCGTCCAGGCGATGCCCCTCGCCTTCGGCGGCAATCTCCCCGATACGGGCGGCGACGCCTCGGCCAGCGGATCCGACGTCTTCAACACCCGCGGCGGAACGGTCCCGACGTTCGCTCGGCCGCTCGAGCCGCTCCGCGTGCTCGCCGAGACGACAGGGGGCGACGTCGTCACGACGCTTTCCCAGATGCCGGGCGTTCTCGACGCCTTCGACACGGCCTACGTGGTCTCGTTCCGACCGACGCGCGCGGCCTCCGAAGGAAAGATGCAACCGCTGTCGATCACGAGCCGGCGGCCCGGGCTCTCGATCCGCGCGCCGCAGACGCTCGGCGAGGGGACGTCGGCGCTGGCCGCCCGCGGCGCGACGGTGCGAGCCCTCCACGAGGCGCCGACGGAGTCAGGAATCCCGCTGCGCGTCTCGATCGACGCCGTCCGGAAGAGCGGGAAGGAGGCCTCGGGGGTGTTGCACCTCGACGCCGACTTGAGATCGCTTCTTTCGTCTCTCGCGGTGCTCGGTGGAGGTCACCTCCGGGTGACGATCGCTGTCGACGTCGAAGGGGCGCGCGAACCCTTCACCACGAGCCAGGAGTTCGACGTCGCAAAGGATCAGGGGGCCTTCGGCTCCGACATTCCGATCACCTGGCCGAAGAAGGCCCGCAAGATCGCTGTCACGGTCGAAGAGACCCGGACGGGAACGCGCGGGACGACCGCGGCCGACGTGCCGCCCTTCCCGTAGCGCCGACTCCCGATCCTCGGAACTAGACTGTTTCGATGGGACGAGCCCCGAACCGAGCCGCGTGGAAGAGGCTCGCAACCGAGCGTTCGCATCCGCGGGCGGCGGCCCTCGATCGCCTCGGTCCCGAGCGGATCGTCGCGCTCATGCAGGCGGAGGACCGCCGGGTGCTCGCGGCCTTGCGCCGCGCGCGGCCCGCGATCGCCCGAGCCGCCGAAGCGTTTCGCGAGACCTACGCCTCGGGGCGGAACGTCTTCTTCTTCGGCGCCGGCACGTCCGGCCGGCTCGCCGTGCTCGAGGCGGCGGAGTTGCCGCCGACCTTCGGGACGGATCCGCGCCGCGTGCGCGCGGTCGTCGCGGGTGGCCGCGGCGCCGTGTTTCGCGCGCGGGAGGGAGCCGAAGACGACCTCCGCGCCGGGAAGCGAAGCGCGGTGGCGGTCCGGGAGGGCGACCTCGTCATCGGAGTTTCGGCGAGCTCGGTGACGCCGTTCGTCCGCGGAGCGCTCGAGAGCGCGCGGCGCCGCGGAGCGCGGACGATGCTCGTGACCTGCAGCCGCCGTCCCGGCCTCACGCGCATCGCGGACCGCGTCGTCCTCCTCGAGGTCGGCCCCGAGGTGCTAGCCGGTTCGACGAGGCTCAAGGCCGGCACGGCAACGAAACTCGCTTTGAACCAGATGACGACGTCGGCGCTCGCTTCGGCGGGCAAGGTCTTCGGACCGTGGATGGTGGACTTGCGGACCGGATCGGCGAAGCTCAAGGACCGCGCGGCCCGGATCGTCGCCGCCGCCGGCGGCGTCTCGCCGCGCCGGGCGCGGGCGCTCCTCGCGAAGGCCGGAAACGACGTCAAGAAAGCGATCGTGATGGGGCGGACCGGCGACGACGCGGCGCGAGCGGGCCGGCGGCTGGAGTCCGCCGGCGGTGACCTGCGACGCGCGCTCGCGTCGAAAACGTCAGTTGGCCGCGGCGAGATCGCCCCAACCCGAAAGCGCGACGCCCGCCTCCGTTAACCAGAGCCGCACTTCGGGATCGGTCAGAAGAGCGATCTCGCGCTCGCGCGTCTCCGCGTAGCTGCTGCCGCGGAGAAGCTCCTCGTCCGCATATCCGGGGTGGCACATCAGCTCGCTCGTCCCGTCGGGAAGTCCCTCGAGGAGAGCCCGCAGGTTCTCCCGTGAGACCCCCGCATCGTAGAAGCCGTCGAAGAAGGCGTCGGGGGTGCGCAAGCCGGCCGCGCGCAGCCTCGCCTTCGCCGCCGGGCTCGAAGCCCGCACCGGAAGTCCGCGCTCTCTCGCCGCCGACATGAAAGCGGCCTCGACGTCGAGGTGGAGCGCGGAGTGGTGATGCGAGTCGAGGTGCGACGGCAGGCGGCCGGCGAACCCGGAGAACCGCTCGATCTGGGCTTCGATTTCGCGGCGCACCTCCTCGACGGGTATCGCATCGGGCAGCGCCCCCGCATTCCGCGCGAAACGGCCTCCAGGGGCGAGCTTCGGAACGGACGCGGGAGCCGACGCCGGCGCGCCGCCTCCGGTGAGAACCACGTGCAGTCCGAGCTCGAGACGCGGGGCGCCCGCGAGGGCGCGGTGGATTCCGTCGCCGGCCGCGGGCTCGAGGACCATGACCGTGGCCGAGGTCACGATTCCGCGGCGGTGCGCTTCGAGAACGCCGGCGTTGACGCCGCTCGTGCGCCCGTAGTCGTCCGCGTTGACGATCAGCCTCCGGGTCACGGCCGGCGGAGCTCCTCGAGCGCGAGCCGGACGGCGCCCAGCGCGGGTTCCTCCTCGAGCCGCCGCACGGTCGCTCCGGGCGCCGCGAGCCTCCGCGCCACGTTCTGCTCGAGCGTCGGGAGCGCCCGGAACGTGCCGCCCGAGAGAACGACGTCATAAGAGGAGCTCGCCAGACCGAGCCGCCCGACCACGGTCGCCGCGGCGAGGACGAGCTCGTCCGCGGCGTCCTCCAGAATCCGCGCCGCCACGCCGTCGCCCGCCAGAGCGGCGCGCTCGACCGCGACGGCGAAGAGGGCGACGCGGTGCCGAGGAAAGTCGCGGTCGTAGATCGCCGGAACCACTTCCTCCGCTCGCGGGATCGCGAAGTGCTCGAGGAGCGCGGCTTCCAGGCTCGTCGAAGGACCGCGTCCGTCGCGCGCGCGCAGGACCTGCCGGATCGCGCGCTCTCCGATCCAGAAGCCGGATCCTTCGTCGCCCACGTGCCAGCCCCAGCCGCCGGCCCGCGCAACCTCCCCCGCGCCGTTGCAACCCCACGCGATCGAGCCGGTCCCGCAAACGAGGGCGAGCCCGACGCGCCCGGGCGATCCCGCCACGAAGGCGATGTGCGC
>JBKPSZ010000111.1:0-35839 GCA_046735265.1 Acidobacteriota bacterium | reverse complement strand
TCCGTACACGGTCGTCATCGTCGGCGACGGTGCTCTGACCTCGGGCCCGAGCTACGAAGCCCTGAACAACATTGTCCACGTGAAGCCGAAGCGCCTGATCGTCGTCTTAAACGACAACGGCTGGTCGATCTCGGAAAACGTCGGCTGGATGGTTCACTGGCGCAACCGCTTCGAGCTGCATCCGGCCTACGGCAAGCTGATCGAGAAGGGGCACAAGTTCGTCAAACGTCTGCCGCACGGCGACAAGGCCTGGGAGCTCGCGAGGAAGCTCAAGAGCTCCGTGGAAGGCCTCTTTCTGCCCAATCTCGTGTGGGACGAGCTCGGGTTCCACTACATCGGGCCGGTGGATGGGCACAACTTCGTCGAGCTCGAGGACGCGCTCGCGCGCGCCAAGGACGTCTCGGCCGATGGAACGCCCGTCGTGATCCACGCCCTGACGCACAAGGGGCGCGGTTACGCGCTCGCGGAAGAGAACCCCTGCAAGTTCCACCAGCCGGGCACGCCCACAGGAGCCCCCGGCTCGGCGCCGCGGTTCACGTACTCGCAGGTGTTCGCGCGGACGCTTTCGGCGCTGATGGAGAAAGACCCGAAGATCGTGGCGATTTCCGCCGCAATGCTCGAGGGGACCGCGCTGATCGAGGTCAAGAAAAAGTTCCCCGACCGCGTCTACGACGTCGGCATCGCCGAGGAGCACGCGGTCATCATGGCGGCCGGGCTTGCGAAAGAAGGGTGGAAGCCGGTCGTCGCGATCTACTCCACCTTCCTGCAACGCTCCTACGACCAGCTCATCCACGACGTGTGCTTGCAGAAGCTGCCGGTCACCGTCTGCATCGACCGCGCTGGGCTGGTCGGCGACGACGGCAAAACGCACCAGGGGATCTACGACGTGGCCTACACGCGCGGGATCCCGAACATGACGGTGGCGGCCGGGCGGGACGAGAACGAGCTGCAGCACCTGATCTACACGGCGCTCGAGTCCGGCAAGCCGTTCGCGGTCCGTTATCCGCGCGGTGCGGGAATCGGCGTTTCCCTCGACGAGAAGCTCGAGGCCCTCCCGATCGGCAAAGGCGAGATCCGCAGCGAGGGGAAGGATCTGTTCCTGATCGCCTACGGCTCCATGGTTCCGATCGCGGAAGAGGCCGCCGCTCAGCTGCGGGAGCGCGGCGTCGACTGCGGTGTCGCCAACGCCCGCTTCGCCAAGCCCCTCGACCTGGAACTGCTCCGCCGCGCGCGCGAGTCGGCGCCGCGGATTCTGACCCTGGAGGAGCACCTCGAAATGGGCGGCTTCGGAAGCGCGGTTCTCGAGGCCTTCCACCGCGAGGGCTGGGACGCGCAGGGCCTTCGCATCCACGGGATTCCGGACCAGTTCGTCGAGCACAGTCCCGCTCCGATCCAGCGAGGCAACTTCAAGCTGGACGTCTCGGGCGTCGTCGAGACCGTCTTCGCGCTCTATCCGGATCTGGCCGAGCGCGCCGGCGGCCGGAAGGTTCGGTCCGGAGGGCCGCGCGGGATCGTGGCGGAGACGGTCGTATGGTGAGCGGCTCCTCCCCGGAGCCCCGGATCGAGAAGCTCCTCGTCGCCGGGCTCCGCGGATTCTGCGCCGGGGTCGTGCGCGCGATCGACGTCGTCGAGAAGGCGCTCGACGTCTGCGACGGCCCGGTGTACGTGCGCAAGGAGATCATCCACAACCGCTACGTCGTGGACGAGCTTCGCAGCAAGGGGGCGCACTTCGTCGAGGAAGTGCACGACGTTCCCGACGGCGCGTGGCTGATCTACTCGGCGCACGGCGTGTCGCCGGAGGTACGCGAGAGCGCGCAGCGGAAGCGGCTGCGCACGATCGACGCGACCTGCCCGCTCGTGACGAAGGTCCACCTCGAGGCGATCCACTACGCGAAGCAGGGATACACGATCATCCTGATCGGCCACGAGGAGCACGACGAGACGATCGGGACTCTCGGCGAAGCGCCCGACTCGATCCGCCTGGTCGGGACGACGGAAGAAGCCGAAGCGGTCGAGGTGCCCGATCCGACCCGCGTGGCGTACCTGACGCAGACGACGCTTTCGCTCGACGATACGCGGGAAATCGTCGAAGTCTTGAAGAGGCGCTTCCCGAAGCTCGCGCGTCCGGCCAAGGACGACATCTGTTACGCGACGCAGAATCGGCAGGACTCGGTCAAGGCGATGGCGCCGTTCGTGGATCTCCTGCTCGTCCTCGGAGCCCCCAACAGCTCGAACTCGCTCCGGCTGTGCGAGGTCGCCCGCGATCAGGGCGTGCCCTCGCATCTGATCGAGCGCGCGGGAGACATCCGGCCCGAGTGGCTCGCCGGCGTGCGTGTGCTCGGCCTGACCGCGAGCGCGTCGGCCCCCGAGGTCCTCGTTCAGGAAGTGGTCCGATACGCGCGCGAGAACCTCGGAGTCGCGGAGGTCGAGGAGTTCGAGACGGTCAAGGAGAACGTCAGCTTCTCTCTTCCGCAGGAGCTGAAGGTCCTGTTGAAGCCCGCCACGCGGCAGGCGGTCTGACCGCCGCGCCGCAACGCCTCCCGCATCGCGACATGGAAACCGACGGCCCCTCGAGGCCCGGAGCGCCTTTCTCGAGGCGGCTCGGACGCTTTCTCGCGGCGGCCGCGGGCCTCGCGCTACTCGCGTGGATGGTTCGCGCCATCGGCTGGTCTTCGATCGAAGCCAACCTGCGCGCGATCGGCCGATGGTTCCCGATCCTCGTGGCGCTCTACGGTGTGGCGCAGGCGGCGTTCTGCCTCGGCTGGTGGTTCGTCATGGAGCCGCGCCCGCCGGCGCGGTTTCTGCCGCGGCTCTTCGCGGTGTATCTCGCCGGGGACTCGGCGAACTACCTTGCCCCCGGCGGCGTCGCCGGCGAACCGCTGAAGGTCCACCTCCTCTCGGCGCGGATGGGACGCGGTCCGGCGCTCGCGTCCGTGACGCTCCATAAACAGGTGGACCTCGGCGCCCAGTGGCTCTTCGTCCTCGCGGGAGTGGTCCTGACGCTCGCGACTTTTCCCTTGTCGGCGCGGGCGCGGGCCGGAGCCGTCGGGGGAGTTCTCCTCCTCGGGGCCATGCTCGGCGGGCTCTCCTGGGCTCTCGCGCGCGGCACCTACGGCCCCGCGACGCGGTGGCTCTCGCGCTGGAAGGCACTGGCCGGGCGGCTGCGGCGGTATCAGGACGGGGCGCACCTCGTCGATGAATCGATCAAGCGCTTCTATCGCGAACATCCCGGCCGGTTCGCCGCGGGGATGGCGCTCTGCTTCGTCGGCTGGTGCGGCGGCGCGCTCGAGACCGTGATCCTCCTCCGCCTGTTTTCTCCGGGCACTCCCTGGGCGGCGGCCGTCGGGATCGAGGCGCTCTCGCTCGTGGCCGTGACGATGCTCCTTTTTCTCCCGGGCCGCATCGGCGGTGCGGAAGGCGCCCGGGCCGGTATCGCGGTCCTGCTCGGTCTCTCTCCCGCGCAGGGGCTCGCCTACGCTCTCGCGAGGCGCGCCCGCGAGCTCGTCTGGCTCGTGCCGGGGCTTCTCGTCATTCTCGCGCAGAGCTGGCGGCGCGGCTCCGATCGACGGGAGCCGGAGGTCGGACGGCTCGCGAACGGAGGGATGCGCTCGTGAGCCGAGACGGGGTGCGCGCGCTGCTCCTCGACTTCGGGGGGACGCTCGACGCGGACGGCATCGCGTGGAAGGAGCGATTCCGGTGCCTCTTCGAGGAGGAGGCCGCGGCCGACGATTTCGATCGCGCCTTCTACGCCGCGGACGACGCGCTCGTCGGCTCGATTCCGCGGGAACTCTCCTTCGGCGACACGGTCGCGCGCCTGGCGTCGGGGATCGCCGAGCGGCTCGGCCGGCCGGCGTCCGCGGATCGCGTGGCGTCGCGCTTCCTGGCCTCCGCCCGCGCCCATCTCGCCCGCAGCGCCGGAGTGCTCGCGGAGCTCCACGGGCGCTACCGCCTCGGAATCGTCTCGAATTTCTACGGCAACCTCGAAGCCGTCTGCCGCGAGACGGGGCTCGCCGCCCATCTGGACGCCGCGATCGATTCGGTCGTCGTGAAGGCGGAGAAGCCCGACCGGCGGATCTTCGAGGCGGCCCTCGCAACTCTCGGCGTCGGCCCACGCAAGGCGGTCTTCGTCGGCGACTCCCGCCCGCGCGACATGGAGGGAGCGCGAGCGCTCGGTATCCGCCACGTCTGGATGCACGCCGGAGACGGGGAGCCCTGCTGCCCCGACGATTCGGTCATCCGCTCGTTTTCGGAGCTGCCGGGGGTGCTCGGATGACCCCGATCGCGGCGGGGGGCGTCATCGCGGCGGGGGAGGGATCGAGGCTCAAAAGCCTTTCGCGGCCCAAGCCGCTCGTACCGGTGGCCGGCGTACCCCTTCTCGAGCGCGTGCTCGCGAACTTCAAGGCGGCCGGAATCTCCCGCGCCGCGCTCATCTTCAACGAGGACGAGGAGGATTGCGCCTCCTTCGCGCGCTCGCGATTCCCCGAACTCGTTCGAACGATCGTGGTCCGCACGACCCCGCACTCGCTCGAGAGCTTCCGGACCATTCTCTCGGTCTCTCCCCCGGGACGACTGCTCGTGGCGACCGTGGACACGCTTTGTCGGACCGAGGACTTCGTCGCCTTCGTTCGTTCGGCCGAGGAACGCGCGGAGGAGACGGTGATCGCTGTCACGCCGCTCGTGGCGGACGAGAAGCCGTTGTGGGTGCGGATGGATCGGGATCGCCGCGTGACCGGGATCGGGGGAAGCTCCGGCGACGCCGTGACGGCCGGCTTCTACGTCCTTTCGGAAGCGGCGCGACGGCGCACGCCGCCGGCGTCTCTCGGGCGGCTGCGCGAGTATCTCGCGTGGCTCTGCGAGTCCGGGGAACCGATTCGCGCCTTTTCGATCGAGACGGCGGTCGACGTGGACCGCCCCGAGGACGTTCGGCTGGCGGAAACCCTCTTTCCCGCGCGGGAACGCGCGGCGGGAAGCGACGCGTGACCGGGCGCCGGCGGTGCTGGGGCATCTACCGGGAGCTCGCCCATTCGCCCGGCCGCGAGACCGACGACGCCCTGATCCTTCGGGCGACGGCGGCGGTTCTCGACGCGCGCGGTTTCGAAGTGGAGTTGAAATCTCCCGACGAGCTTCCGGAGTCCGCCGAGGACCCGAGCGTCCCCGCCTCTCTCTTCGTCATGTGCGAACGGATTCCGACCGTCGAGAAGCTCTCGCGCTGGGAGGCGCGAGGCGTGCGGATCGTCAACCGCCCCGAGGCGATCCGGAACACCGACCGGGAGCGCACCCTCGAACGCTTCGCGCGGAGCTCGGTCGCGTTTCCCGAAAGCGTCCTCGCCTCGACCGCGGGTCCCATCACCTCGGACGCGCCCCGGCCGCCCCTCTGGGTCAAGCGCGGGGACGTCCATGCGACGGAAGAAGGAGACGTCTCGTACGCATCGACGGACCGCGAAGTCGCCGCCGCGCTCTCGCGCCTCGCCGGCCGGGGCATTTCCCGCGCCGTCCTGCAGGAGCACGTGCCGGGAGATCTCATCAAGTTCTACGGGGTCGCGGGAGAGGCGGGGAACGCGCTCTCGTGGTTCCAGTGGTTCTACCACCGCGATCAGAAGCTCTCGAACCATGCGTTTTCGGAGACCGGGCTCCGGGCCCTCGTCGCGCGGGCGGCGGCGGCGCTCGGGCTCGAAGTGTTCGGCGGCGACGCGATCGCCGGCCCCGGCCGCCTCGTCCTGATCGATTTGAACGCCTGGCCGAGCTTCGCGCTCTTCCGCGCGGAGGCCGCCGAGCGAATCGGGGCGTTTCTCGCCGCGCGGTTTACGAAACCGGCGTCGCCGTCACGGGCCGCGGTTCCGATCGCCCGCTCGCAGGAGTGAAACAATGACGGAAGTGACCCGCAAGCGAAACGAGGCGGGCCCGCGCTCGCGCCGGGTCGTGGAAGACGAGCAGCGCCACATGGCGCCGGGTCTCCAGTCCTTCGCTCTCTATTCGGGCCTGGCGATGGCTCGCGGCGCGGGCAGCCGCCTCTACGACGAGGACGGCCAGGAATACATCGACTTCATCGCCGGGATCGCCGTCGGGAGCGTGGGTCACTGCCACCCGCACTACGTCGAGCGGCTGAAGGCGCAGGCCGAGCGCCTGACGTTCGGGAGCTTCACGACCGAGACTCGCGCGCGTTTCCTCGAGCTCCTGGGCTCGGTGACGCCGCCGGGTCTGACGCGGATCCAGCTCTTCTCGAGCGGCGCCGAGGCGGTCGAGGCCGCCTTCCGGCTCGCCAAGTCCGCCACGAAGAAGTTCGAATTCGTCGGCTACTCGGGGGCGTTCCACGGAAAGACGGGCGGCGTTCTGCCGCTCCTGTGGGGAGACTTCAAGGAAGGGCTCGGGCCCTTCATGCCGGGGTGCTACTCGGCGCCCTACGCCTCCTGTTACCGATGCCCTCTCTCTCTGACGTACCCGGACTGCGGAATCGCCTGCGCCGAGAAGACGCGGAGCGTGATCCGCAACCAAACCGGGGGAGCGGTCGCGGCGATCATCGCCGAGCCGATGCAGGGAACGGCGGGCAACGTCATTCCCCCACCCGGTTTCCTCTCCGCGATCGCCGACATCGCCCGCGAGAGCGGCGCTCTCTTCATCGCCGACGAGATGATCACGGGCTTCGGTCGGACCGGGAAGATGTGGGGCGTGGATCACGACGGCGTCGTGCCCGACGTGATGACCGTGGGCAAGGGGGTCGGCGGCGGGTTCCCGCTCTCCGCCGTCATTTCGACCGACGCGTTGACGAAGTCCAGGCCGTGGTCGAATCCCTCTGGCAGCTCCTCGTCCTACGGGGGGAACCCGCTCGCGGCGGCCGCGGGGCTCGCGTCGCTCGAGATCATCACGCGCGAGAACCTGGTCGAGAACTCGGCGCGGGTGGGGCAGGCCATGCTCTCGAAACTCGAAACCATGAAGGAGAAGCACCGCATCGTCGGAGACGTTCGCGGGAAAGGCCTTCTTCTCGGACTCGACCTCGTGAAGGACCGGCGCACGAAGGAGCTCGTCTCGAAGGACTTCACACGAGCCCTCTTCCAGGAGTGTCTGCGCCGCGGGCTTGTGGCAATGTCCTACACCCCCGTCATCCGCATCAACCCGCCGCTCAATATCGACGAGAGGACCGCTCTCGAGGGGCTCGAGATCCTGGACGAGGCGATCGGCGTGCTCGCGAGGGAGTGGAAGCTCGACTGACGCCGCGGCGTCGGGTCCTCTCGCCGTGTTGAAGGGAGCGATGATCGGAGTCGGGCACGTCGCCCGAAACGGCCACCTGCCCGGCTGGGCCGCGCGGCCCGACGTGTCGCTCGTCGCCGCCGCCGACGCGCGGCCCGAAGGGCGGCCGGCGTTCGAGGCAGCCTTTCCCGGCGCGCGCTGGTTCGACTCTCCGGAAGAGCTGCTCGCGGAGGGAGCTCCCGATTTCGTGGACATCTGCACGCCCCCGGCGCTCCACGCGCCGATTGCGAGCGCGGCCCTTCGGGCCGGATGCCACGTTCTCTGCGAGAAGCCGCTCGGCATCTCGCCCGACGAGTTGGTACCGCTCGCCGACCTCGCCCGCCGCGGCGAGCGGGCTCTCGTGACCGTTCACAACTGGGCGCACGCGGCGGCGCTCGACCGAATCACCCGGCTCGTGCGCGAGGGGAAGCTCGGGAAAGTGCGCCGGGTCTCCTGGGAGACGCTCCGGACGCAGCCCGCGGCCGCGGCGGGCGCCGCGAACTGGCGGGGGGATCCCGCACTTTCAGGAGGCGGCATCCTGGTCGATCACGGCTGGCACGCCTTCTACGTGCTCGCGCGGTGGCTCCCCGGCTCGCCGACGGCGCTTTCCGCGCGGCTCGAGACGCGACGGCACACGGCACTGCCGCTCGAGGACACGGCCGAGGTCCGACTCGACTGGGGCGGAGCGGACGCCCGGATCTTCCTGACCTGGGCGGCCGATCGCCGCGGCAACCGGGTCGAGATCGAAGGCGAGAAGGGCCGGCTCGTTCTCGACGGCGGGCGCCTCGAGCTCTTCGAAGACTCTCGACCGGCCGCCGTCGCCTGGGACTTCCCTTCGATCGCGGAGGGCTCGCACCACCCGGAGTGGTTCGCCGGCGTCATCGAGGATTTTCTCGTCGAGGTGCGGGACTCCGCAGCGCGCGGCCGCAATCTCGAGGAGGCGCTCTTGTGCGCCTCGCTCCTCTTCCGCGCGAGAGAATCGAGCCTCCGCGGGGGCGAGCGACGGACGGTCGAGGCGGCGCCGTGAGCCCTTCGAGCGCGCTCCTCCTGGTGCCGCCGGACGGTCCCGCGCCGGTCCCTCCGGAGACCGTCCTGCTCGGGCTTCCGATGATCCGCCGCACGGCCCTCGCAGCCTCGCGCGCGGGGTTTTCGACAGTCGCCGTCGCGTCGGCCTCGGATCCCGTCGGCCGCGCCGTCGAGGGGACGGGCGCGCGACTCGCCGGCGGACAGGCGGCTCCCTCGGACGCCGTGGTCCTTCCGTGGAACCGCGTCCTGAGAACCGGGGAGGTGCGGGAGCTCGCGGCCGGGCGCCCCGCGCGGGAGCTCGGCGTCGAGGTCCGGGCGCGGGAGGATCTGCCGCGGGCGGAGCGCTGGCTGCTCGACGGGCTCGTCAAGGACACCGAGGGATTCATGTCGCGCCACTTCGAGCGGAAGATCTCCCTCGCGGTCTCCCGCCGCCTCGCCGCGACCTCGATCACGCCGAACCAGATGACCCTCGTGTCCGTCGCCATCGGGCTCGTCGGCGCGCTGTTCTTCCTCTCCTCGCGGGCCGCCTTCGAAACCGTCGGGGCGCTCCTCTTTCTCCTCCACTCCATCCTGGACGGCTGCGATGGAGAGCTCGCGCGCCTGAAGTTCCAGGAGTCCCGCTTTGGAGGGGTCCTCGACTTCTGGGGGGACAACGTCGTGCACTCGGCCGTCTTCTCCGCCATGGCGATCGGATGGAGCCGGGCGATCGGAGAGAGGTGGCCGCTCCTCCTGGGGGCGCTCGCCGTCGGCGGAACGCTCGCCTCCGCGGCGTTCGTCTATGTCCGGACGATGCGCGCGCCGAAGGAGGGCCCGCTCTTCACGTCGGTCTCCGCCTCGGAGACCGCGGTGTCGCGCTTCGCCGACGCCCTTTCCCGGCGCGACTTCATCTATCTCGTCCTTGCGCTTTCTCTCTTCGGAAAGGCAAACTGGTTTCTCGTTCTCACGGCCGTCGGCGCGCCGATATTCTTCCTCGTGCTCCTGGCGCTCGACCGGCGACACGCCGAAAGGAAACCCGCATGAGCGACCGGACAAGCTTCTACCCCGAGCTCGCGCGCGACATCGCGCCGCCCGAGGGGAAGCTCGGAGTGCTCCTTCCCGGCCTCGGAGCCGTCGCCACGACGCTCGTGGCCGGAGTCCACCTGATCGAGAAGGGGCTGGCGCGTCCCTTCGGATCCGTCACGCAGATGCAGAAGCTGCGCCTGGGCAAGCGCACGGCGCCGCGGTTCGTGCCGATTCACGAGCTCGTCCCGCTGGCCCGCCTCTCGGACCTGGTCTTCGGCGGCTGGGACATCTTTCCCGACGACGCGTTCCAGACCGCGGTCAAGGCGGGCGTCGTGCCCTCCGAGATGCTCGCGGCGGTCAAGGGGGAGCTCTCGGCGCTTTCGCCCTGGCCCGCGGTTTTCGAACGGGCCTGGGTCCGCAACCTGGACGGCCAACACCGCAAGCAGGCCCCGACCAAGAAACATCTGGCCGACGCGCTCGCCGAAGACATCGAAGGCTTCCGCCGGAAGACCGGAGTGCAGCGACTCGTCATGGTCTGGTGCGGCTCGACCGAGGTGTACGCGGAGCCCTCCGCGGTGCACGAATCGGTCTCCGCCTTCGAGCGCGGCCTGAGGGAGAACTCGCCCGAGATCTCTCCTTCGATGATCTACGCCTACGCCGCGATCTCGGCCGGAATTCCGTTCGCGAACGGCGCGCCGAACCTGACGGTGGACATCCCGGCGCTGACGGAGCTCGCCCGCGATCGAAAGGTCCCGATCGCCGGAAAGGACTTCAAGACCGGGCAGACGTTGATGAAGACGATCATCGCCCCCGGCCTGCGCGCGCGCATGCTGGGGTTGCAGGGCTGGTTCTCGACGAACATCCTCGGGAACCGGGACGGCGAAGTCCTGGACGATCCCGGCTCGTTCCGGACCAAGGAGGTCAGCAAGGCCTCGGTCCTCGACGCGATCCTCCAGCCGGACTTGTATCCCGAGCTCTATCGCGACTACTTCCACAAGGTGCGGATCGAGTACTACCCGCCGCGCGGCGATGCGAAAGAGGGGTGGGACAACATCGACATCTTCGGCTGGCTCGGGCAGCCGATGCAGATCAAGATCGACTTTCTCTGCCGCGATTCGATCCTCGCCGCACCGGTCGTTCTCGACCTGATCCTGTTCCTGGATCTCGCGCGGCGCGCGGGCCTTTCGGGAATTCAGGAGTGGCTCTCGTTCTATTTCAAGAGCCCGATGTCGCGCGCCGACCTGCGGCCGGAGCACGACCTTTTCATTCAGCACCTGAAGCTGACGAACACTCTGCGGATTCTGGTGGGTGAAGAAGTCCTCGACCACTCCGGGCTCGACTACTACGAAGGAGGCGTCGAGGAGGGCGCGCCGTAGGCGCGGCACCCGCGCCGCTCTGCTAGAGAGCGTTTCGCATGGCGGTGTTGCGGCTCCTCGCGGTCTACTTCGGCGCGGCGGGCGGGACCCTGCTCCTCGCACGGCGTTTCGTCTCGCCGATCCGCTGGACCGCCGCCGCTTTTCTCCTTCTCGGTCCCTTCCTCTTGATGGGCCGCGCCCTCTGTACGGCGGGCGTGTACGCGCCTCTCGACATCGCGTACAACGACTATCCGCTCGCCGCCCTGCGCGAAACGAGCGGGATCGGCCCGGGCCACAACCCGACCCTGTCCGACGTCGCCTATCAGGAGATCCCGTGGCGCAAGGCGGCTCGGGAGGCGATCAAGACCGGACGGATCCCGCTCTGGAACCGCTTCCTCCTCGCCGGCGAGCCTCTGCTCGCGACGCAGCAGCCGCAGCTGTTCCATCCGACCACGTGGGCCGGTCTCCTCCTTCCCCTCTCCTCCGCCTGGACCTTCGAGATGGCGTTTCGGTGCTTCCTGGCGCTGCTCTCGGCCTATCTCTATCTGCGGGAGATCGGATGCGCCGGGCTTCCGTCGCTTCTCGGCGCCTCGGGCTGGGCCTTCTGCGACTACCTCGTCTTCTACGCCGGATATCCGCTCTCGACTGCGGCGGCGCCGTTCCCCCTGTTGCTGCTCGGGCTCCGTCGTCTCGCGCGCGACGCCGATCGACGGGCCCTCGGTGTGATCGTCGGGGCGCTCCTCCTCATCACGACCGCGGGACATCCGGAGACGCTCCTTCACGCCGTCGCGGCGGGGGGCGTGTTCTTTCTCTTCGATCTGGCTGCCGCCCCGCGCGAGCGGCGCCCGGCGAGTCTGCGCCTCGCCGCCGCGGCCGGCGCCCTGACGCTCGGGCTCTCCGCCGTCTTCCTCCTTCCGTTTCTCGACGCGGCTCGCTGGACGGCAGAGCTCCGCGCGAGGCGGACCTGGTTCGCGGAAGCCCGGCGCTCCGAGCCGATCGGCCTGGCGCTCGAGCGATCGTCGATCGATCTCGTCCCCTACTCCTTCGGTGAGCGCGGCCGCGGGAGGTTCGACCCGAACATCATCGAGCCGGCGAGCTACGCCGGGTCGCTTCTCCTTCCCCTCGCCCTGCTCGGCCTCGCATCCCGCCGGCGCGAGAAGTGGCCTCTCGCCCTGACGGGCGCGGTCGGACTCGCCGCCTGGGCGAGGTTGCCGGGGTTCGCCGACGTGCTCGCGAAAGTCCCGGGCTTCGACATGGCCTTGAACGACCGCCTGGCGATGTTCGCCGCCTTCGCGACCGCCGGACTCGCCGCGCTCGGCGCGGATCTCCTCGAGCAGGAACCGAAGCGGGCCCGCGCATTCGGAATCGCCGCGGCGGCGGTCGGCCTCGCGCTCGTCCTGCTGAACCTCCGGCTCCGGCCGCGCCTCGAGACGATCGGGATGACGGCCGCGCAGCTCCGCGACCACTCGCTCGTGCAGCTCGTGCCCCTCGCCGCGGGCGCGGTTCTCCTCGCCGTGCCCGGCATCCGGCGGCGGGGGCGCCTCATATCCGCGTTCCTGCTCGTCCTCCTTCTCGGAGAGCGCCGGCTCGAAGCGGACTCGGTCTATCCGACATATCCGGCACGCGCGTTCTATCCGCCGATCCCGCTTTTCGACCGCATCCCGCGAGGGGAGCCGTGGCGCTTCGCGGCCGTCGGCTACGCGCTCGTCCCGAACGCTTCGACACTCTACGAGCTCGAGGACGTGCGTGGATACGAAGCGATGACTTTCGCGCCGCTCGTCCAGACGTTCCCGCTCTGGTGCGTGCCGCAGCCCGTCTGGTACAACCGCATCGACGATCCGACCCGGCCTTTCCTCTCGTTCCTGAACGTGCGTTACGTGTTCGTGTCCCCGGGCGGCGGGATTCCCGCGGGCTGGGGGACTCTCGCGGAAGACGCGAGCGGACGAATCGTCGAGAACCCCGGGGTCCTGCCTCGCGCGTTCGTCCCGCGCCACTTCGTCAGGGATCGCGAGCCGTGGCGCCAGATGGAGCACCTGAAGGCCATTCGGGACTTCGCCGAGGCCGGCGTGGTCGAGGGCCCGGACGAGCCGTTGCGAGGCAACGGCTCGGCATCGGTCGAGATCGTCCGCTATTCGGCCGAGCGGCTCGAGCTCGGGATCGACGCCAAGGAGAAGGCGCTCGTCGGCACTTCGATCCCGCGCTGGCCCGGCTGGCGCCTGACGGTGGACGGCCGGAAGGTGCCGCTCCTCGTCTACAACTGGGCCTTTCTGGGTTTCGAAGTGCCGCCCGGACGGCACCGGGCGGTTCTGCGCTACTCGCCCGGCTCGTTCCGGCTCGGCGCAGCGATATCGGGAGCTTCGCTCCTCGCCGCGGCGGCGATCTTCGGCCGGCGCCGGCGGCGGTCGTCCGCGACGGAGAGAGCGAGGAGCGCGGCGACGGGTGCCAGCGTGCGGGCGGCGGACCACTCGATCCAGAGCGACGGGTCCGAAACCGGCAGCAGGTAGGTCGTCCCGAGGAAGAGAGCGAGCGCTCCGGCCGCCAGGAGGGGCAAGTGACGGAGCCTCGGGAGGCAGAAGATCACGACGGCGGCAGGAACGAGAAAGGGAAGCCCTCCCGCGCACTCTCCGAGCGCCTTCCCGACCTCGCGCAGGACGAGGCCGGTGCGGTCGAGGCGCAACTCCAGAAGATTGCCGTACTCGCCGTATCCGGAAAAGGCGTGGTGGAGCCGGCCGAGTACCAGCCAGGAGCCGAGAGCGAGAACCGTCGGCGCGATCAGCGTCGCGAAGGCTCGAATACGGCCCGAGCGAATCGGTTGCCCCGCCGCGCTACCGAAAGCGACGGCCAGGACGAACGGAAGGGCCTCGACTTTCGTCGTCGCCGCGCCCGCAAGAAGAAGACCGGCGAGATGGAGCGCGACACGCGGTGTCGGCCGGGGACCGAGCAGCAGAGCCAGTCCCAGAATCTCGTACAACCAGAGGAGCGCGTCGGCGTTGCCGGCGGCGTCCGCTTCCGTGGCAATGAGAGCGAGGGCCGAGACCACGAGCGCGGAGACCGCGGCGGCCGTCCCGGGACCGGCGGCGCTTCGCAGGAGCGGAGGCAGGGCCGCCGCGAGGGAGGCAAGCAGGATCGGAAGCGTCAGCGCCGCCGCCGTCCAGGGAAAAGAACCGGCCCACAGGGTCGCGAACGCGTAGAGGCTCGTCGCGAGCGGCGGATAGTACGGATGCATCCACGCCGCGGCGGGACCCGCGAGGAATGCGGTGTCGATCGTACGGGCGGCCGCGAAGGCACTCGCCTTCGGGCCCCAGAAGAGAAGAAGATCAGGCGAGGCCGCCGCTCCGGCGATCGTCGAAACGAAGGCGATCGCGACCGCGGCCGCGGCGAACGCGCCGGAAGCCGTCTCGGCGCCCGCCGTCGGCGGCAGGATCTCGACCCCCGCCGCCTCGCCTCGGAGCGCCCGGCGGAGAGCCGCCGAGAGGAGGAGGCTCGCGAAGACCAGAGCCGACGCGTTCCAGCGCAGATGGGCGAGCGAAGCGAGCGTCATCGTGAAGGAGAGGAGGAATCCTCCCACCGCCCCGGCGAGGACGACCCGGCAGAGGGCCGGAAACACGCGGCAGGCGCGGTGGGACAAGAGAGGGCCACCTACGACGGGGAGCGCCAGGATCGCCGAGAGCCAGACGACGCTCGCGCTCAACTCGCGAGTTTCCAGACGTCGCCCTCGGCGAGGCGAAAGATGGGGCGCGCCTCAGGCGGGCGAGCGGCGCCGCGCGCGCCGACGCGAATCAGGAACTCCGGCTTCCAGCCGGGCGCGGCCGGCACCGCGCGGACGTCGCGCCCCGGAAGAAGACTCCTCGCCACCATCGCGCAGTAAATCGAGTCTCCGGCGCGCCCCGAGCCCGACTCGACGGCGACTCTCGCCCCGACAGGAATGCTCGGCGCAGCCGCCCGGGCGAGCGCGTACAAGCGCCCGTCGAACGGGGAGAGCGTCCGACGGAACGGATTCGTCTCAGCCGAGAGGAGCGAATAGGGCCGGGGGAGGCGGAGAGCGGCCGCGGCGACGAGCAGCGCCGACGCGGCGAGGGGCAGGAGAGCGGCCCGCTTCACGCGCCGCGATTGTAAGCGCTCCGACGAGAGGACGGCGTCGGACCTTCGGTTTCGGGCGGTCGCGAGGGCCGCGCCGAAGCGGAAGCCGCGGAGCTAGCCCGAGCGCTTCTCGCGCGCCGCTCGCGCCCGGGGCGCTCGTACGCCCGCGAGCTCGCGCAGGACCGCCAGGTTCCTGCGATCGAAGTCGAGGGCGGGGTCCTTCGGAGTCTCGAGGAACTTCGGGATCCCGGCGAGCCGCGGATCGCCCATGAGATGGCGAAATCCGCGCCTCCCGATGTATCCCCGGCCGATGTGCTCGTGCCGGTCCACGCGGGAGCCTCGGGGCTTCTTCGAGTCGTTGACGTGGATTGCGGCGACACGCTCGAGACCCACGGTTCGAGCGAGCTCGTCGATCGTCTTCTCGTATCCACGGCGGGACGTCAGGTCGTAGCCCGCGGCATGGACATGGCAGGTGTCGAGGCAGACGCCGGCGCGACCGGGATCCCGCAGGCTTCCGAAGACGTCGCGCAGATGCTCGAAGCGATGCCCGACGGAGGAGCCCTGGCCCGCGGCGGTCTCGAGAAGCACGCGTACCCGCGTTCCCGCCGTGCGGTCGAAGACCTCGTCGAGAGCGGCGGCGAGCCGGGCGATTCCTCCCGCCTCGCCGTCGCCTCCGTGGGCGCCGGGGTGGTGGACGAGGTCCCGGATGCCGAGCCGATGACATCGGCGGATCTCGTCGCACAAGGCGTCGATCGACTGCCGTCGTAGCGCGGCCACAGGCGAGGCGAGATTGATCAGGTACGACGTGTGCGCCGCGACGTGCGTGAGCTCCGCCCGTCGCACGGCTCGGCGGAAGTCGCGGGCCTCGCGGTCCTCGATCTCCTTGCCGACCCAGCGATTGTTGTTCTTGACGAAGATCTGAACCGCCCGGCAGCCGGCGTCGATGCCGCGCTCGACGGCCCGGGGCGTGCCTCCGGCGATCGATTGGTGGGCGCCGATGGGGAGATCGATCGACGAGTTCACGGGAAGATGGTAGCGAACGGACCCGGGACTGAGGACCAGGGACTCGAGACCCTTCAGCTCGGCTTCCTCCCGTCGTCCAGATGCTCGAGCAACCTCTGGCCGACCCGCCGCGACACGAAGATCTGCTTCAAATAGTTGAGCGACGTGATCGCGAGCGGAACGCCGGCGGCCGAGAACGGCGCCCCCATCGCGGCGAGCGCCAGGTGCCGCGCCTTCTCGCCACGGGTGAATTCGGGGTTCTTCAAGTCGAGGACGCTTCCGTAGTATCGGAACACCATTCGATAGACGTCGGAGAGCAGCGTTCGGAAGCCCATCTCGCTTCCCCAGACGAAGCACTCGCCGGCGCGGACCTTCTCGAGAAAATCCGCGGGCGTCTCGGCCTCGGCGACGGTGTAGACGAGGGCGAGCGGCCCGAGCGTGTGCGCGTCCGATCCGGCGACCAAGGAGACCGCCCCCCGCTTTTCCCGGACGACGGACATCAGGTCTTCCACGAGGCGGTTGTGCTGCGACGCCATCGCGCCGTTCTTCACCTCGAACACGTCGAACATCCGGAGCATCTCTTCGAAATAGCGTCGCGGGGAATTTCGCATCCGGTAGTTCTGGAACATGTGGTTCGCCGAGGCGAGGATCCGCTCTTCGCGGAGATACGCGTGAAGCTCGTAGATGTCGCTGCGGCGCTTCTGGATCTCCGCGTGCTGGCGCTCGTCGATCCCGAAGACGTTGACGTGGATGCGCTGGCGGGTGTGGGGGAACCAGGTCTCGACCTCCTCGGAGATGAAGAAGTCGTCGAGGTCCGGGTGCTTGTTCAGAAGGTAGAGGCAGCCGTCGATCGAATCGTGGTCCGTAATGGTGACGAAGTCCATCCCGCGCTCCTTGGCGATGCGATAGACCTCCTCGGGGCGGTTGTAGGAGTCGCGGGTGTTGGCGATGCGGAAGTATTTGAAGGTCGAGTAGACCGAGTGGCAGTGCAGATCCACTTTCTTGAAGCGCCGATCTCCAAACCATTCCTGGGTTTCGCTCGTGTCCTCGACCATGCGGGCCTAAGGTCGCAAATCGCATGCCGGCCTGTCAATTCGGGCCCCGGCCCGATCGCACGGAACCGCGTGGCCGTGTTAGGTTTATCCGGATGGCCCGAGTCCTGTTCCGGATCTTCTACGGGGCGCTCCTGGTCCTGATCTTCGTCGCGGCGGGGTGGTTCGCCTTCCGCGGCTCGATCGTCGGCCGGACCGTCTCGGTTCCGGATCTGACCGGAAAGTCGGTCCCCGAGGCCGCCCGGATCGCGGCGCAGGCGGGGCTGCGCGTCGAGCCGGAAGCCCGCCGGTCGCGCCACGACGATCGAATCCCGCGCGACCGCGTGCTCGCGCAGGAGCCCGAAGGGGGATCGCTCGCGAAACCCTACCAGACGATTCGCGTCGTGCTTTCGCGAGGTCCCCGGGAGATCCGGGTTCCCGAGCTCACGGGGCTGCCGCCTCGGACGGCGGCCTTGAAGCTCGGGGAGGAGTCCCTCACGCTCGGAACCGCTTCGTGGTATCGCGACGCGCTGGCGCGCGCCGGGATCGTGGCGCAGGACCCGGAACCCGACACGGTCGTCCCGCGCAACGTCGCGGTCGCGGTTCTGACCAATCGGGGTCTCCCGGAGACGCGCTTCGTGATGCCCGATCTCGTCGGGCAGGACGCCGACCGGATGAAGGCGCGGCTGGAGACTTTTGGCTTCCGGGTCGGCAGCGCCCGCTACGAAACCTACGAGGGGATCGCCCCCAATACGATCCTGAAACAATTCCCCCCGGCCGGCTACCCGCTGGGCAGCCGTGAGGTCGTGTCGCTCACCGTCTCCCGTCCCCCCGAGGCTCCGCGGCCCTCCGCTTCCCGATGACCGTCCGCATCGCGCCCTCGATCCTGGCCGCCGACTTCGCGCGGCTGGCCGAAGCCGTCCGCGCGGCGGAAGAGGGGGGCGCGGACATGGTGCACGTGGACGTCATGGACGGGCACTTCGTGCCGAACCTGACGATCGGGCCGCCGGTGGTGGAAGCCCTGCGGAAGGCGACGAAGCTTCCGCTCGACGTGCACCTGATGATCGAGCGGCCCGAGGCGACGCTCCCTCGATACCTCGACGCGGGCGCGAACTGGGTCTCCGTGCACGTCGAGGCGACCCACCACCTCCAGCGCTGCCTCGATCTGATCCGCCGGCGGGGCGCGAGAGCGGGCGCCGTTTTGAATCCCGCAACACCCGTCGAGGCGCTCGAAGCCTGCTGGGCGGACCTCGACTATGCCGTCGTCATGTCGGTCAACCCGGGGTGGGGCGGCCAGCCCTTCCTGCCCGGAAGCGTCCCGAAGGTCCGACGGGTGCGAGACCGGGCGGCGGCGGCGGGCCAGAAGGTCCCGATCGAGGTGGACGGCGGCGTCGTCGCAGACAATGCGGGGGTGCTCGTCGGGGCCGGAGCGGAAATTCTCGTCGCGGGTACGGCGATTTACGGGGAGGCCGACACGCGGCAGGCGATCGAGCGTCTGAGAAACGCGGCTCGGGAAGGAGTTCGGGTTTGATTCGGAAGGGACGGATGGGAAAGCGGCGCGTCTTCGGGGCGGTGGGATGCGCCCTTTTTGCGTCTCTTCTCCTCGCACCCGCCTGCGCCTCGAGCGGCGGCGTGAAGAAGCCGGACAAGCTCACGCAGGAGCTGCTGACGACCCCGAAGGAGGCGCTCTTCGAGAAGGGCAAGGCCCTGATCGAAAAGAAGAAGTGGGAGCAGGGGCGCAAGTACCTGAGCTTCGTCTTCGAGACTTATCCGAACGATCCGGTCGGCCGCGACGCACTCCTGCTCGTCGCCGACTCCTTCGTCCGGCAGGGGGGCACCTCCGCGTATACGGAGGCGCGCTACCGCTACCGCGACTACCTGAACCGTTATCCGGACGCCCCCAAACGCGACTACGCCCGCTACCAGTTCGCTTACTGCTCCGACAAGGAGCACGGGAAGCCCGATCGGGACCAGACGCCGACGCGGGAGGCGATCCAGCAATACCAGGCGCTCATCCGCGAGTACCCGGACTCCGCTTACGCGGGCGCGGCGCGCGAGCGGGTTCGACAGCTCATCGACCTTC
Source organism: Acidobacteriota bacterium (assembly GCA_046735265.1). Taxonomy (GTDB): domain Bacteria; phylum Acidobacteriota; class Thermoanaerobaculia; order UBA5066; family Gp7-AA6; genus DATBFU01. The sequence continues at coordinate 17,036 of JBKPSZ010000111.1, read as the reverse complement.
TGGCCGAGCACGAGTTTTCCGTCGGGTTCTTCTACATGCGCAAGGGGTCCCTGGGGTCCGCCATGGGCCGCTTCAGCAGCGTGGAGGAGCGTTTTCCGGACTACGGCGCCAAGGACAAGCTCTTCTACTATCAGGGCCGCACCCTGACCCGCCTCGGACGGGAAGACGAAGCGGCCCGCTATTACTCCCGACTCCTCGAGGAGTACCCCCAGAGCGATTTCGCCAAGAAGGCTCGGGACCGGCTGAAGAAATTGAAGGTCCCGACCCCCTCATCCGAAGAGAAGCAGGCTCGAAAGCCCCAGGCTCCCCAGGCCTCGAACAACTGAGGGGAAAGAGTTTGTTCGGCCCCGGCTCCTTTTCGCCGGGATCAGACCGTTTGACAGGCGCTCGGAAACCGCCTAAATTTAAGCACAAGGCACTTTTCGCCGAATCTTTTCAAGGAGTCGCCATGCGTCTCCCTCGCCGCCGCCTCCTGGCTGCTGCTCTGGTGCTGGCGCCTGCCGCCTTCGCCGGCGGCCAGGCCTCCTCGCCCGTGGCCGTCCAGGAATCGGCCCAAACCGCCCCGGCCACTCTGGAAGCCGCGCCCAAGCCGACAGGTTACGAGAGCGACCTCTACTGCTTCGGTTATCTGGGCGGGTATTCCGAGGCGTTCGTCGCGCAGGTTCAAAGCGCGCAGGACGTGGCCGAGCAGGTCGACTTCGCCTGGAACGACCTTCTCTACCTCGACGCCGGAGCCGATCGCGGTCTCCGTCCCGGCGAGGAGTACTGGCTCGTGACCCCCGAGAACGAGGTCGTCAGCCCGACGAACGGCCAGCCGCTCGGCCGCTTCTACCAGTACCGCGGCCGGGGCGTGATTCTCTGCGTCTATGGACACACGGCGGTGTTGCGCGTGACCGAGTCCTGCACCGACATCCCTCTCGGCGCCTTCCTGAAGCGGTTCGAGCCGATTCCGATCCCCCTTGCGCGGCGTTCTCCTTCCGCCGTCGCCTGTGATCCGGAATCGGGGAAGCCGCAGGGTCGGATCATCTACTCGCGTGACGGCGTCGTCGCCCTCGGGCAGGACACGCCCGTCATCGTGGATCTCGGCATCGCGAACGGCGTCGAGCCCGGCGACTTCCTGACGATCTACCGTTACTCGAGCGGCCGAGAATACGGCATCGAGCCCAAAGGAACGTACTGGGTCAACGTTCCGCCGCCGCCGGGTACCGAGATTCCGCGAACCTATCTCGGAGAGGTGGCTATCCTCGAAGTCGGGGATCGCTGGGCCATCGGACGCATCATCGACTCCTACCGTCTGATCGAAGTCGGCGACGAGGTCGAGCTCAAGTAGACATTCCGCCGACGAGTCGTTCCGTCGAAGATTATTCGGAGAGGCGGCCCGGCCGCCTCTCTTTTTTTGTCAGCACGCGCGAGCCACGTCGCGACGACGACACCGCCGGTGGTTGGCACGAGAATTCTCGTGGCACGCGAAAAAAAATTCGCTGTCGCGCGAGTCGCGCGTGGCACGAACTCTTCCTTTCCTTCGCCGCTTTGCTAATATGCCGATCTTCCGCTCGATTCGTTTTGCAGGGGGAAGGAACGTGAATCTGGACGGGCAACTCCAGCAGATCATCGACGAGCTTCTCGCCCACGGAATCTCGCTCGACCTGGCCAAGAAGGAATTCGAGAAGAAGTACATCGTGGGAGCGGTGCGCCGTTCCTCCGGCAATCTCGGCCGGGCCGCGAGCTCTCTCGGAATCCATCGCAACACGCTTCGCAATCGCGTCGGGATTCTGAACATCCGCCTCCCGCGCGAGAAGCGTCGCGTCTCACCCGACATCATCAAGAAGAAATGAGATCGCGCCTCGGGCGCGATCTCATTTCGGGTAGGGGCGAGGCTTGTCCCCGCCCTCCGCTTGCGGCCTGACGAGCCCCGGGGATCCCTCGCGATCGCTCGGGATGACCGGCTCAATCGGGCGGCCGCAAGGGCTGCCTACGAGCTCTTCTTGTCTTTCGCCTCTTCTCCGCCCTTGAGCGAGTCCTTGAAGTTGCGGAGACCGTCTCCCAGTCCCTTTCCGAGCTGGGGCAGTTTCCCGGCGCCGAAAATGAGGATGACGATCAGCAGGATGATCAGCAGCTCCGGGACGCCCAGTGAGCCAAACATAGGGTTCTCCTCGAAGGATCTAGCTTAACAGAGGCGACAGACGGTCGCGGTACACGCCGGCGAAGGCCCGGTCCGGCCCGGATTCGGTCAAGAGTCGTCCCACGAGCGCGACCTCTCCAGGGAGGTAGCGCCGGTAGATCTCGCCGCGTCCCTGAGCCACCGCGCGCGCGAAAGTTCCGCACACTTTCCAGGCCCGCTGAAGGAGAACGCGGTTGAATCGGCGGGCGAAGTCCCCGGCGGAGATCTCACGACGGCGGGAGAAGTCCTCGATCGCCTCGCGCGCGAGCGCCGGCGTCATCCAGTCGAGCGTCGTGCGTTCCCAGAGCAGCGACGCCAGGTCGTAGGAGTCGGGTCCCGACCGGAGATCCTGGAAATCGATCGCGGCGACTTCGCCGCCGGGAACGGGAAACAGGTTGTTTCCGTGGAAGTCCCGGTGACACAGCGCGCGCGGGTGCTCGAGGATCTCGCGGCAGAGCGCGTCGGCGAACCGATCGTGCGCCGCGCGCTCGGCGGAATGGAGAGGGCGCTCGAGGTAGAGATCGAAGACGGCCTCTCGTGCGAGCTCGAGCTCCCGCCGGAAGAGAGCGAAGTCGAATTCCGGATTGACGCCGGGATCCGGGAGCGAGGCGATCTCGGCGGCCGCCCGGACCGCGGATGCGATGCCGTCCGGCCGCGACCCGGGCTGCGCCGAGAGGCGCGCGGCGAGATCCTCCGCGCCCAGATCCTCGACGAGATGATTGCCTTCGCCGTCGTCCGAGATCAATCGCGGCACGCGAAGGCGCTCCTCGAGCGCGGCGCGCGCCTTCACCCAGCGCCGTCTCGAATCGGCTTCCTCCGCAGGATACGCGACGCCGAGCACGCTCGCTCCGCCGGCCAGGATCAGACGAAAGTAACGGCGCCGGCCGACGTCGCCCGGGAGAGTCTGGACGGTGTGCGGCTCGCAGCCCGCGCGGCGAGCGAGACGGGCGAGCCCCGCGTAGCCGGGAGGAAAGAGATCCATTTCGGCTTCGCGCTCCTCGGAAGGAGCGCCGCCGGCCGGGGCGGTCCGCCGGCGTCGGGCCGCGGACGCGCTCTTCAGCTCTTGGCCTCCGACAGCACGACCTTCTTGATCCGGACCGGCGTGTTCGGCCGGTCTTTCGCGTCGCGGGGCACGTTGGCGATCTTGTCGGCTGCCTCCATTCCCGAGACCACTTCGCCGAATGCCGAATACTGCCCGTCCAGGAAGTTCGAGTCCTTCACCACGATGAAGAACTGAGACGACGCGGAGTTCGGGTCCGAAGCGCGCGCCATCGAGACGATTCCGCGCTTGTGCGGCGTGTCGTTGAACTCCGCCTTGACCATGTTCTTACCGTTGCCTCCGGTCCCGTAGGGCTGGCGCGGATCCTCCGGTTTCTTCGTCAGCGGATCGCCCCCCTGGATCATGAACCCCGGTATGACCCGGTGGAACATCGTCCCGTCGTAGAATCCGGACGCGGCGAGATCCACGAAGTTCTTCACGTGGTTGGGAGCCTTGTCGAAGAAGAATTTGATCGTGATGTCGCCCTGGTCCGTTTGCAGAGTGGCGAGGGTGTTGGCGTAGTCGCGCGGCGCGGTCATCTTCTTCTTCCCTTTCTTGGCCGTCTGCGCGAGGCCCGTGGCGGCGGCCAGGAGGGCGGCGGCGCATAGGACCGAGGCGACGAAGGCGGTCTGTCTCTTCAAAATGGGGCTCCTTTCGAGAAGCGCCACACCATAACATGCGGTTCCGCCGGCCGATTTCCCGCGCGGCTCTCCGAGCCGCGGCCCGCGGATAGGATCGTCGCGTGGAGACCGAACGAACGGCCCGCGCGAGCTCGGGATCGAGTCGGAGCGAGCAACCGGACGTTCTCGTCGTCGGCGGGGGAGTCATCGGGCTTTCCCTCGCTCGAGAGCTCGCCGGTCGGGGCGTGCGAACGACGGTGCTCGACCGCGGGCCGGCCGGCCAGGAAGCGTCGTGGGCGGCCGCGGGCATGCTCGTGCCGCAATCCGACAGTCCCTCGCCGGGACCGCACTTCGAACTTCTGCTCGAGAGTCATCGTCTCTATCCGGAGTGGGCGCGCGGCCTGGAGGAAGAGACGGGCGAGGCGGTCGGCTACCGCCGGACGGGACTCCTGCGCTGCGCGCGCAACGAGGCGGAGGAGCGCGCGCTCGCGAAGTACGACTGGCAGACGAATCGCGGCCTCGCCGTCGAGACCGTCGGGACCGAGGAGATCGCGCGGCGCCTCGGCCAAGGCGCGGCGGCCGTCCGGGCGGCGCGTCTCTTTCCCGACGAAGGCGTCGTGGACGCGAGACGACTGACGCGCGCGCTCGCGGAGTCGGCGCGCCGGCGCGGCGTCGACCTGCGGACCGAGACCGCGGCGCGCCGATTCCGGGTCGTCTCGGGTCGCTGCCGCGGCGTCGAGACGAGCTCCGGAGTCATCGAGGCGGGGGTCGTCGTGAACGCCTCCGGCGCCTGGGCCGGGTTCGACCGCGACCTTCCGTTTCCCGTCCCGGTCGAACCCGTGCGGGGCCAGATCGTCGAGCTCGCCCTTCCCGGCGATGCTCCCGAGACGATCGTCGAGTCGAGGGACGCCTATCTCGCGCCTCACGAGGGCGGACGGCTCCTGCTCGGGTCGACGCTCGAGCGCGCCGGCTTCGAGAAGCGGGTCACCGCGGGCGCGGTCGGGAATCTGATCGCCGAAGCGACGCGGCTCTGGCCGGCGATTCCGAGAGGACGCTTCGTGACCGCCTGGGCGGGACTACGCCCCGGAACTCCCGACGGCCTTCCGATCCTGGGAGGCTGCGGCGTCGCCGGTCTCTACTTTGCAACGGGCCACTACCGTCATGGCATCCTGCTCGCCCCCGCCACGGCCCGCCTTCTCGCGGACCTGCTCTGCGGCCGCCCGGTGCCCGATCTCTCGCCTTTTTCGCTCTCGCGGTTCGGGCCGGAGAGGCTCGCGGCCGGCCGGCCGGAAGCTTCGCCCCGTGAAGATTTCAAGTAGAATTCCATCAGCGACGGCGGACACTTCCAATCAGGCACACGGAGAACGGAAGACGCAAACCGCTGCGGCAACCGGAAAGAGGATGATGCGCAAGAAGATCTATGCGGGCGTGCAGGCAGCGGCGGAAGCCGTCTGGAAGGTCTCACGGGCGCTCGATTCCTACTTCCCGGAGCGTCGTGTCCAGCCGCGCTGGGCCCCCGCGCCCCTGCTCAAGCAGCGGGAGCGCACTTTTCCGCCCCTCGGATTTCCGCGCGAGACCGACTCCCTCTGCCCGCGGTGCGTCCCCGAAGTCCGGGAGCAGATCCTGTCGGGCAACGCCGACTGGAAGGTGCTCGTGGACGGCAATCCCGGCCAGATTCCGGCCCGGATCGTCGAGGAGGACGGGGAGATCCGCATGAAGAAGGACTGCCCGAAGCACGGGAGCTTCGAGGACGTCCTTTCGACCGACCCGGCCTTCTTTCGACGGCTCGAGAGCCTCTACCCCGGGCGCGACTTCACGATCCCCAAGGACGGCCTCCACAACCACGGGGCCTCCTCGATCAAGTACGGACGCGGCGCCGTCCTGACGATCGACCTGACCAACCGCTGCAACATGATGTGTAACCCGTGCTTCATGGACGCCAACCAGGTCGGTTACGTCCACGAGCTCGAGTGGGAAGAAGTCCAGAAGCTGCTGGACGACGCCGTGTCGATCAAGCCGCGCCGCCAGCTGTCGGTCCAGTTTTCCGGCGGCGAGCCGACGCTCTCGCCCCACTTCCTTGCGGCGATCCGCTACGCCCGCGAGCTCGGCTACTTCTCGGTGCAGTGCGCGACCAACGGCGTCCGCTTCGCGCAGGAGGAGGATTTCGCGCGCGAGGCCGCGGAGGCGGGGCTGCGGTTCGCGTATCTCCAGTTCGACGGCGTCGGGAACGAGAACAACCAGCACCGCAAGGTCGGAAATCTCTACGACGTGAAGCTCCGGGCGATCGAGAACCTGCGCCGGCACGGCGTGGACATCACGCTCGTCACGACGATCGTCAACGGCGTCAACAACAACCAGGTCGGCGACATCCTGCGTTTCGCGATCGAGAACATCGACAAGGTCAACGCGGTCGCCTTCCAGCCCGTCTCCTTCACGGGCCGGGATGAGGAGATCGACGAGGAGACCCGGAAACGGCAGCGGTACACGCTCTCGCACCTGGCGCACGACGTGAAGAGCCAGGCCGGGCTTGGCGAGCCGATGCGCGACTGGTTTCCCCTCTCCGCCTCCGGGCCCTTCTCCGACCTGAAGGATCTCCTGGGCGGGCTCGAGTCGCAGTGGGGATCCTTCAAGTGCGGCTGCCACCCCAACTGCGGCATCGGAACCATGATGCTGGTCGAGGAGAAGACCCGATCCGCCGTCACGGTTCCCGCGATCCTCGACGTGGACCGTCTCCTCTCGGACATCCGCGCCGTGACCGACTCGGGCCGGCGGAAGATCTGGACGGCGCTCCAGGTCGCGCTCTCGCTGCTTCGCAATCTGCGTCCCGAGGGGATCCCGGCGGGGCTCACGCCCTGGAAGCTCGCGCAGATCATGGACGGCCACACGGGGGGGAAGCTCGGATTCACGCGGAGGAACCGCCATTCCTGGCGCGTCTTCTTCGTCGGCGGGATGTGGTTCCAGGATCTCTTCAACTACGACTTCCGCCGCACCGAGATGTGCATCATCCCGTACGCGACCCAGATGGGAGAGATCTCCTTCTGCGCGTACAACACCGGCGTCGGCTGGCGGAAGATCATCGAGGAGATGTTTCAGACCGCTTCGCTGGCGGAGTGGTACAAGACGCGCGGGCGCCACGAGGTCTACGCCCGCGGCCGCAACGTTCCGCTGCCGGCGTTCCCCGGGCAGAGCGTTCCCGCGCTTCCCGGCCGTCCGGTCGAGGAGCCGCGTCCGGCCGTTGCAGCCCGGGAAATGCTCCCCGTTTACGGAGGCGTCGGGAAATAGGCCGGCGGCCCCGCGCGCACTGGCGCCGGCCGCGGGGGATTTCCGTGAACCCGGTCCTGCTCGCGGCCTCGCCCCGCCGGCCCGCCTAGACCTTCCGGCCCCACCTCGGGGCCGCCGCCGTCGCATGGTGCGGTGCCGGGCGGGACGATCCGTGCGGACGAGACGGCGCCGGACGGAAGCGCTTCTGCTCCTCGCGCGCCCGGGCCGCGGCCTGGTGTGCGGCCCGGCGCTCCGCCTTCTCCTTCGAACGCCGGCGCTCCTCCGCCTTTCGGGCGCGGATCGTCGCAATGCGCTCGGCCAGCGGAACCTCGAACCGCTCCGCGGAGGGCTTCGCGTAGTCGAAGCCCGGCACCGTGATCCGCGGCAGCCGCTTCCCGATCGCCCGCTCGATCGCCTTGAGATCGCTCTCTTCCTCCGGCGAGACGAACGTGAACGCGTCGCCCGTGAGCTCGGCCCGGGCGGTGCGACCGACCCGGTGGATGTAGTCCTCCGGGACGTGCGGCACGTCGAAATTGACGACGTGCGAGAGCGCTTCGACGTCGATACCGCGCGCGGCGATGTCCGTGGCGACGAGCACGCGGAACTTTCCGGATTTGAACCCGGCGAGCGCCTGGGTCCGCTGGAGCTGGCTGCGATTGCCGTGGATGCGCTCGCAGGGTATGCCCTGCCGGGTCAGCGCGTCGGCGAGCCGATTGGCACGATGCTTGGTGCGCGTGAAAGCGATGGCGTTCTGGATGTCTCCTCGCCGGACCAGCTCCCCGAGGAGTGGCGCCTTCATGTTCTGGGGCACCGGATAGACCGCCTGCGTGATCCCGACCGCCGGAGCGGCGGCGCGCTCCAGGTTGACGGTGAAGGGATCGCGGAGCATCTCCCGCGAGAGCTGCACGATCGGCCCCGGTATGGTGGCCGAGAAAAAGAGAGTCTGCCGCCGGGCCGGGAGGTGCTTCAGGACGCGCCGGATGTCGGGCAGGAAGCCCATGTCGAGCATCCGGTCGGCCTCGTCCAGAACGAGGACCTCGAGGCCCTCGAGCTTCGCGTAAGGGAAGCGGAAATGATCGAGGAGGCGGCCGGGCGTCGCGATCATCACGTCCACGCCGGTGCGGAAGGCGTGCTCCTGCGGTCCCATCCCGACGCCGCCGAAAACCGCCGCGGAGGAGAGGGGCGTGTGGACGGCGAGCTCACGGGCGTGCTCGTCGATCTGCGCCGCGAGCTCCCGTGTCGGCGTCAGAACCAGGGCGCGCGTGACTCCCCGCTTCTTCCCCATCAGGCGATGCAGGATCGGAAGCAGGAACGCCGCGGTCTTGCCGCTGCCGGTCATCGCGCAGGCCATGACGTCGCGGCCTTCGACCGCCGGGGGAATGGCATCGAGCTGGATCGGCGTCGGGCGCGAATAGCCCATGTCCCTGACCCCGCGCATCAGGTCGGGATGGAGTCCGAAACGAGTGAAAGGCATACGGAGATCTCTTTCCGCGGCTCCGCCCGGCGGGCGGCAATCCGCTGTCAACGCATCCGGCTTGTTCTTTGGAAGAACGGAGGAATCGCCGGCGAGGCCTACGTTCGCGACCCGGGCCGCTCGCGCCGGCAGCGCCGGCGGCCGCTCGGGGACGGCGAAGACTCTCACGGAGAGGCGGAAAAGGCAAGGCGGGGCGGTCTGGCGCGCCGGGGGCTAATATGCGGAAAGTCGGGCCCGTGGAGGTCAAGCCGATGCCGAACTCGCGCCTTTCCGTGGTCCTTCTCGCCACGCTCGCGGCCGCCTGCCGCCAGTCTCCCGTTCCGGCGCCCGCCGCGGCCACGCCGGCAGCGACTCCGGCGCCCGCCGCGGCGCCCGGGGCTGCCGGGTACGTCCCGGATCTCGGAGAGCAGATGACGTTCCAGCAGATGCGCCACGCAAAGCTCTGGCTCGCCGCCGACGCCGGCAACTGGGAGCTCGCCCGCTACGAGCTCGGCGAGATCCAGGAAGGCTTCGCCGCCATCGCCCGGATCCATCCGACCTGGAAGGACGCGCCCGTGCCGATCGACCAGGCGATCGAAACGATGCTCACCGAACCGCTGAAGAAACTGGACGAGGCGATCGCCGCGAAGGATCGCCGCGCGTTCGCGGCGGCGTTCGACACCTTGACGGAGGGGTGCAACGCCTGCCACCAGGCGACCAACCACGGCTTCAACGTCGTGCAGAAGCCGAAGGGGAATCCGTTCCCCAATCAGTCCTTCGCGCCGCCGCCTCCCTGAGGCGCCCCTCCCTCGCCTCCGTCTCCTAGTGGAAGTATCCGGTGACGTCCACGACGAAGTGGACGCTGCCGCCGTCCTCGTCGACGCGCGTGGTGATCTCTCCGTCGGCGCCAAGCTGAAGGACCGCGTTGTTGGCCCGGGTCTCGCCGGGCCGCCAGTTCAGGCTCGAGACGATCGGCGGGGTCGCCGCTCCGGGAAAGACGCGCAGATCTCCGGCGCGGTTGGGCTGCGTGATCGTGAAGTTGAACGCGACCGCACGTGCCCCCTCCGGGATGCCGCACTGACCGGCAATCGTGAAGATGCGATCGGCGAAGGGGTTCAACGCGGGACCGCCGAGGGGTCCGGCGGCACGCCGAGTGTCGACGACGCGGCAGGGCGTCACGGGGGTGAAACCGGTCGGGATGGCGTTCGTGACGTCCAGGTCCTGAAGGTTGTGGAGAAACGTCGCTTCTCCCGAGAGAGACCGAAGGGGCGTCGCGTTTCCACTCGCCGTCCGCGCGAACGTGGTCACTGAGCCGTTGCTGATGGTTCCGAAGTTGGCGATCACGAGCTCGTCGGTCACTGCGTTCAGGACGAGGCCCCGGGGACTGTCCATCAACGTCTTTTCTCCGGCGATCGTCCTCGAAGGAGCCGTGTTGCCCGACGCCGTTCGCGGGTAGACCGTGACGGAATTGCCGCCGGAATTCGTCACGTAGAGCTCGTTGTGCGCGGAGTCGGGCACGGCGAGCCACGGCGTTTGGAGGTTCGTGGCGGCGCCGGCCAGCGTCCGCTTCGGGGCGACGTTGCCGGAGGCGGTCCTCGCGAAAACCTGGACCGAGTCGAGCACCGGGCTCGTGACGTAAATCTCGTCGTTCGCCAGATCCAGAGTGACGCCGCCCGGGCTGTTCAATCCCGTATCCGGGCCGGCGATCGTGCGGACGGGCGCGACGTTCCCCGAGGCGGTTCGGGAATAGACGGTGATCGACTGCGCCGACGATCCGCGGTTCGTCACGAAGATTTCGTTGTGTGCGAGATCGAGCGCAAGGCCTCCCGGAGTGTTCAGCCCCGTGCCGGCGCCCGAGATCGTGCGGAGCGGCGCGGCATCGCCGAGCGCCAGCCGCGTGTACACGGTCACGGATCCGGCCACGTTCGAAACGATGAGCTCGTTGTGGGTCGTGTCGACGGCGATCCCGACAGGCCCCGCGAGACCGGTCGAGCCTCCGGTCAACACTCGATTGGGGGCGACGTTGCCATTCAGAGTCCGCCCCTGGACCACGATGTAGCCGAGACCGTTCACCGCGAAGATCTCGTCCTGGGCGAGGGCCGCGCCGGCGATGATGAAGATGAATGGGAAAAGAGACGTTGCCCGCAGGATGAGCCGAGTTACCGGAGTCATGGCGCCTCCGATCGAAGAAAGAGTTCCCCTGATCGGATCAACGTGGACTCTCCGGTCGAGATTACGGAGCCGGTGGGTAGATCTCGCAGTGGACCGCGATCCCGTCGAAGCCGCGGGACCCGGTGGCTCTGAGGAGAGGACCTACGGGAGAAGGGCGATCAGAAGAGCGGCGCGCCGGATCAACCCTTGACGGTCCATCCTTTCTTGCCGAGCAGGTCGCGCAGGCGCTCCCGCTGGTCTCCCTGAAGCTCGATGCCTTTCTCGACGGTCTGGCCGCCGGTGCCGCAGGCGCGCTTCATCTCCTTCGCCAGGGCCTCCAGAAACGCCGCGTTCTGCGGCAGGCCGTCCATGACCGTAACGCTCTTTCCCGACGCGCGATTCTCGATGCGCAGCCGGACGGTGATCTTTTCCGGCACGGCCTCCGCCGGCTCGCCGAGCGAGGAAGCGCAGTGGCAGTCGTCGGCGGGCCAGCCGCATCGGGGGCAGAGACGCCCTTTCTCGGTCGAGTAGACGGGCCGCCGGTTCACTTCTTCAGTTTTCGCTCCAGGAACTCCGCCGTCCGTCGGTACACCTCGAGCCAGTGAGCGTGGACGAGGAAGTCGTGCACTTCGTCGGGAAGGATGAACTCCTCCACTTCGACGCCCTTCCCGCGCAAGGCCGCGGCGATGTCGACGCTCTGCTGAAACGGGACGTTGCGGTCGTCGTCGCCGTGGATCAGGAGCACCGGCGAGCGCCAGTTCTTGACGTCCGCCATTGGCGACGACTCGAAGGCGAGCCGCCGCTCTTCCGGGTGGAACCGGTCGTCTTCCCCCATGACGTCGTGGAACCAGTCGCTCCAGTCGTGCACTCCGTGCAGATCGACGCCGGCCGCGAAGAGATCCGACCCGCGCGCGAGGCCGAGCGCGGTCAACAGCCCGCCGTACGATCCTCCCCACAGGCCGATACGGGCGCCGTCCACGTCCGGGCGGCTTCGCATGTACAAGCCCGCGCCCGCGACGTCGCGATACTCGGAAGCGCCCTTCGCGCCGTAGTCGACGGCTTCCCGGAACTCCATTCCGTATCCGATGCCGCTCCGGTAGTTGACCGAGAGGACGACGAAGCCGCGGCTCGCCAGGTACTGATTGAAGCCGTAGGCGTTGCGGTAGTAGTACATGTAGTGCCAGCCGGGCAGCATCTGGCGCTGCGATCCGCCGTGGAAGAAGATCGCCGCCGGCCGCCGTTCGCCCGCTTTGATTCCCGCCGGACGGAAGAGCTGCGCGTGGATCGGCATCCCGTCCGTCGAGGGGAAGATCACGTTCTCGGGCACGACGAGCGAAGCTTCCGGAAACTCCGCCGGGACCGTGCCGGGAGCGAGCTCGCGCTCTCCCGCGCGGTTGCCCGAACGAATCACCGGCGTCGGATGTTTCTTCGCGCCGGATTGCACGAAAACGATGGCGTCGTCGCTGGAAACGACGGCCGGCGACCACTCGAGGCCGTCCCCGGAGGTGACCGCGGTCGGCTGGCGAGTGCCGGCGCCCGTCAGCATCACACTCCAGATGTGCCGCCGCTCGATGTCGTCCTGGTTCGAGGTGTAGTAGACCCGCGTCCGATCGGGGGAGAGGGTGACCTGCTCGACCTCGAACGCCCCCGGGGTCAAGAGCGTCGGCGTTCCGCCGGAGGCCGGCACGGCGTAGAGGTGCGTCCAGCCGTCCTTCTCCCATGGGAAGACGATGCGGTCGCCCGACACCCAGGCGAGCTGGTCCCTCGCGACGATCTCCCGGAACACGCTTCCCTTGCCGGCGTCGGCGCGGAAGACCGTTTTCGCCTCGCCGGTCGCGGGGTCGGCGACGAGGATAGACCAGGGCGGCCCCTCCCGATGGGGGCGCAGGATCTCGCGCGCGGCGGGGGAGGAGGGGATCCGCGCGAACGCAATGCGCTTTCCGTCGGGGGACCAGGCGGGCTCGCCGTCGAAGTCGACGCTCGGCGCGAGCCAGCGGATGGCTTTCTTCTCGGGGTCGAAGACGCCGACGAACGAGTGCCCACCCCTCCCGGAGACGAACGCGAGGAGCCGTCCGTCCGGGGACCATTCGAGATGGCCGGACCGCCCGCGCGCCTGGAAGGCGGGGGAGGGCTTCTCCGAGCCGTCGAGCGGTGAGAGGAAGACTTTGCCCTTCTGCGTGAAGGCGACCCGGTCGCCTTTGGGCGAGATCGCCGGACCGCCCCCATCGCCCAAGCGCTTCGGCTCGCCGCCGGAGGACGAGACGACGAAAACGGCCTGTTCGCCTCCGGCCGGATCGCTCGTCGGATTCGGAATCTCCCCGGCCGAATTCGGATCGCCGCCGCGGACGTAGACGAGGCTCTTGCCGTCGGGACTGAACGCGAGGTCGCTCAGCTCCTGCCCGTCGTCCGCGGTGTACGCCGTCACGGCGCGACCCTTGTACTCGGGCGGGAATGCCGCCCAGACGTTTCGGACTCCCTTCGCGTCGAAGACCCACGCGACCCCGCCCCCGGAAGGCGCTGCCGTCACGTCGCTCGGAAACGGCGCCGCGAGCACCTGCTCGAGCGTGAAGGAGGCGCCGGCGTGCGGAGACTGCGCGGGGCCCGGCGCCAGCAGAACCGCGAGAGACACGGCGGCGGAAAAGAGCATTTCGGTTCTCCTCGTTTGAGGTCGCGCGAGACTCTACCGCGAGGCAAGCAGCCGAAGCAGCGCCGGCCCGTAGGCTTCGAGCTTGGCCGGACCGATCCCCGGAACCGAGGACAGGGCATCGAGGCTCGCGGGCTTCGTCGAGGCCAGCGCTTCGAGCGTCCGGTCGTGGAGGACGACGTACGCGGGCACGCCGCGCCGGGCGCTCTCTTCGAGCCGCCAGCGGCGAAGGAGACCGAGGGCCTCCGGATCGGGAAAGGCCGGAGCATCGAAATCGAGCGACTCACGAGGGGCGGCCTTGCCCCTCTTTCTCTTTCCCGCCGTCCGGCCGCGCGGCGACTCGGGCAGCGTCAGCTCGACCTCGACCACTCGCCCCGACATGACCGCCCGGCCCGCGCGAGTCAGTGAGAGCGTGCGATAGACGTCGTCGGTGGCGGCGAGCAGGCCCGCTCCGGTCGCCGCGTCGATCCACTCCTCGACGGCCCCCGGCTTTTCGCCGGCGAGGAGCCCCGTCGTCGAAAGTCCGGTCAGACGCTCTGGAAGGTCTTCGAGCTTTCCCGTCAGCATGGCGGCGACACGACGCTTGCCCCATCGCTCTCCTCCCCGGGCGACACCCGAAAGGATCTTGCGCAACAGGAGCAGCTTCTCCGGCTCGAGCGGCCGACGCCGCCGGCAGTTGCCGCAGGCCCCGCAGCGAGGCGGCACGTCCCTCTCGCCGAAATATCCGAGGAGCGTCGCGCGCAGGCAGCCCGTCGAATCGGCGTACCCGATCATGCGCCGGAGTTTCTTTCGCTCGAGCTCGCGCCTCTTCACGCGCTGCTCCGGATCGGCCGGCCGCCGACGTGGATCCTCCTCCGCGTCCTCTTTCTCGATCAGGAACTCTCGGGTGCGCACGTCCACGTAGTTCCAGAGCAGCACCGCTCCGGCCGCGCGCCCATCGCGGCCTCCGCGGCCGATCTCCTGGTAGTAGGCCTCGAGGGACCCGGGGATCTCGTAGTGCACAACCGCTTCGATGTCCGGACGGTCGATCCCCATGCCGAAGGCGTTGGTGGCGCAGACGACAGGCGCCGTTCCGGCGGCGAAAGCGTTTTGAACCCTCAGGCGTTCGGCGTCCACCAGGCCGGCGTGGTAGGCCTCGGCCTTCCGGCCAGCCGACCAAAGTACCTCGGCCGCGCGCTCCGCGCTCTTGCGCGTCGCCGTGTAGACCAGGGCGCGTCCAGAGCCCACGAGCTCGGGCAGCAGCGCCCGCTTTTCGAGCTCCCCCGTGACGCGGCGTACGTCCAGGAAGAGATTCGGCCGGTCGAACCCCGCGACGAAGACGTCCGGAGACTCCAGGCCGAGCAGGTCAACGATGTCGGCGCGCACCTCGGGCGTCGCGGTGGCGGTGAAGGCCAGGATCGGTGGCCGGCCGGCGCAGGCGTCGGCGCGAACGCAGCGGCCGGCCGCCTCGGCCAGTCGGCGGTAGTCGGGGCGAAAGTCGTGGCCCCATTCGGAGACGCAGTGCGCCTCATCGACCGCAAAGCGCGAGAGCGGCACCCGGGCGAGGGTCAGGGCAAACCGCTCGTTGGCGAAGCGCTCGGGCGAGACGTAGAGGAGCCGCCAGCGGCCGGCGAGGGCCCCCTCGATCGCCGCCTGTCGCTCGCCGGGCGGCATCAGCGAATGGATTGCGGCGGCGGGAATGCCGCGCCGCGTCAGCTCATCCACCTGGTCCTTCATCAATGCGATCAGCGGCGACACAACCAGAGTGGTACCGGGCAGCAGGAGCGCCGGCAGCTGGTAGCCGATCGATTTGCCCGACCCCGTCGGCATCACCGCGAGCATGTCGCGGCCAGCGAGCGCCGACCGCACGATCTCCTCCTGCCCGGGGCGGAAGCCCGGGTGCCCGAAGTGGCGCCCGAGCGCCGAGGCGAGATCCGGATCCACGGGCCCGATTATCGCCGGGGCAGGCGGAGTACGGTATTGTTACCGGTTCGCAAGATGTCGACCTCCGCGACTCAATCCTCTGCGCCCACCGTGCGGGCCGACCGCCGTGCGCTCGCGATCGTGGCCCACGTGGACCACGGCAAGACGACGCTCGTGGATGCTCTCTTGAAGCAGTGCGGCACGTTCCGCGCGGGACAGCACGTCGAGGAGCTCGTCATGGACTCGGGCGAGCTCGAGCGGGAGCGCGGGATCACGATTCTCGCCAAGAACACGGCGGTCCAGTACCGCGGCACGGTCATCAACATCGTGGACACGCCGGGACACCGCGACTTCGGCTCCGAGGTCGAGCGGATCCTGACGATGGTCGAGGGGGTGCTCCTCCTCGTCGATGCCGCCGAAGGGCCGCTGCCGCAGACCCGCTTCGTGCTGAAGAAGGCGCTCGAGGGAGGCAAGCGCCCGATCGTGCTGATCAACAAGATCGATCGGGCGGACGCTCGCGTCGCCGAGGTCGAGGAGGAGATCCACGACCTCTTTCTCTCGCTCGCGACGGAGGAGCGGCACCTCGACTTCTCGGTTCTCTACGGCGCCGGCCGCCTGGGCTTCGCCTCGCGCGATCCGAAAGCGACGTCGGGCGACCTCAAGCCGCTCCTCGACGCGATTCTGGAGGAGACCCCGGCCCCGGCCATTGCCGACGCCGCCTTCAAGATGATCGTCGCGAACATCGACTACTCCGACTACCTCGGACGCCTGGCCGTCGGCCGGATCCATTCGGGAAGCCTGTCGCGCGCGACGGATCTCGCGGCGGTGCGCCCTGACGGCGCGATCGTGCAGAAGGGGAAGGCGGGAAAGATCTACCTCTTCGAAGGGATCGAGCGCGTCGAGGTGACGGACGCCTCGGCCGGCGATATCTGCATGATCTCCGGTTTCCCGCAGATCGAGATCGGCGACACGATCCTGGATCTCTCGGACCCGGCGCCGCTTCCCGGAATCTGGGTAGACGAGCCGACGCTGTCCATGGAATTCCGAATCAACGACTCGCCGATGGCGGGGCAGTCGGGCAAGTACGTCACGAGCCGCCACCTCCTCGAGCGCCTCGAGAAGGAGCTCGAGCGGAACGTCGGCCTGCGGATGGAGAAGACTCCCGAGCCCGATTCGTTCGAAGTGCTCGGGCGCGGGGAGCTGTCGCTCGCCATCCTGGCCGAGACGATGCGCCGCGAAAGCTACGAATTCTCCCTCGGCCGCCCACAGGTGATCCTCCACCGCGGCGAGGACGGCTCGCTCCAGGAGCCCTACGAGGAGCTCGTGATCGACTGCGCGGAGGAGTTCACCGGCCCGGTGATCGCGGCCGTGGGAGAGCGCAAGGGGGAGTTGAAGCACCTCGGCAAGCATGGGGACCGCACGCGCCTCGAGTTCACCGTTCCTTCGCGCGGCCTGCTCGGCTTCCGTCTGGAATTCTTGACGCTGACCAAGGGAACGGGGTTGCTCAACCATCTCTTCGACCGCTACGGCCCGCACCGTGGGGCGCTTCCGAACCGACAGCGCGGCGCGATGATCGCCAAGGAGCCGGGGGACGTGACCGCCTACGCCCTCGACCGCCTGGCCGACCGGGGCGTCTTCTTCGTCAAGCCGATGGAGAAGGTCTACGCGGGGCAGATCGTCGGCGAGCAGGTCAAGGAGGGCGACATGGTGGTCCAGCCGTGCGAGAAGAAGCACCTGACCAACATGCGCGCCTCGACCTCGGACCAGGCGATCCGGCTCGCACCGCCGCGGGAGTTGAACATCGA
>JBKPSZ010000110.1:0-17955 GCA_046735265.1 Acidobacteriota bacterium | reverse complement strand
GTCCACACGCGTGACGCGCGAGACGATCTCCTGCACCGACTCGAAGTGCTGGATGTTGACCGTCGTCATGACGGAGATTCCGGCCGCGAGGATGTCGTCGACGTCTTCGTAGCGTTTCGCGTTCTCGAGGCCCGGGACGTTCGTGTGCGCGAGCTCGTCGACGAGCACGACCTCCGGCCGGCGGGCGAGAATGGCCGGGAGGTCCATCTCCTCGAGCTCTCGCCCCTTGTAGGACACCTTGCGGCGCGGGAGGACTTCGAGGTCGCCGATCTTGTCTCGCGTCTCGTCGCGGCCGTGCGTCTCGATCAGCCCGGCGACGACGTCGATCCCCTGCTTCTTCAGGGAGTGGGCATCCTCGAGCATCTGGTAGGTCTTGCCGACGCCGGCGGCGTGTCCGACGTAGATCTTGAGCTTCCCGCGGCGCGACTTCTCGATCAGCTTCAAAAAGACGTCCGGAGAGCTGCGGGGACCTTCCGGTGAGAGCACGGGAGATCTCCTGGCCATCAGCGTCGCGGAAACGACCGGTCGAGGTCGAGATTCGCCCGGAGGACGTTGACGCGCGGCTCGCCCAGGAGCCCGAGCGTGCGCGGCTCGATGTGCCGTCGGATCACTTCGACGACCCTTTCTTCCACGACGCCGCGCGCCTTCGCGATGCGGGCAGCCTGCCACAGCGCTGCGTCTGGGGAAAGGTGCGGGTCGAGCCCGGAGCAGGAAGCCGTGACCAGGTCGGCCGGAACGGACGCCGGGTCTCCGGGGCGGTCCCTCCGGGCGGCGGCGACTCTCGCGGCAATGGCCTTCGCGAGGTCCGCGTCGGTCGGCCCCTTGTTCGATCCGCCGGAGGCGGTCGGGTCGTAGCCGTCCTTTCCGGCGGCGGACGGGCGGGGATGCAGGTAACCGGCATCCTGGAAGTTCTGGCCGATCAGCTCGGAGCCCACGATCCGGCCGCCGGCCGAGATGAAGGAGCCGTCCGCCCGGTCCCGCCAAAAGAGATGCGCGAGCGCGGTGACGGCGGCCGGATAGGCGCCTCCGAGAAGAATCGTCAGGACGACGACGAAGACCGTGGAGCGGAGGGCGAGCTTCATATGACTCCTACGCGAGATGAAGCGCGAGGACGATCCAATCGATCAGCTTGATCCCGAGAAACGGAACGACGATTCCGCCAACTCCGTAGATCCAGAGGTTGCGCGTCAGGATCCGCGCGGCGCCGAGGGGGCGGTAACGCACTCCCCGGAGGGCGAGCGGGATCAGGGCGACGATGATCAGGGCGTTGAAGATGACGGCGGAGAGGATCGCCGACTGCGGCGTTCCGAGCCGCATGACGTTCAGGGTGTTCAGGGCCGGATACGTCGCGGCGAACATCGCCGGCAGGATCGCGAAGTACTTCGCGACGTCGTTCGAGATCGAGAAGGTCGTCAGCGCGCCGCGGGTCATGAGGAGCTGCTTTCCGATCTCGACGATCTCGATCAGCTTCGTCGGGTTCGAGTCGAGATCCACCATGTTGCCCGCCTCCCGCGCCGCCTGCGTGCCCGTGTTCATCGCGACGCCGACGTCCGCCTGCGCGAGCGCGGGCGCGTCGTTCGTGCCGTCGCCCGTCATCGCGACGAGGTTGCCCCCCTCCTGCTCCTTCCGGATGAGGGCGAGCTTCTGCTCGGGCGTGGCCTGGGCGAGGAAGTCGTCCACGCCGGCTTCGCGAGCGATCGCCGAGGCGGTGAGCGGGTTGTCCCCGGTGATCATGATCGTGCGGATGCCCATCGCGCGGAGGCGATCGAAGCGGTCCCGCATCCCGGCCTTGACGACGTCGCGCAGCGCAATGACTCCGAGAACCCGGGCTTCGTCCGCGACGAGGAGGGGGGTCGCGCCCTCGCTCGCGATGCGATTGATCAGGTCCGACACCGCCGGCTCGACGCCGCCGCCACGTCCGCGAACCCATTCGGCGATCGCGTCGCCCGCCCCCTTCCGAATCCGGCGGCCGTTCCAGTCCACGCCGGACATGCGGGTGGACGCAGAGAAGGGCACGAAGTGCATGCCCTCGACACGCCGGCCTCGGAGGCCGAACTTCTCCTTCGCGAGAACGACGATCGACCGTCCCTCCGGCGTCTCGTCGGCGAGCGAAGAGAGCTGAGCCGCTTCGGCAAGGTCTCCCGGGAGGACGCCCGGAGCGGGCAGGAAGTCGGTGGCTTGCCGGTTGCCGAGGGTGATCGTCCCCGTCTTGTCGAGGAGGAGAACGTTGACGTCACCCGCGGCTTCGACGGCGCGGCCCGACATCGCCAGGACGTTGTGCTGGAGGACGCGGTCCATCCCCGCGATGCCGATCGCCGAGAGCAGCCCCCCGATCGTCGTCGGGATGAGACACACGAGCAGGGCGATCAGAACGGGAGTCGTCGCGACGCCCTTCGCGTAGAGGGCGAAGGGCCGGAGCGTCACGGTCGCGACGAGAAAGACGATGGACAGGCCGGCGAGGAGGATCGAGAGAGCGATTTCGTTCGGGGTCTTTTGACGCGAGGCGCCTTCGACGAGCGCGATCATCCGGTCGAGGAAGGTCTCTCCCGGATTCGACGTGATCTCGACGACGATCCGATCGGAGAGGACGCGCGTGCCGCCCGTGACGGCCGAACGGTCGCCTCCCGACTCGCGGATGACCGGGGCGGACTCGCCGGTGATCGCGGACTCGTCGACCGACGCGATCCCTTCGACGACGGTGCCGTCGCCGGGGATCACGCCTCCGGCCTCGACGACGACGCGGTCTCCCTTCCGGAGCTGCGCCGCCGGAACCTCCTCGATCTCCCCTTTCCGGCCGAGCCGACGCGCGACCGTCTCCGTCCGCCCGCGCCGAAGTGCGGCCGCCTGCGCCTTCCCGCGCCCCTCGGCCATCGCTTCGGCGAAGTTGGCGAAGAGGAGCGTGAACCAGAGCCAAAGAGCGATCTGCAGGTTGAGGAGGACGTCCCGGCCGCGGCCGACGTCGCGCACGAGGAGGACGGTGACGAGAACGGCGCCGACGAGCACCACGAACATGACCGGGTTCGCCGCCTGGATCCGCGGATCGAGCTTGCGGAAGGAATCGCGGAAGGCCGTGCGAACGATCGCCCGGTCGAACAACTTCGTCGTTCGCGGCTTCGCCATGCCTTGCCTCCTCAGAACAGGGTGCCGGCCTTCATCAGGAGGTGCTCGACGATCGGTCCCAGCGAGAAGGCGGGAAAGAAAGTCAGGGCGCCGACGATGACGACGACCGAGACGAGGAGGACCGTGAAGAGCGGTCCCGTCATGGGAAAGGTTCCCGCCGAGGCCGGAACTCTCTTCTTGGCCGCGAGGGAGCCGGCGATCCCGAGGATCGGGATCAGCATGAAGAACCGGCCGAAGAACATGTCCACGGCGAGCGTCGTGTTGTAAAAGAGCGTGTTCGCGTTCAAGCCCGCGAACGCCGATCCGTTGTTGCCCGCACCCGACTCGTAGGCATAGAGGATCTCCGAGAAGCCGTGCGGCCCCTTGTTGGCGAGCGACGAGAGGCCCGCCGGCAGGACCGACGCCGCGGCCGTGAATCCCAGGATGGCGAGGGTCAGCACGAGGACCGAGAGCATCGCGAGTTTGACCTCGTGCGACTCGATCTTCTTGCCGAGGTACTCCGGGGTCCGGCCGACCATGAGTCCGGCGATGAAGACCGTCAACACGATGAAGACGAAGATCCCGTAGAGCCCGGCGCCGACGCCGCCGACGATGACCTCCCCGGAGGCAATGTTCGCGAGCGGCACGAGGCCGCCGAGCGGCGTGTAGGAGTCGTGCCAGGAGTTGACGGCGCCGCAGGACGCATCCGTCGTGACCGTGGCGAAGAGCGCCGAGTCGCTGATCCCGAATCGGACTTCCTTCCCTTCCATGTTGCCGCCGGTCCCTCCTGCCGTCGGAAGTGCCGCGACGCCGGCCTCCTGGTGGATGGGATTGCCCCTCTGCTCCGCGATCTGGGCGACGACCACGCCGGCGAGGAACAGGACCGCCATCGCGGCGAAAATCGCCCACCCGTGGCGCGTCGAGCCGGTCATCCGTCCGAGCGCGCTCGTCAGGCCGGCGCCGATCGCGAAGATCAGGAGCATCTCGACGAAGTTCGTGCCCGGCGTCGGGTTTTCGTAGGGGTGTCCCGAGTTGGCATTGAAGAAGCCGCCGCCGTTGGTCCCGAGCTGCTTGATCGCCTCCTGCGACGCAACCGGACCCTGAGGAATCTTCTGGACGGAGCCCTCGACCGTCGTGATCGGAACGTCCGCCCGGAAGTTCTGCACGACGCCGCGGGAGACGAGAAAAAGGGCCGCCACGAACGAGATCGGCAGGAGAACCCAGAGAATGGCGCGCGTGCAGTCGAACCAGAAGTTCCCGATTCCGGCCGCCTTTTCGCGGGCGACGCCGCGGATCACGGCGAGGGCGATCGCAATGCCCGTCGCCGCCGACAAGAAGTTGTGCAGGGCCAGCCCCGCCATCTGGGTGAAGTGGGACATCGTGGTCTCGCCCGAATAGCCCTGCCAGTTCGTGTTCGTCGTGAAGGACACGGCCGTGTTCCAGGCCGAGTCGGGAGCGACCGCTCCGAAGCCGTTCGGGTTGAACGGCAGGAACTTCTGGAGCCGCTGCATGCCGTAGAGAATGACGAGAGACGCCGCATTGACCGCGAGCATGGCCACGGTCCACTCGACCCAGGTCTGGTCTTTCGCCGCGTCCACGCGAGAGATCCGGTAGATCGCCTGCTCGACCGGGCGCAGGAGCGGGTCCAAGAGCGTCCTCTCTCCCGCGAAGACGCGCTGCATGTGCCGGCCCAGCACCGGCGTGATGGCGGTGATGATCGCCAGGTACAGGAGGATCTCGAGCAGGTCCGCGGCCGTCATGGCGTCACGTCTTCTCCGCGCGGAGCATGGCCCGCAGCAGGTACCAGAGAAGCCCCGCGGCCACCGCCAGACCCAGAATGTCCTCCCATCCCATCGCGCGCTCTCAGATCCGGTCGCAGCGGCGCGTGTAGAAGACCGCCGCCCAGAAGAGAAGCAGTGTCGCCGCGAGGAAGATCAGGTCCCACATGGCAGCGTCCTCAGAAATTCCACCCGAGCTCGAAGAGCATCGCGTTGCCCTTCGAGTCGCCGTTCTTGAACGAGTAGCCCGCATAGAGCGTGAAGTCGCCCCAGGTCGACGACAAGCCGGGCGTGAAGTAGCCGAGGCTGTTCTTCCCGCTGTACCAGTCGGCGATGAGATTCAGGTGGTCCACGACCTTCTGTTCGAAGCCGGCGAGCGCGCCTCGGGTCGTCCCCGGCGAGGCGTAGCCCGGCGTCGCGACCCAGCCGCCCGCCGTAACGCGCGTGTTGGTCGGGAACGCGTAGGAGCCGTGCGCGTAGAAGTGACCCGCCGGATCGCCGTCCTGCGAACCCCTCAGGAAGAAGAGACCGTGCGCGCCCGTCGTGAGTGCGAACCCGCCGGCGCGGACCGGCTGCCACTTGACCGCGGCGGTCGCGGTCGGAGTCGAACGTCCGGGCGTGACGAACCCGCCGAAATTGATGCCGGCCTCGACGTGCCCGCCGAACCCATACACGCCCCGGACGGTGAAGAGCGCGAAGCTCGGATCCTGGGGACGCCAGAGGTCGTCTTCCTCGAGATAGACCTTCCCTTCGTCGAGCACGTCGGCGGTCGGGATGTTGAAGATCGTCTGTTGAGCCGCCGACGTTCCCGCGGCGAGCGCGAGAAGGAGGACGACGGCCCCGAGGGGCGGCCGAGAGCCGGAACGGGGCGCGCTCTTCGAGGGACGCCCGAAGACGATCTCGTCGGCGTGCCAGAGCTGCATTGCTCGCCGGCTGCAAAAGACGTAGACGACGAAACCCGCCAGGATCATCGGGGTCGCCTCGCCGTGCAGGATCGAGCCCGCGGCGATCGAGACGAGAAGAACGAAGATTCCCAGCAGGGCGAAACCGATTGCCTTCCGGCTCTCCGGGTCTTTCACGAGACCGAGTGTCCGGCCCCGCTCCGGAAAATGTCCGGAGAAAGTCCGAAAGAATTTCGAAAGCGGCGGCTACTCTTCCGGCGTGAACCGGTAGCCGACCCAGGGCTCGGTGCGGAAGAAGCGGGGGAGGTTGGGGTCGGGCTCGAGCTTGCGGCGGAGACTCCCGACGTGGACGCGCAGCGTGTCGGTCGTCACGCCGGCCGTGGTTCCCCAGACCGCGGCCATCAGCTGCCGGTGGGTCCAGACCGTGCCCGGCTTGGAGAGGAACGCCGTCAGGAGCGCGTATTCGATCGGAGTCAGGTGGATCTCGCTGTCGCCCCTTCGCACGATGCGCGCCTCCGGCTCGAACTCGACGTCCCCGAATCGGACGGCCCGAGGAGCGCGCGATTCCGTGCGGCGCAGGAGCGCCGCCGTGCGCGCGACGAGCTCGGCGACGCCGAAGGGCTTCGTGACGTAGTCGTCGGCGCCGGCGTCGAGAAGCCGCACCTTGTCGCGCTCCTCGGAGCGCACGGTCAGCATCAGAATCGGCACCGCCGAGGCCTTGCGCACGCGCCGAACGACCTCGAACCCGTCGACCGCCGGCATGTTCCAGTCGGCGACGACGAGATCGAAGGCGCCTCCTTCGAATCGGGCGAGCGCCTCTTCGCCGTCCGCCGCCGTTTCGACCTCGTGCCCCGCCCGCTCGAGTGCGTCGCGGACGACCTTGCGAATCGCCGCCTCGTCGTCGGCGACGAGGATCCGGCTCATCGAGAGGCCCGGGGCAAGGCGACCTCGAAGGCCGTACCACCGGCGGCCGCGTCGGCCAGACGCAGCGACCCGCCGTTCATCTGCACGAGACTGCGCGCGATGGAAAGCCCGAGGCCGCTTCCGGGCACGTTCCCCGCGCCGTCCAGCCGAACGAAGCGCTCGAAGACGCGATCGCGTTCGGGCGGCGGGACTCCCGGGCCTCGATCGGCGACGCGCAGAACGACTTCGCCCTTGTCGGCGGCCACGGAGATCGTGATCGGGCTTCCGGCGGGGGAGTACGCGGCGGCGTTTTCCAGCCCGTGGCCGATCGCCTCCGTCAACTGTCCGGGATCGACCTCGACTTCGGCGTCGGTCGGCATCGGCTCGATGACGAGGGCGTGGCGGGCGAGGGCGTCGCCGAAGCGGGAGACCGCGGCCTCGACGATTTCGGCCGCCTGAACGCGCTCGCGGCGGGGGCGTGCGACGCCCGAATCGAGACGCACCACTTCCATGAGCTCGTCGATCCGGCGCGAGAGCGTCTTCATCTGCTCGAGGGCGAGGGCCGCCTTCTCGGAGCTTCCCGTCGACGCCGCCCAGTTCTCCACCGCTCCGCGGGCGGCGGCCACGGGGGTCTTCAGATCGTGCGCGAGTGCGGCGAGCAGGGTCGACTTCATCTGATCGCTCGCTTTCGTCTCCTCGGCGGCCCGCGCGAGCCGAAGAAAGCGCTCCCGCTCGAGCGCGAGACCGAGCAGCTGCGCGCACGCTTCCGCCATACGCTCGCTCGACTTCAGGCCGCGCGCGACGAGAGCCCCGGCCCGCTGCACTCCGACCGGGACGGGGAGATAGATGTCGGTGCCTCCGAGCTCCGACGCGAAGGCGGCGGAATTCCCCTGCCGGTAGGCGATCTCGACGAGATCCCGGCGGACCGTGCTCCCGGGAGTCGCCGCCGCCTCGGAGATCTTCCCGTCCGTATCGGCGAGCCAGAGCGAGACCTGCTCGCAGGTCATCGATCGCCGGAGGCGGTCGACGGCGACCCCGAGGAGCGCCTCTCGGTTCGTGTCGGCGAGAAAGGCCTGGGAGAGCTGCGTCAGAGCGGTCAGGTCCCGCCGCTCCGCCTCGACCTCGGCCAGGCGCCGCCGGGCGAGCGCCGAGAGCCGGCCGATCAGGAGCCCCGAAGCGAGGAAAACGACGAGGGCCGTGACATTGCGCGGGTCTTCGATCGTAAAGGTGTAAACCGGCGGCAGGAAGAAGAAGTTGAACGCGGCGGTGGCGAGCACCGCCGCGAGCACGCCCGGCCCGCTCTGCCACACCCATGCGGAGAGAAAGACCGCCAGCAGAAGAAGCAGGGCGGCCGTCGAGTCGGCGAGCCCGGGGAAGAGCTTCAGCCCGGCGACCGTCAGCGCGACCAGGAGCGCGGCGGCCGGGTAGCCCACGGCCGGGCGGCGAATCGCCGTCACGGCGGGACATTCTAGAGGTTGGAGGGGGCGACCGAGAGGCTGCCGGGGTCGAGATGCCGAACCCGAGGCGCCGATTTGCGTATCCGTCTTGCGACCGATCGAGTCGAGAGGGAGGATCGATGCGCCGTTTCCTGTTGTTCGGAGCACTCGGCATGAGCCTGACGATCGCGGGACCTGCCGCGCCGGCCGCGCGAGACGTCGAAACACGTCGCAAGGGCCTCCAGGACCTCCTCGCCGAGCATTGGGAATACACGCTGTCCCACAGCCCCGAGTTCGCGTCCATCCTCGGGGACAAGCGCTGGAACGACCGGCTCTCCGATTTCTCCCAGAAGGAGATCGACGACGACCTCGCTCAGACGAAAGTCTTCCTTTCGAAGTTCGAGGACGTCGATCCGACCGGGTTTCCGGAGCAGGAGGGGCTGACGCGGACTCTCCTAATGCGATCGTTCCGGGAACAGCTCGAGGACGCTCGTTTCAAGAACTGGGAGATGCCGATCAGTCAGATCGGCGGGATCCACATTCAGGCGCCGCAGCTCGTCTCTCTGCTCTCTTTCGAGACGGTCAAGGACTACGACGACTACGTTTCGCGGCTGCGCAAGCTCCCCGTCCTCCTCGACCAGACCGTCGTCCAGATGCGCAAGGGGATGGCGGAAGGGTTGATGCCCCCGCGTTTCCTCCTCGAGAAGGTTCCGGCGCAGTGCGCGAAGGTCGCCTCGGGGAAGCCCGAAGACAGTCCCTTCGCCGAGCCCCTGAAGAAGTTCCCCAAGAGCTTTTCCGACGCCGACCGCCAGAGACTCACCGCGGCGGTGCTCGGTGCGATCCGCGAGTCGGTCGTTCCCGCGTACCTCAAATTCGAGGCCTTCGTGAAGGACGAGTACGCCCCGAAAGGGCGGACCGAGCCGGGGGTGTGGTCGCTGCCGCAGGGCCCCGAGCGCTACGCCGTCCTCGTGAAGCGCCAGACGACGACGGACTTGACGCCCGAGCAGATCCACCAGATCGGGCTCGAGCAGGTCGCTTCGCTCGAGAGGCAGATGCTCGAAGTCGCGAAGAAGCTCGGTGACTCCGATTTGAAGAGCTTCTTCGCGGCGGTCAACCAGGATCCGAAACGGAAGGCCAAGTCTCGCGAAGAGATCCTGGACCTCTATCGCAAGTACATCGCGCAGATGAAGCCGGAGCTCCCGAAGCTCTTCGGCCGGCTACCCAAGGGGGACTGCGTCGTGATGCCGGTCGAGGCGTTCCGGGAGAAGGAGGCCTCGGGCGCCTCCTACGAGCAGGGGACTCCCGACGGCAAACGCCCCGGACACGTCATGGTGAACACCGGCGATGCGACCAGCCGCAAGACGATCACGATCGAGTCGGCGGCCTACCACGAGGGCGTCCCCGGCCATCACATGCAGATCGCGATCGCTCAGGAGCTCGAGGACCTGCCGCCCGTCCGGCGCCAGGTCAACTACACCGCCTTCGTCGAAGGATGGGCGCTCTACTCCGAGCGGCTCGGCAAGGAGGTCGGCTTCTACCAGGATCCCTACAGCGACTACGGCCGCCTCCAGGACGAGATGCTCCGGGCCATCCGACTCGTCGTGGACACGGGGTTCCACTACAAGAAGTGGACCCGCCAGCAGGTCGTGGACTTCTTCCACGAGCATTCCGGCATCGACGAGGTCGAAGTGCAGAGCGAGACCGACCGATACATCTCCGATCCCGGCCAGGCGCTCGCGTACAAGGTCGGACAGCTGAAGATCATCGAGCTGCGCGAGAAGGCGCACAACGAGCTCGGATCGCGCTTCGACATCCGCGGCTTCCACGACACGATTCTCGACGCCGGCGCGCTGCCGCTCGACGTGCTCGAGGCGCGGGTCGACGCGTGGGTCGCGGCTCGGAGAGAGGGAAAGGCGGCGGGCGGCTAGGGACCGGCGGCCCCGCGCCGGATCAGCTTCTCCGGGATGGGCGCCTCGGGCCGCTCGGTGTCCCAGACAATCGAGACGACGGCCCATCGGTCGTTCTCGGTCCGGACGACCTGGATCGAATTGATCCCGCGGATGAACGGCTTCGGATCCTCTTTGCGGAACCGCCCCTCGTACGCCGAAAAGATCTGGATCATGTTCCCGAAGGGGGCCTCCTCGCGGCCGATCTCGCTCTCGTAGAAGCCGGAAGGCTTGCCCTGCTCCTTGCGCGTGGCGATCCCCTTTCGGACGGCCTCGCGGAACTCGTCGAAGGACAGGGCCTTGAAGCTCGGATCGCCGATCGGCCGCGGCGGCGTCAGACGCGCGCCCGGCAAGAAGAGGGGCTCCAGGCGCTTCCAGTTCGGCTCGCTCTCGGCATCGTGCGAAACACCCTCGTAGAGGGCCGCGAGCAGGAGATCCACGCTGGCGTAGTCGGCGGGCGGTCCCACGGGCGTCGGCGTCGCGTACGGAATCCCGGGCGTCTTGTTGGCCACGGCCGTGGCCGCCAGCGCTTGCGCCACGTAGGCCGATGCAACGACGGGATCGCCCGGCTCCGACTTGGGAATCGGAGCCTGACCCGGCCAGGTGGAGCACCGCAGGGCGATGACCGCGATCCCGAGCGCCGCCGCGGCGAGAGCGAGTTTGGTCCGCACGGAATTCCCCGAAGGACGATTCTGAACCCAATCTCTCGGGCGGTCCACCGCCCCCGATCCGCCCTCAATTAGACTGCCCCGGCCGATCGCGGCGGGCGCGGCTCGACGCCTCGACCGTTTCCCGGAGGAAGAGATGGACGCGTCCGAGAGCAAGTCTCTGCCCGAGAGCGCCTATCGCCCCCTGGCGGCGCGAGAGGTCTATCGCCCCGTCGTCCCGCCCGGGGAACATCCGCCCGAGGCGACGCTTCGATCCGTTCTCTGGGGGCTCCTCCTGTGCGCGGTCTTCACGGCGGCGTCGGCATACTCGGGCCTCAAGGTCGGCCAGGTCATGGAGGCCGCGATCCCCATCTCGATCCTCGCGATCGGCCTCGCCCGCGCGTACCGGCGCCGGTCGAGCCTGCTCGAAAACGTCATCGTGACCTGCGTCGGCGGCGTCTCGGGAGCCGTCGTCGCGGGCGCGATCTTCACGCTGCCCGCGCTCTACATCCTGAAGCTCGACCCGCATCCGTGGCAGACGATCTTCATCTGCCTCTCGGGGGGCTGCCTCGGCGTGCTCTTCCTGATCCCGCTGCGCCGCTACTTCGTTCGCGACATGCACGGCCTCTTCCCCTATCCGGAGGCGACCGCGATCACCGAGGTGCTCGTCACCGGGGAGAAGGGGGGCTCGCAGGCGCGACTCCTCCTCGAGGCGACCGGGATTTCCGCGGTGTACGACTTCTTCGTGACGACATTCCAGGTCTGGAAGGAGACGCTCGACTTCCGGTTCGTGCCTGCCGTGGACGCGCTCGCGCAGAAGGCGCGTTTCGTCCTGCGGTTCGACGCCATCGGCTTCATCCTCGGGCTGGGCTACGTCATGGGCCTCCGCTCCTCGATGCTCCTCTGCGCGGGTGGGGCGCTCTCGAACCTCGTCCTCGTGCCGCTGATCTGGTTCCTCGGCCGGAACTTCCCCGACGTGACGATCTATCCGGCGGCGGCTCCGATCGCGAAGATGACCGCGGCGGAGATCTTCCGCAGCTACGTGCGATTCATGGGGGTCGGCGCGATCGCGACCGCCGGCATCTTCGGGATCGTCAAGTCGCTGAAGATCGTGGTCGGGTCCTTCTCGATCGCCGCGAAGGCCTTCCGGCACGGAGAGGCGGAGGGGCTCGAGCGCACCGACCAGGACGTGAGCGTCGTGAAGATCCTGATCGGCGTCGTCGTCTCCTCGGTCGCCATCGCGATCTTCCTCGGAAATCTCGGCGGCTCGATGGTCGTGACCCTGATCGGCATCGGTCTGACGCTCGTCTTCTCCTTCTTCTTCGCCTCGGTCGCCGCCAACGCGATCGCGACGACGGCGCGCAACCCCGTCTCCGGCATGACGATGCTGACGATCATCATCTCGTCGGTGATCCTTCTCGAGTTCGGCGTCTCGGGGCGGACGGGGATGTTCTTCGTCATGGCGATCGCCGGCATCGTCTGCACGGCGCTCTCCGTCTCCGGTCAGTTCGTCACGGATCTGAAGACCGGCTACTGGCTGGGCTCGACACCCGCGGCTCAGGAGAAGACCAAGTTCTGGGGCGTCCTCGTCTCCTCCGTCGTGGTGGGCCTCGTGATCGTGGCGCTCGCCCGGACTTTCCAGTTCGGCGAGGCCGCGCCGGGCGACACGCGCGTGGTGCTGGCGTCGCCCCAGGCGTCCATCATGAAGGCGCTCGTCGAAGGGTTCATGAGCCGCCAGCCCGTCGCCTATATCCTCTTCGCGGCGGGCGGCATGATCGCCGTGGTCATGGAGATGCTGCGCGTCCCGCCTCTCATCTTCGCGCTCGGGATGTACCTGCCGCTCGAGCTCAACACGCCGGCTCTCGTCGGCGGTGCCATCTCGCACTTCGTGTGGAAGCGGTCCGAGCGGATCGGCGGCGAAGCCGGCCGCACGATCCGCGAGCGCGCGGTCATCATCGCGTCGGGCCTGATGGCGGGGGGCGCGCTCGGCGGCGTTTTCGGCGCGGGCCTGCGTCTCTTCTCCTGGTATCGCGAAGATCGCGTGAAGCTGCCTTTCTACGACAACGATCCCGTCTCGCAAATCGTGAGCGCCGCCGGATTCCTCGCGCTCTGCGGCTACCTCTGGTTCGGCGCCCTGAAGAAAACGAAGGAGGCCTGATGGACCGTCTCGACGAGTCGACCGCCACCGCCATCCTGGGAATCGACACGCTGTGGGGGGGCGACGTGATGAATCCGTCGGGGACGGGCCGGTTCATCGCCGACTCCTGGTTCTCCGACGAGAAACTGCCGGCGGCCTACACGCACGAGATGGCGAAGAAAGTGCGCGAGTCCGGAGGCGTGTCCGCGAAGGAACCGGATCGCGCCGCGATCGAGGCCTACCTCTCCGCCGTCGACGTCAAGGGCGCGATCGACTCGCTCGCTGCCGCTGGAAAGAAGCTCGGCGGACTGCGCGGCGGCTATTTCGAGGGTCTCGCGATCTGCTTCGAGGCGATGTGGGACCTCGTCATGGAGATCCTGGGGAAGGGCCCCGCGGTCCCGTACGAGCGCTGCGTGATCGGCTCGACCGGGAAGCCGCCGGAGCCGTCGCGCCCGGAGGAGAAGCGGCGGCGCGTCGCGGACCTTCTCGGGCGCGCGGGCCATCCCTCCCGCACCGGCCCCGAGCTCCTCGGAGCCGTGGACGCGTGGAGGCGCGAGCGGATCGTCCCCGGCAAGTCCATCCCGTCGCTCGCGGACGCCTACATTGCGCAGTTCGACGCCGGCACGACGAAGCACCTGGCTCCGCACCTGCCCGCGGATCTTCGAGAGGTGCCGCGCGCCAACATGAAGTTCCTCCCGATCGAGAACGCGTGGTTCTCCGGCTCGATGAACTACCTCGGACACGCGCGCCGGCCCGACGGCTCGCCGGAGTACGAGGCGACGTACGAGATCAATGCGTCGCTGCAGATCAGCGTCCCCGAGTTCATGCAGCTCGTCTCCCATGAGGTCGTGCCCGGGCACGTGACGACCTCCGCGCTGATCCAGGGGCTCTACGTGCGCGGCCGCATCCCGTTCGAGGGAACGGTCCTGACGATGAACACGCGCGGGGCCGCCCTCTTCGAAGGCATCGCCAACAACGCGATCCTGATCGCGACGGGCGTGACCGAGGTCGAGGAGCTGCCCGATCCGGATGCGCAGATCGGCGTGCTTCTCGCTCTCCTGCAGGACGACGCGAAGAACCAGTCGTCCTGGCTGACCTGGAAGGAGAAAGCTCCCCAGGCCGATGTCGCCGCGACGCTCCGCCGCGACTTCCTGGTTTCCGAGGAGCGCGCCGACAAGCTCTCCGGCGCCTGGGGCCGCCACCCTCTGCTCGGCCGGATGTATCTGCCGGCCTATCGCGCCGGGACCGAGGTGGTCTCGGATCTCCGAAGAAAGCACCCGCCGGCGAGGGTCCTTCCCGTTCTCTACGGGTGTGCCGGGCTTGTGGACGTCGTCACCGTGCGCCGGGCCCTCGGGGAGTAGCGTCGGGCCGGTCGAGCCCCCGATCCTCCCAGGAGACCGGGTCCTCACGCGGCTCGAGATGCGTGAAGACCGTCGCCTCGGGAAGCTTTCGTCGCACGGCAGATTCGATCTGCTCGCAGAGATCGTGGCCGCGCTGGACGGTCCAGTGGCCCGAGACGAGCACGTGCATCGAGACGAAGCGGCGGCGGCCGGCCACACGCGTCCGGATTGCATGGAAGAGGATTCCCTGCTCTTCCTGGAAGGGCGCGACGGCCTCGGTCACGGAGCGGCGCTCCTCCTCCGGAAGCTCGCGATCGAGCAAGCCGTGGCCGGTTTCCCGAACGAGCCTTCCGCCGGTCCAGACGATGTTCGCCGCGACACCGATGGCGATCAGAGGATCGAGCCGCTGCCATCCGGTCAGGGCCACCAGCGCAACTCCGACGATGACTCCGACGGAGGTCCAGACGTCGGTCAGCAGATGGTGGGCATCCGCGCGCAGCGTGATCGACCGCAGCCGTCTTCCCGCACGAAGGAGCGTGGCCGCGACCGCGCCGTTCACGATCGACGCCAGCGCGGAGACGGCGAGACCGGTCCACGCGTCCGCGATCGGCTTCGGGTCGCGCCAGCGCTCCCACGCGGCCCAGACGATTCCCACGGCGGCGGCGAGGATCAGGAAGCCCTCGGCTCCGCTCGAAAAGTACTCGGCCTTCGAGTAGCCGAAGGCGTGCCGCTCGTCGGCAGGACGCGCGGCGATGGTGAGGACCCAGAACGCCAGCAGGGCCGCGACGAGGTTGACGACGGATTCCGCGGCATCGGACAGGAGCCCGACCGAGCCGGTCATCCGCCACGCCGCGGTCTTGAGGGCGATGGTTACGACGGCAGCCGCGATCGAGAGCCCCGCGTAGAAGCGAGCGGAGCGCTCGGGACCCGCGATCACCGAAGCGCTTCTCGGTCGAGATCCGTGAGCGCGCGACCGTAGAGCTGTTCCGCCTCTTCCCGGCTGCTCCCGATAGCGGTCAGGCCGACTTTTCCGAATTGCGAGAGAGCTCCGATCATGTGGAAAAGGACGCCGCTCTCGGTCGCATGGCTGTAGTGCAGCCGCTTCGCCGTCGTCATGTCGATGAGGTCCTCGGGGCACAGCCCCCGATACCGTTCCGACTTCAGGTTGTCGGTCGAGCGGTAGAACTTGGGAAGGCCGCGCGGCGAAAAGAAACTGCCCGATTCGGGATCGAGCTCGCCTCCCGTCAGGAACTTCAGGGCCAGGAAGGGATGGGTCGTCCCGCCCATTCTCAGGTTGACCTCCAGGGCGCGGAGGTCCCACACATCGGACTTGGCCGGATCCTCTCTCAGCAGGAAGTCGACGCCGAAGCGGCTGACAACGCCCCGCTTCGCGAGAACGGCGCCGATGCGCCGCCCCGCCTCCTGGATCGCTCGGCGGTACTCCTGGTCCGCGGGGAAGCGACAGCCTGAGTAGACCTGTCCGGAGCTACCCCCCAGGATCTGGTCGTGCGTCGAAAGGAGTACCACTTCGCCGTGGGGATCGATCCGGAGCTGAACGGAGGGGGAGGAGGTCCTCGGACCCTCGAGAAACTCCTCGACGATGCCCCCCATGTCAACGAACTTGTCGAGGTAGGTTCGCGGCGTCTCCTCGGGCGCGGCGGGCACGAGCTCCTCGAGCGCGGCGGCGAGAGCCGAGCGTCCATTCGACTCCGGATAGGCGAAGACCGCGTTCCCCTCTCCCGAGAAGCTTTCGTCGAACTTGAGCATCGCCCGGCGGATCCCCGGCCGCTCCTCCCGAAGACTCTCGAGCGCGTCGAGCAGTTCGGACTCCGACCGCAGATCTTCCAATCCGGCGGGGAGGTCCACGCCCGCCTCGCGAAAGACTTTGCGGCTCCCTGACTTCGTTCCCAATCCCGAAAGCTGCGGATCGACGCCGTTCAATGGAATGCCGAGCAGCACGGCGAGCCGGCGTTCGAGCGGCGTCGCGTTGAAGACGGTCATGTATGCGCGGGCCGGATCGGCGATCCCGTAGCGAATCCGCTGGATCAAGCGCGAGCGTTCGAGGATCTTCTGGGTCAGGGGGCGTGCCGCCGCGTCGTAGGCGCACAACATCGTCAACCGCGACCGCGCGTGGCTCGCGGGAATGCCCGCCAAGAGCTGAAAGTAGCTCTCGAGGACAAGCGGATGGACCGGCTGCGACGTGACGTAGACCATCCGCGCCTGCGGATTGCGCAGACGGATCAGAAGGAAGAGGAGGCGCTCCTCGTAGTAGCTGGCGGCTTCGAGCTTCGAAAGCTCATGGGCATCCAGAGTCAGCGAGGGAATGACGACGGAGGTATAGGGCTCCTCATCGCGGGCGGAGAGGGCGTTCCAGAGCGTCTCGAGACGCGGCTTCAGGCGTTCGAACGCCGCCAGCTCCTCGTCGACCGAGAGCTCGCCGGCGAACGGCGGCTTGGGGATCACCCTCGGAATCTTAGTCGCGCCGCGGCCGAAACTCGACGGCTCGTGCGTCCCTTTCGGTAGAGTTCGCGCGGTGAATCGAGGCGAGCGGCATGACCGTGCGGACCTGAAACGGATCGCCGAGCGGGCGATGGTCGACCACGGTCTCTGGCCCGAGTTCTCCCGCGACGTGCTTTCCGAGGTCGACCGGATGCGCGAGCCGGCCTCGAGCGAGTCGCTGACCGATCTGCGCCATCTCCCCTGGATCTCGATCGACAACGACGACTCGCGGGACCTCGATCAGCTCTCGGTCGGCGAATCGCTCCCGAAAGGAGCCGCGCGTCTGCGCGTGGCGATCGCCGACGTGGGCGCGCTCGTCCGGGACGGCTCGGCCGTCGACCAGCACGCCCGGCACAACACGACCTCGGTCTACACGGCGGCGCGCATTTTCCCGATGCTGCCGGAGAAGCTGTCGACGAATCTCTCGTCCTTGAACGAAGACCAGGATCGCGCGGCCGTGGTCGTTGAAATGGTCGTCGATTCGGACGGCGAGCTCTCGAGCTCGAGCGTCTCGATCGCCGCGGTGCGCAACCACGCGAAGCTCGCCTACGACTCGGTCGGCGCCGCCCTGGACGGCTCGGTGCCGATGCCCGGCCGCGCGGGGGAGTCCGCCGAGATCGCGGACCAGCTCCGGCTCCAGGACGCGGCCGCGCAGAAGCTGCGCTCGCTGCGATACGAGCGAGGCGCGCTCGAGCTCGAGACGATCGAGCCTAAACCCCTCTTCGACGGCGACGCCGTGGTGGAGCTGCGGGTCGAGCGGAAGAACCGGGCGCGAGAATTGATCGAGGATCTCATGATCGCCGCCAACGGCGTGACGGCGCGCTTCCTCGCGGAGAAGGGGGTCGCGTCGCTGCGCCGCGTCGTGCGGTCGCCCGAGCGGTGGCAGCGCATCGTCCATGTCGCGGCGGAGAGCGGCGAGACCCTCCCGGCCGAGCCCGACAGTAAGGCGCTCGAGGAGTTTCTCGCCCGGCGCCGCAAGGCGGACCCTCTCCGCTTCCCCGATCTCTCGCTCGTCATCATCAAGCTCATGGGCGCGGGCGAGTACGTCGTCGAGCGGCCCGGCCAGACTCCCGCGGGGCACTTCGGCCTCGCGGTGCGCGACTACACGCACTCGACGGCGCCGAACCGCCGCTTTCCGGACCTGATCACCGGACGGCTGATCAAGGCGGCGCTGGCGGGGCGCAAGACGCCCTATTCCGCCGCGGATCTCGAGCCCCTCGCACGGCACTGCACCGAGATGGAGGACGCCGCGGACAAGGTCGAACGTC
>JBKPSZ010000109.1:0-11043 GCA_046735265.1 Acidobacteriota bacterium | reverse complement strand
CCTAATAGACCTCCTGGGAGTACCGGGACCGTGATCGTGAGGGATGCGGCGATGCTGCGTGAGTTGGCGGTAGAAGGGGTTGAAAGCGAAGTTGGCACGATGCATTGACTGCTTCGTGTGCGAGCCGCGAAGGATCTCGTTCGACGCGCGTCCGTCGTCGGATCCGTCGTGCGGCATCCGGGGAAGCTATCGGCCTCCACCGAGGACGAAGCATGCAAGGCGAGGCTCGATCTCTGGTGTGTTCCGCGGACGAAGAGCGAGAGCGCCGTCGACTGAGTTCGGCGTCGACTAGCCGCCCGCCATCTTCTCGATCTCGGTCCACTCCTTGTCCGAGACCGGCATCACGGAGAGGCGCGAGATCCGCACGAGCGGGAAATCCTTGAAGACCGGCTTCGCCTTGATCTCGGCGAGCGTCACCGGGCGCGAGAGCTTCTTGACGGGCGCGACGTCCACGGCGGCGAGCTTCCCGGTCTTGTCCTTCGGGTCGGAGTAGGAGTCGGACGCGGCGGTCGCGACCGCGACGACGGACTTCTCGTCGCCGGTGTGGTAGTAGAAGATCCGGTCTCCTTTCTTGACGGCCCGCAGGTGCTTCTGCGCGAGGGGGTTCTTCACGCCGGTCCAGGCCGTTTTCCGGTCGCGGACGAGATCGTCGTAGGAGTAGTGGGTCGGTTCCTCTTTGAAGAGCCAGTTCATGCGGGCGAGTCTATCGCCGCCAGGCCGGCCCGGCTCTTCAGCGGCTCGGCTTCGGGCGGTTGCGGTACCTCTCGTAGAGGCGCTTCTGCTTGTCCGTCAGATCGAGCGTCCGGCCGTCCAGGTACGCGGCGACGACGTGCGACCGCAGATCGAGGACGTCGCCGTCGGTGACGATCAACGTCGCGTCTTTTCCCGGTTCGAGCGAACCGACTCGGTCGGCCACGCCGAGGATCCGGGCGGGGACGAGCGTCATCGCCTCGAGCGCTTTCTCCTGCGGGAATCCGAACCCCACCGCCATCGCCGCCTGCTGGACGAGGTTTCGCACCGTGGCGGCCTCGCTGTTTCCCGCTCCATCGTTGAGCGCCACCGTCACGCCCGCCTTCGCGAGAACGCCCGCGAGCGCGAAGCGCGCGTCGTACAGGTCATCGCTTCGAGCCGGCAGGTCCATGACCGCGTCCACGACGACCGGCACCCCGGCGGACGCGAGCTCCGAAGCGACGCGTCCGGCCTCGGCTCCGCCGACGATCGCGATCGTCAGCTTCTCCTTCTTCGCCCACGCCAGAGCCGCCCGGATCTGCGGAGCGGTCTGGGCGCGCACGAGAACCGGCAGCTTCCCTTCGATCACCGGCACGAGAGCTTCGAGCCTCGGATCCGCGTCGTGCCGCGGCACGCCGGCCTGACCCTCGGCCGAGCGCGCTTTCGCGTAGGCCCGCGCGTCGGCGAAGGCATCCTCGAGCTTGCGGAGCGCCTCGTCCCGGCGCTTCTCCTGTAAGCGCACCGAGAGGCGCGCGTCGGGCGACCGGTCGATCTCGAGATCCGGCCACGCGACGACGATCGCCGCCGGCGCTCGAAGCGTCGCGTCTTCGCGCGTCCAGCCCTCGAGCTTCATCGCCGCGGCCGAGCCGGAGACGATGCCGCCCGACGGAGCGACCCCCGCGATCAGGATGCCCGCGGAACGCGCGACCGGCAGGAGCTCGGAGTCGAAATTCATCGCGAAATCGGCGCGCGCCTGCGGGTTGATGTCCCCGATCTCCGTCGTGTCCACCGTGGCCCGCACCGCGGAAATCTCGACGAGACCGAGCGAGGTCAGCGGCGGAAAGAGTGAGGGATAGACGTGGCGCCCGGCGAGCTCCACGACTTTCGCGTCCGCGGGAACGTCCACCGTCCGGCCGATCGCGGCGATCTTGCCGTCCCGGATCACGAGGGCGCCGTTCTCGACGGCGGGACCCGAGACCGGATGGAGCGTCCCTCCGCGCAGGACGATCGTTTCTCCCGTCGCCGCGGCGGCCGCCGCGGCGAACGCGAGCCAAGCGAAGATGACGCGCTTCAAGGCTCGATCCTCTGCTCGGGCGCCGGCGTCGCCGTGGGCCCGAGGTGCGGGATCGGCGTCGGCGCGATGGCGCTTCGCATCGGACCCATCGTCGGTGTCTCCCGGGGTCCCGGCGTCTTCTCGGAAACGGCGCCGGGCTTCGACTTCTTGTCGGCATCGAGAACCCGCTTCGCCTTCTCGGTCAGCTCCGCCCGCTCCTTCTCGAGCGCCGGGCGCCCCGCGAGGTCCGCCGCGCGGTCGAAATACTTCTTCCCCTCGATCCAGGTCTCGAGCGCCAGGGACTCGGCCGAGAGCGGATCGCCGCTCCAGATCACGAAATCCCCGTCCTTGCCGGGCTCGAGCGACCCGACGCGCTTCTCGATGCCGAGCTGACGCGCGGGGTTGATCGTGACGAAGGCGAGCGCGTCGGCCGGCGGCACGCCGCCGTACTTGACCGCCTTCGCGGCCTCGCCGTTCAAGCGCCGCGCGAGCTCATCCGAGTCGGAGTTGAAGGAGACCGTCACGCCGCGCTCGCGCATCAACGCGCCGTTGTACGGGATGGCGTCCCAGACCTCGTATTTGTAGGCCCACCAGTCGGAGAACGTGGACGCTCCGGCTCCGTGCTTCGCGATCTCGTCGGCGACCTTGTAACCCTCGAGAATGTGCTGAAGTGTGGCGACGCGCACGCGGAACTCCTCGGCGACGCGCAGCATCTCCAGGATCTCGTCCTTCCGATACGAGTGGCAGTGGATCTGACGCTTGCCCTCCAGGATCTCCGCGATCGCCTCGAGCTGCAGGTCCCGCCGGGGCGGCACCGGGCTCGCTCCCTTCACGGCCGAGGCCCGCGCGGACTCCTCCTGACGCTTGCGGTAGTCGCGCGCCGCGAGGAACCGCTCGCGGATCAGGTTGGCGACGCCCATGCGGGTCGCCGGATACCGGGGCCTCGGGTTGGCGAAGTTCGACTGCTTCGGGTTCTCGCCGAGCGCGAACTTGATCCCCTCGGGCGCGCCCGCGAGCGGGAGGTCGTCCGGTCCGCCGCCCCAACGCCACTTCACGATCGCGTTCTGGCCCCCTATCGCGTTGG
Organism: Acidobacteriota bacterium; assembly: GCA_046735265.1. Classification (GTDB taxonomy): domain Bacteria; phylum Acidobacteriota; class Thermoanaerobaculia; order UBA5066; family Gp7-AA6; genus DATBFU01. The sequence goes on along the minus strand of JBKPSZ010000109.1, from coordinate 7,957 downwards.
ACGAGCCGTGGAGCACGTTGGCCGTCGTCGTTCCGCCCGCGAGCTCCCGATAGATCGCGACGTCGGTCGGGTCGAGAACGTCGCGGATCCGCACTTCCGCGGATACGTTGTGCGTGAACTCGTTGACCTGTCCGTCGACCGCGGTGTGCGAATGCGCGTCGATCAAACCCGGGGTGACGTGGCGGCCGCGGCCGTCGATCTCGACGGCGCCGGCGGGCGCGGCGAGACCTTTCCCGACGGCGACGATCTTGCCGCCGGACACGACGAGATCCGCTCCCTCGAGAACCTGCGACGGCCCTTCCGTCCAGATGGTCGCGTTGCGCACGACCACCGTCGGAGGCTCGGCGAGCAGCCGGTTCTCGCGCCCCGGAAACGCGCGCACGTCCGCAGCGGGCGCGGCTGCGGAGTCCTTCTTCTCGGCCTCCTTCGAGGTCGCCTCTTTTTCCGGCAGCTCGAACCGCCGCCCGTCGATCCAGATCTCGGAAACCCGGCCGCCTTCCGAAAACGGCTGGCCCGTCTCGACCACGAGATCGGCGATCTTCCCTGCCTCGATCGAGCCCAGGCGATTCGCGAGGCCGAGCTGCCGCGCCGGGACGGTCGTCAGGGCCGCCAGGGCGTCCTCCGCGGCGAGCCCCCGGGTCATGGCTTCGCGAATGCGCTTGGGGAGGTCTTCCGGCTCGTCGAGCCCGTGCGTCGTGATCGAGAACGTGAGCCCCGCTTCGCGCAGCCATTTCGGGTTCGAAGGGGCGCGGTCGATGCGACGCAGCCGATCGAGCGGCACGCGCTCCCACTCATCCGCCTCGTATCGGTACGGACGGGCGAAGTCGACGCGCAGGATCAGGTCCGGCTTGGCCGCCGCGACCTCGTCGCGCAATCGGTACTCGTCTCCCGCGCCGACGATCTGCGCGCGCAGCTTGAGCTCCCGAGCGATCTTTCCGGCGCGCAGGAGCGCCAGGACGTCGGACGTTTCGAACACGACCGGCTGCTTCCCCTCCGCGGCCGGTACGAGCGCCGCCGCCGCGGCGTCCCACTTCGGCCGCGCCTGGCCGGCCGGGCGCTTCGCATACGCCGCTTCCGCATCGCGCCACCAGACCGCGTCCATGAAGGTCTGGCGCACGAGCGCCACGGCGCCCATCTTCGAAGCGGGATAGATCAGACGCGCGAATTCCGCGAAGTCGCGCAGGCGCTCGGGCTCGAGCGAGACGTACTGCGCGGCGTCGCTCGACAGAACGCGCCCGGAGAGGTCGCCGTCGGCGAGCGACACGATCGCTCCCGCGCCGCGGAGAATCCCGCCCGACGGCGGCACCGCCGCAACGACGGCGAAACCGAGGCGGCGATAGGACTCGGCCACCCGTTCCTTGACGTTCAGATCTGTGATGACGCGGTCGGCCGCCCGGTTCGTCGAGGGGGGCATCCCAGTCGAGCCGCGGCCGGCACCTTCCGACGGCTCGTCGTCGTCCTGCGGGCCCTTCGGTTTCTTTCCGGCGAGCCGGTCGGTCGTGACGTAGGGATCGAGATACGCCGCGTGAACGACCTTGCCCGGAATCTCCTCGACGCGGGCGTCCGCGGGAATCCGGACGTCCTTCGCGAAGCCAACCGACTCGATGACGCCGCCGCGCATCACGACGACTCCCGGGTCGAACACCCGACCCGGCGCCGCGAGAACACGGCCTCCCGTCAACGCGAACGCGAGGCGATCGCCGCTCCGAACTTCACCCGGACCCGCTGACGACTCTCTCGCGAGGAACGCGGCGACCGCCGCCGCCGCGGGCAGAGCGAAGCGGAGAAACCGCGGGGAACTCCTCATGATCGGCGCGCGGATCTTATCGAAAGAGATATGCTTCGCGTCCCAAAAGAAAAAAACGCCTGAGGAGGTAACGAATGGTTGGTCGCAAGTTCTGGACTTCATCCCTGGCACTCCTGGCCGTCGCGGGTCTGTCGCTGGCCCAGGAACGAAAGGCTCCGAGTCCGGCCGGAACCGCGGCGACTCAGGTCGCCGGGAAATGGTCGAATCCCAACGACGAGGAGCGCCGCCGCTACGAGGGAGGCAAGTGGATCGAGGTGACCTACAGCCGCCCGATTCTGCGCGGCCGCACGGACATCTTCGGGAAGGGCGCCGACTACGGCAAGGGCGTCAACGGAAGTGCGCCGGTCTGGCGAGCGGGAGCCAACGCCACGACGAAGCTGAAGACGGAGGTTCCGCTGGAGATCGGCGGAAAGAAGATCGACGCGGGCGAGTACGACATGTTTGTGGACCTGAAGGAAGGGGCCTGGACGCTCATCCTCTCGACGCAGCCCACGATGGACAAGTACGACGAAAACGAGAAGACCAAGATCTGGGGCTCTTACGGATACGACCCGAAGTTCGACGTCGCACGGATCCCGATGAAGATGGTGGCGCCGCAGGTCTCCGTGGACCAGTTCACGATCGCCTTCGTCGACATGACGGACAACGGCGGAAAGCTCGCAATGGTCTGGGAGAAGACCGGCGCGGTGGTGCCCTTCACAGTTGTAGCGGCGCCGCGCTAGGTTCGGTTCGCACAGTCATTGTCAGGCTGCGCGGCGCCGGAAGAGAGTTTTCAAGGCGTTGCGGCTCGGTGACGGCATGGAACGGCGTCGGCGGTTTCGTCGCCGCCGGTAATCGCTCTTCATGATCCTGATCTGTCCGAATTGCGGCAAGAAAAATCGTTCTCCGGCGGAGCGTCTGACCGACCACGGGGTGTGCGGCAACTGCAAGACCCCGATTTCGCCGGTCGCCCGTCCGATCGCGGCCGACCCGGAGACCTTTCGCGAGATCGTCCGGGGAGCGCGCGTACCGGTCCTCGTGGACTTCTGGGCCGAATGGTGCGGGCCGTGTCATCGCGCCGCTCCCGAGGTGGACGCGACGGCGGCCGAGATGGCCGGCCGCGCTATCGTCCTCAAAGTGGACACCGATGCACACCCGCAGCTCGCTTCGGAGTTCGGGGTACAGGGAATTCCGAACTTCGTCGTCCTGAAGGGAGGCCTGCTCGCGTTCCAGCGGGCCGGCCTCGCCGGCCGCGCTCAAATGAAGGAGTGGCTGGTCCAAGCCGGCGCTCCCGCCGCCTGAAACCCCCAGGGCTCGGCTACTCCTTCGCTTCGGCGATCGCGCCGATCCCGATCCGCCGCGCGAGCCAGGCCGCCCGGTCCCGCAGGGCCTTGGGGTCGTTGACTTCGTGCCCGGCGGCGTACCACTTCTCCTCCTTGGGCTCGCTCGCGGCGGCGTAGTACTCGCGCGCGGCCTTCTCGGAGATCCAGGCGTCGTCCCGGGCGAACTGCATGAAGATCGCCGACGGCGCCGCGTGCCCCACGTAGCGCACCGGGTCCACCGTCGAAACGACGTCGACGAATCGTGAGATCTGCTCCTTCGGAAAGCTCTTCGTCACCTGATCGGAGAGGGCGTCCAAGCGGCGTACCCCCTGTCGCGAGAAGTCGGTCACGCGCGGCAGTCCGGCGATCAGCACGTAGGCCTGGATCCGCCTCTCGACGCCCGCGAGCGCGCCGCCCCACGTCGCGCCGAAACTGTGGCCGACGTACGCGACGCGCTTCAAATCGACGTCGGGACGGGAAAGAAGGAGATCGACGCCGCGCCGCAGATCGACGACCGTCTGCACGTACAGGTCCTTGTCCGCCTCGGGCTTCGCGATGTGGCCCTCGTCCTCGTGGCGCCATGGCTCCGGACGAGCCCACGGGGCGTCGACGAGAAGGCTGATCGCGCCGGCGCGCGCGTAAATCAGCGACTCCGCGAGGAACTCCGTCCGATCGCCGAAGCCCCAGTGCTGGAACACGATCGCGGCGAACGGCCCCTTCCCCGGGGGAACGACGAGAAACGCCGTGACACGCCCGCGACGCGGCGAGGCGTACGTGATGTCGTGGACCTCGGCTCCGCCGACGTCCCGCACGCCCGTCTCGCGCACGTCGAGCGGTTTCGCGCGCTCGTAGTCGAACTGGCGCGAGAGGGACGCGAAGTCGGCGCCAGCTGGCGTCGGAGGCGGAGGGTCCGGTTGTCTCGCCGCCCCGCCGAAGAGAAGCACCGGTAAGACGAGGGGAAGGATTCGTCGGATCATCGCGAACCCCCGTCCGGTCAGAGTAAACCGGAACCGACTCCTTTGTTACTGTTCCCGAGGCCAGGAGGGACGAATGAAGCGACGTCGGGAGAGCTGCGCCTCCATCACGAGACGCAACACGCGCGGAACGGCCATCGCCGCAACGGCATTCGCGATGCTCGGCCTCGGCGCTGCCGCGGCTCTCGCCGCCGAGCGGACGATCCCGTTCTGGCCGGACGAAGTCCCGGCGGCGATCCACGCGGAGATCGACGGAAACGCGACGCTCGAGACGGTGCGCGAGCTCGCCCGCTTTCATCGCGTGCACGGCTCGCCCGGTTTCGCGGCGGCGGCCGAGCACATGAAGAAGAAGCTCCTCGCCGCGGGCCTGGCCGACGCCGCGGTCGAGAAGTTCCCGGCCGACGGGAAAACCAAGTACGCCCACTTCGTCTCCTACTACGGCTGGAATCCCGTGTCGGCGACGCTCGAAGAGGTTTCGCCGCGGCCGGGGCTCGTCGAGTCGTTTCCCGAGCTGCCGGTCGCGCTCGCCGACTACAGCCAGGACGCCGACGTCACGGCCGAACTGATCGACGTCGGCGCCGGCACCGACCCGAAGGATTACGCCGGCAAGGAAGTCGCGGGAAAGATCGTCCTCGCCGACGGAAGCCTCCCCGAGGTCCATCGCCTCGCGTGCGAGGAGCGTGGTGCCGCCGGATTCCTTTCGGCCTTTCCGAACCAGACGACGGCCTGGTCGGGCGACGACCGGGACCTCGTGCGGTGGGGACACCTCTCTCCCTACCAGCTCCGGAACCGATTCGCCTTCATGCTGTCGAAGCGGCAAGCGGCGGACTACCGCGCGCGCATCGCCGCCGGCGAGAAGATCGTCGTGCGCGCCCGCGTCGCGGCGAAGATGGTGCCAGCCACCTTCGATGTCGTCGCGGCGACGATCCCGGGAACCGACGGCGCGGCCGGCGAAGTCGTCCTGACCGCGCACCTCTGCCACGAGTCGTCGGGCGCGAACGACAACGCCTCGGGGAGTGCGGCCATCTTCGAGGTCGCGAGGAGCCTCCAGGCCGCGATTCGCAGGCAGACTCTTCCGAAGCCGCGGCGGACGATCCGTTTCCTCTGGCTCCCCGAGATCGCCGGTTCGCAGGCGTACCTGATCCGCCACCCCGAAGTCGCCGGGCGTGGCGTAGGCGGGATTCATATGGACATGGTCGGAGGTCTTCTCTCGACGACGAAGGGCACGCTCCACATCTCGCGCACGGCCGAGTCGCGACCGCACGTGGTCAACGAGATCGCGGCCGCCTGGCTCGATTCGGTTCTCAAGGCCTCGGGACGCTACGCCGAGCAGGGGGGCGATCCGCGGGCCGGATTCGTCTGGCTGCCCGGGTCGCGCGAGCCCCTTCTCGCGGACCTGCGCCAGCTCGAGCTCGGGAGCGATCACGAGGTGTTCGAGGAGGCGAGCTTCGGCGTCCCGATGGTGTATTTCCACGACTGGCCCGACGTCACGATCCACACGAACAAGGACCTGCCGGAGAATCTCGACCCGACCAAGCTCGGACGCGTGGCCTACATGGGAGCGGGCATCGCCTGGACGCTCGCTGCGCTTCCCGACTCCGAGGCACCCCGGCTCTTCCAGTACGCGCGGGCCCGGGGCGAGGCGAGAATCGCTCTCGCCCGCGGCGAGGAGGATCGCGACGGCCTGCTCACCGCCGCCGAGGCGATCGACGTCGCGCGCGACACCCTGGCCTCCGCGGCGCGACTCTGGCCGTCCATCGCGCCTGCGGCGCGCGGCGAGGAGGATCGCCTGCGCGAGCTCGCGCGGGTCGTGCGACCTGCCGCGGCGGCCGGATCGGACGCGCGCGTGCCGTTGCGTAATCGCGACATCCGCGGACCACTCGACGTCTACTACTTCGACTACCTCTCGACCGCGCTCGGCTCCAAAGGGCGTGCCGTCAGCGGAGAGGGAGGCTCCTCGACGGCGCTCACCCGGCGTCCGCGCGGAGGCCTTCTCGCGTACGAGACGCTCAACCTGGTCGACGGGCGCCGCAGCGTCTCGGCGATCCGCGACGTTCTCTCGGGCAGATACGACTCCGTCCCGACGCCGGAGGTCGCGGAGTACCTGGAGCTCCTCGCCCGGGCGAAGGTCATCGCCTGGAAGGAATCCCCGTCTCCGTCTTCGAGCAAGTGACCTTCGACTTTTCCACCGCGAATCTCGACCGGGAGTTCCCGGTCCGCCGGAGTCTCGTCTACTTCAACCACGCCGCCGTCGCTCCGCTCCCTCGCCGTGTCGCCGAGGCCATCGCGGCGCATGTCGAAAACGTTCGCGACCGCGGCGCGGCAGACTGGCGGCGCTGGTACGGCGGGATCGAACGGGCTCGAGAGAAGACGGCGCGCTTCCTCGGCGCCGACGCGACGGAGATCGCCTTCCTCCCCTCGACCTCCTGGGCGATCAATCTCGTCGCGCGCAGCGTCGACTGGTCCCGCGGAGACAACGTCGTCGGCGACGACATGGAGTTCCCTTCCAACTCCGCGCCCTGGAAGCTGCTCGAGGCGCAGGGGGTCGAGTACCGGGCGACGGCGAGCCGCGGCGGTCGGATCAACGTGGAAGACCTCGCCGCCCGGATCGACGCCCGGACGCGCGTGGTCGCAGTCTCGTGGGTGGCGTTCCACAACGGATTTGTCTATCCGCTGGAGGCGATCGGGCGGCTCTGCCGGGAGCGGGGCATCCTCTTCGTCGTGGACGCAATCCAGGGACTCGGGGCTCTGCCGCTCCACGTCGCCGAGGCGAAGATCGATGTCCTGGCCGCCGACTCGCACAAGTGGCTCCTCGCCTCCGAGTGCTGCACGGTGTTCTACGTCTCGGCGGCCGCACGAGATCGCCTCCCGCCCACCTTCGGCGGCTGGTGGAACACGAAGGGCGAGGAGTCGCCGACCGGTTTCCTCGGCGCCCGGATGGAGTTCTACACGGGCTCTCGTCGCTACGAGCCGGGTAGCCTTCCGACCATGCAGATCGCGGGACTCGAGGCGGCGATCGACCTGCTCGGCGAGATCGGCATCGAGACGGTGCGCGATCGGATTCTCAAAGCCGTGACGGCTCTCCGGGACGGTCTCGCCTCCCGCGGCTGGCGGATCTCGACGCCCGAGCCCCTCGCCTCAGGAATCCTCGCCGCCGTGCCACCGTCGGGCGACGCTTTCAAGATGGCCAAGGTCCTGGAGCAGAACGGCGTCATCGTCGCCCCGCGCGAGGGCGCCGTACGTTTCTCCCCGCACGCGGGAAACGATCTCGGCGAGGTCGAGCGGGTACTTCGGACGATCGACGCGATCGGCTGAGCGATCGCTCGACGCAGACTGCCTAGAAAGCCGACGTGTCCGCGACGCTCGCCAGCGTCCCGGCCGGGTTCTCATACGTCCGAACGGCGCCGGTCTCGGTGTCGGTGATCGTGATCGTGTAGGCCACGTCGGAGAGTGCGCCATAGAAGACCCAGAAGTGGCCATCGATCGCGCGGGCATCGAGCACCTTGACCATGAGTTCGAGGTTCGTCTCCTGGAAGAACCAAAACGCGCCGGTGTCGGAGGTGAGCGGCACGGCCGTTCCCGCGCCGGAACCGGAATCGGTCTGCCAGGTAACTTCGACGCGGAACCGACTCACCGTGAGGCAGAGCGCCGCGGGGCCGGCCTCGCAGGCTGCCACTTCGAACGCCGCGCGTCTCGCGTTCGCGGCTGCTGCGAATCGCAGAGGCGCGCCGGCCGATCCGGGGAATGCCGAAGTGTCGGCGTGGCTCGCGAGGGTCCCCTGAGAGTTGAAGTACGACTTTGTCACGCCGGTCTGCGTGTCGGTCACGCGGATCGTGTACTCGACGTCCGAGAGTGCGCCGAAGAAGACCCAGTAG
>JBKPSZ010000108.1:0-30851 GCA_046735265.1 Acidobacteriota bacterium | reverse complement strand
GAGAACGTCACCTACCGCGAGTTCTTCCGGCGCGCGGCCGACGCGCTCGGGGTCACACCTCCGCGAAGAGTCCTGCCGCGTGCGAGCGAACGCCTTCTGGCGCCGCTCGCGAGAGTGGCCGAGGTCGTGTGGCCCGCGGGTCCGCTCTCGCGGGCGTCCTGCGCGATCCTGTACCGCTACCGATTCCACGACGCCTCGCGCGCCGCGAGCGAGCTCGGATGGCGTCCGCGCGTGGCTCTCGAGGAAGCGGCGGCCGACGCCGTGCGGTTTTTCGAAGAGGGAAGAGCGCGAAGAGCGTAGTCGGGTGGATCGCCCGACTCCGCGCGGCTCTCAACCGCCCAGGTTCAGGATTTTCGGGGCGGGGGGACGCACGGCCGCGAGCGGCTCGGGAGTGCGCCGTCCGGCGAGCAGCCTCGCGGTGACAATCAGGACGAGGAGCGCCGCCACGATCTCGACGGAAAAGAAGCCGGTCGCCAGGCGGTGATACCGGGCCAGGAGAATCCGTCCCGGATCGGCCGCCGGGAAATTGTCGATCAGGCCCGGCGCATCCGTCCGAATCTTGTCGATCGGCGGGATCAGCAGCTTCTCGATGACGACGGCGCCGATCACGCCGAGGATGGGGGCCCGCGTCAGGAGCGCCGCCGTCGTGCGGGGCGCCTTCCACCAGCGGGCGAGGAGCCAGGACGTCAGCAGAAGAATCACGAAGCCCGCTTCGAGGATCCAGCAGAGGCGGATCAGGATCGGGCTCTGGAGGGCGGCCGCGAGATCCCGGGTCGGCAGGATCCGGAAGGAGAGCGGGGCAACCGCGGCCGCGAAGAAGATCGGGGCGCCCAGGGCCGCCGCGAGCGCCAGCAGGTGCAGGATCAAGACGGGCGCCGCGAGCCTTTCGGGTGCTCTCAATTCCGCGGGCCCCCGTTCTCGTTTCCCGGAACGTATTCCGCGACGACGGCGGGCGTGAGCCCGGCCGCGTGCGCCCGGTCGAGGAGGAGCTGGACCGCCCGCCTCCCCTCCGGGCCGTAGCCGCGGGTCCACCGGTTGACGTACATGCCGACGAAGCGGTCCGCCTCCCCCCGCTCGAGGCCGCGCGCATACCGCATCGCGTGCGTGAGCGCCTCCTCCCGGTGGGCCAGGCCGTATTCGATCGAGCGGGACAGGGCCCGCGAGATCCGCGCGATCCGCTCCGGGCCGAGATCGCGCCGCACGACGTTGCCGCCGAGCGGCAGAGGAAGGCCGGTCTCGGCCTTCCACCACCGGCCCAGGTCCTCGACCTCCGCGAGACCCTCCTTCGCGAACGTGAGCTGCCCCTCGTGGATCAGGACTCCCGCGTCGAGGCGCCCCGAGAGCACGCCTTCGAGGATCTCGTCGAAACGGCAGAACTCGGTCGAGACCCCGGGAGCCCAGAGCGACAGGGCGAGATGCGCGGTCGTGCGACCTCCGGGCGACGCGACTCGGACCTCCCCCGAAGCGACCGCCTCCCGCGAGAGGGGCCGGCGCGCGACGACCACGGGACCGTATCCGTCGCCGAAGGAAGCGCCGTGCGGGAGGAGCAGGTATCGGTCCGCCAGAAAGGCGTAAGCGTGGAAGGAAACGGCGGTCACCGCGAGCTCTCCCAGGAGCGCGCGGCGATTCAGAGTCTCGATGTCGGAGAGCTCGTGCCGGAAAGCGAGGCCCTCGGTGTCCACGCGCCCCTCCGCGAGCGCGAAGAACATGAAGGCGTCGTCGGAGTCGGGGCTGTGCGCGACGGTGATCGATTCGGCGGACCCGGTCACGCCCGGGATTGTAGTCGGGGAAGAGGTGTCGAGTCCGTTTCCGGGTCGCCGCCGACTCCGGAGGCGCCTCTCGCGGGGTGCGTTCGCTTGACATCTGTCGCGCGTAACGGGAGAATCAAGTCAACGGGAATTGCAAGAGATTTTTCTTGAGTCTCACGAGGAAGCTCATAGAATGAAATCGCCGGATGGGTTGGACGCCCCATCCGGCGATAACCGGAACGTATGACCAATCGAATTATCGGCAGCGACAGACGAACGGCGATACGCTCCTTCCAGGGGGCGGCAAAATTAGCATCTCGCCCGGAGGCTGTCAATCGGCTGTCGGGAGGGAGGTGACACGATGGCCACGAAGAAGAAGGCCGCCAAGAAGGCAAAGAAGGCGACCAAGAAAAAGAAGTAAGTCAATACTTTACGAGTTTCTACCGGATCTTCGGGGGCCTTCGGGCCCCCGATTTTTTTCTCCGCGCGGCTCGCCGCGCGCTCCTCGAAAAGGCCGACCTGGACGCGACTATATCTAAATTGATATAGTTGCTCCGATGTCGCTCCCGCACGTTCTCCTCGGCCTTCTCGCCGACCGGCCCGCGACCGGCTACGAGCTTGCGCGCCTCCTCGAGACGGAATTGGCTCCGCTCTGGAGAGCGGAGATCTCGCAGATCTATCCCGCGCTCGAGGGGCTGCGTCGGTCCGGGTTCGCGAGGTCGAAGGTCCTGGGTCCGGACCGAGGGCCGCGCCGCCACCAGTTCCGGATCACTGCGGCCGGGCGCCGGGAGCTCCGGCGCTGGGTCGTCTCCCCCGCCCCGCCGCCTCGCGCCAAAGACGAGGGACTCTCCCGGATGGCTTTCCTGGACGTTTTGACGCTCGAGGAACGCCGGCGCGCAATCCTCCACTACGATCGTCAGCTCGCCGAGGAGGTCCGGCGCTTGAAGTCCAACGGACCCCTGCCTCACTTCAAACGCGAGGCGCGCCGAGTCGCCGTCGAGAGACTCGAAGCGACGCGTCGGGCGCTCAAGATCCTCGCGGCGTCGGCCGGAACCCCCGTTTCCGCGGGGACGGCTCCCACCGAGAAGAAGAAGTAGCTCGGTCGCGCCCGATCCGACCGCGGCGATCGGCGATATGATCGATCCCGCCGAGGAGGTTCGGATGAGCGAGGAACCGAAACCCGGCTTCACCCGCCGGGATCTCGTTCGAGGCGCTCTCGTGGGCGCCGTCACCGCGGGCGCCGCTCCGGCGCTCGCTTCGAAGGGGGCGGCGCCGGTCGGACCGGGACCCGCGCCCCTGACGCTCGAAGTCAACGGCGAGACCGTCGCCCTGAGCGTCGAACCGCGTGTGGTCCTGGTCGAGGCGCTCCGCGAGCGCCTGGGGTTCACCGGGACCAAGGTCGTGTGCGGCCGCGGAGCTTGCGGCGCCTGCACGGTCCTCGTGGACGGGGAGGCTATGTGCTCCTGCCTCATGCTCGCGCACGAGGCGGCCGGGCGGAAGATCACGACGATCGAAGGGCTTGCCCGGGACGGCAAGCTCTCCCCCATCCAGGAGGCGTTCGTCGCCGCGGACGCTCTTCAGTGCGGCTTCTGCACCTCGGGAATGGTGATGTCGTGCCACTCCCTCCTCTCCCGGCAGGCGAAGCCGAGCCGGCAGGAGATCCGCGAAGCCGTGGCCGGCAACCTCTGCCGCTGCGGGACCTACCCGCACGTCTTCGAGGCTGTGGAGCGGGCGGCCGGGATCCGGACCGCGGAACGGGAGACGCGGGGTCTCGAAATCGCGTCCGCGGCGCCGGGCGGGCCGTCTCGCCTCCTCTCCGATGACCGCGTGGACGAAGCGCTCGCGCTTCTCCCGCAGTCCGAGGAGGGCCTGGCATGAGCGAACAGGACGTCCGGCTCGGTTTCGACGGAAAGTTCGAGGCGCGAAAGGTCGACATCGCGCCGGGAGATCCGCCTCCTTTCGACCCCTCACGGAAGTTCCGCATCCTGGGAACCCGCGTCCCGCGGCTCGACGGGCGCGCCAAGACGACCGGGGAGGCGCGCTACTCGATCGACGTGCGGCTGCCCGGGATGCTCTACGGCCGCATTCTCCGCAGCCCCTACCCCGCGGCCCGGATCGCCGAAGTCGATCTGACCGCCGCCGAGAAAATGCCCGGGGTCCGGGCGGCGCTGATCCTCCGGGAGCCGGGGAGCGTCGTTCGCTTCGCCGGCCAGGAGATCGCCGCCATCGCGGCCGACTCCCCCGAGCGCGCGGACGACGCGGTGCAGGCGATCCGCGTGCGCTACGAGCCACGACCCTTCGTCGTGGATCCGCACGCGGCCCGCGAGGAGTCCGCCCCGCTCGTCTTCGAGGGCGACACGAAGACGAAGACGTCCGCCGGAGACATGCCGGCCGCGAAGAAACCGCTCCCGCGTAAGGGGAACGTGCAGGGCCCGCGCGCCTCCGACAAGGGGAACATCGAGGAGGGATTCCGCAAGGCGGACGTCGTCGTCGAGGGAACCTACTCGACGCGGGTCCAGACCCATTCGGCGCTCGAAACGCACGGCCTCGTCGCCCAGTGGGAGGGCGACGAGCTCACGGTCTGGGCCTCGACTCAGGGGATCACGGGGGTGCGCGACGAGCTCGCCCAGGAGCTCTCGATCCCGGCGTCCAAGGTGCGGGTCCACTGCCAGTACATGGGCGGCGGATTCGGAGCCAAGTTCGGAGCGCGCACCGAGGGCGTCGCCGCGGCGAAGCTCGCCCGGAAGGCCCGCGCCCCGGTCAAGCTCTTCCTCGACCGGAAGGAGGAACAGCTCGCGACGGGAAACCGTCCCTCGGCCGTTCAGTGGATCAAGGCGGGCGCGACGAAAGACGGAAAGCTGACCGCGCTCCACCTGATCGTTCATGGAAACGGCGGAACCAACGGGAACACCGGTTCCTCCGCCCCGCTCAAGAACATCTATGCCTGCGACAACGTGAAGACCGAGGAGTACGACGTCTTCACGAACGCAGGCCCCTCGACCGCGTTTCGGGCGCCGGGCCATCCGCAGGGCGCTTTCGCGCTCGAGGCGACGATGGACGAGCTCGCGGCGAAGCTCCACATGGATCCCGTCGAGTTCCGCCGGTTGAATGACCCGTCGGAGGTGCGGCGGAAGGAATTCGAGATCGGCGCCGAGCGGATCGGCTGGAAGAACCGGGACGCACGGCGCGCGACGAAGGATCCCGCGATCCGCCGCGGCGTCGGCGTCGGCGCGGCCGTCTGGTACAACACGGGCGGCCCCGGATACAAAGCGGCCGTGACGGTCCACCGGGATGGCTCGGCGGAGCTCGAGCACGGCGTCCAGGATCTCGGCACCGGTTCGCGCACGATGGTCGCGATCGTCGCGGCCGAGGAGCTGGGACTTCCGCTCGACCGGGTCTCGGTCCGGATCGGCGACACCGCGCTTCCGGTCGGACCCGAATCGGGAGGCTCGACGACGACGCCTTCGAGCGCTCCGACGGTGCGCGCGGCGGCCTATCAGGCGCACCGGAAAGTCGCGGAGCACGTCGCCCGCGGTTGGAAGGTGGACGCGTCGGACGTGTCGTATGCCGACGCGGCTTTCACCTCCCGCGCCGACGCCGCGCGCCGGATCTCCTGGGACGAGGCCTGCAAGCTCCTTCCCGAAGAGGGGATTTCCGCGACCGCGGAGCGTGCCGCCAACCACGACGACGCCTGGAAGCGTTTCACGGCGGGCGCGCAGTTCGCCGAAGTCGAGGTGGATACGGAGACCGGCCAGGTGCGTGTGACCCGAGTCGTCGCGGTGCACGACTGCGGACTCGTGGTCAACGCTCTGACGACGGAGAGTCAGATTCAGGGGGGAGTCCTGCAGGGCATCTCCTTCGCGCTCTACGAGGACCGCGTTCTGGATCGCCCGACGGGCCGGATGGTCAACCCGAACCTCGAGCAGTACAAGATCCTGGGCGCCAAGGACACGCCGGAGATCGAAGCGATCCTGGTTCCCGTCTACGACGGAATCAACAACACGCACTCCGTCGGGATCGGAGAGCCGTCCACCGTTCCGACCGCGGCGGCCGTGGCCAACGCCGTCTCGCACGCGGTGGGGGCCCGGATCACGAAGCTTCCGATCACGCCGGAAGTCGTCCTCGAGGCGGTCGATCGCGCCCGAGGAGGCCGGTCATGAAGGCGTTCACGCTGATCCGCGCCCGTTCGTTGCCCGATGCCGCGCGCGAGGCGGCGCGTCCGAATACCGCGATCAAGGCGGGAGGCGTCGATCTCGTCGATCGGATGAAGGAGGGCCTCGACAGCCCGGACCGCGTCGTTTCGATCGCTGGCATACCGGGGCTCGACCGCATCGAGGCGGGGCCGCCCGCTTCGATCGGCGCGCTCGCGACTCTCGCGGCGATCGCGTCCCACGAGGCGCTCAAGAAGTCCTATCCCGCACTCTCCGCCGCGGCCTCGGAAGCGGCGACTCCGCAGATCCGCAACATGGCGACCCTCGGCGGCAACCTGTGCCAGCGACCCCGATGCTGGTACTACCGGCTGGGCGAGTTCGACTGCCGCAAGAAGGGGGGCAAGGACTGCTACGCGCTCGAAGGCGAGAACCGGTATCACGCGATCTTCGAGACCGGAGAGATCTGCGTCTGCGTCCATCCCTCGGCGACCGGAGTGGCTCTCCTCGCGTACGGCGCGACCCTGCACACCGTCTCTCCCAAGGGGAAGCGATCGATTCCGATCGGAGGGTTCTTCACCGGACCCAATCCGGATCCGACCCGGGAGAACAAGCTCGCCGCCGGGGAGCTCGTCGAGTCCGTGACGATTCCGGCGCCGGGAACGGGCGCCCGCTCCGCGTATCGGAAGCTCAAGGAGAAAGAGAGCTTCGACTGGCCGCTCGTCGAGGCGTGCGTGGCGCTGCGTCTCGAGGCCGGGAAGATCCGGGATCCGCGCGTCGTGCTCGGTCACGTCGCGCAGGTGCCTTGGCGCTCCGCGGAGGCGGAGGCCGCGCTCTCGGGCGCCGCACCGTCGGAGGAAATCTTCCGGCGCGCCGCGGAGGCCGCCGTCGCCTCGGCGAAGCCGCTCTCCCAGAACGCCTTCAAGGTGCGTCTGACGAAAGTCGCCTTGCAGCGCGTTCTGCGTGACGCGCTCGCGTGAGCGAGCCGGCGGAGGGCGACACCGACTCGGAGCCCGGCGGGCGAGCGTGAAGCGGCAGCCGCCGACGGATCCGCTCTCGCCGCTGCGCCGATTCGCGCGCCCCGCCCGAAAAGGACAGGGCGAGACCGACTTCGCCTTCTGCCGTCACCTGCAGGCTCGTGCTCCGGGCGGTCCTCCCGTCTCCGGGGTTTACTGGTGCCGGAGGACCCTGCGCGCCGAAGGGCCCGACGGATCGATCGCGTCTCCCGAGGATTGCACCGACGAGCGCGCCTGCTTCGAGCCGGCGCCGGTGGAGGGAAGGGGCTAGGAAGGGGCGGGCGAGCCTGGGAGGTAAGGACTCTTCAGGACGACGGGCTGCACCGTCACCTCTTCTTCAGCTCCATCAGAACCTGCCGCGCGACCGCCTTCAGCGTGTCGAACACGCCGACTCCCGTCGTTGCGGTCGCCTCGAAAGTCGGCTCCCCTTTGATGTTCAACTGCCGGTACATCTCGTCCGTCGCGACCGCGGTCGGCAGGTCGCGCTTGTTGAACTGCAGGACGTAGGGGACCACGGCGATGTCGTACCCCTGCTCCTTGAGGTTCTTGTCGAGGTTCCGGATCGACTCGACGTTCGCCTCCATCCGGGCCTCCTGAGAATCGGCCACGAAGACGACCCCGTCCACGCCCTTCAGGATCAGCTTGCGGGAGGCGTCGTAGAAGACCTGACCGGGCACCGTGTAGAGGTGAAAACGGGTCTTGAATCCGCGCACGTTGCCGAGGTCGAGCGGCAGGAAGTCGAAGAAGAGCGTTCGGTCGGTCTCCGTCGCGAGGGAGATCAGCTTCCCTTTGGCCGTGGGGTTCGTCCGATCATAGATGTACTGCAGGTTCGTCGTCTTCCCGCACAAACCGGGGCCGTAGTAGACGATCTTGCAGTTGATCTCCCGCGCCGCGTAGTTGATGAAGGTCATGAGTCGGTCAGCGAAATCGGCGAGCGGCCGCTGGAATCACTCGGAGAAGAGGCGGTCGATGTCCTCGTCCGTGATCTCGGCGAACGGGGACTCGAACTCGGCCTGAAGCGACTCCTTCTCCTTTTCGACCTTCTTCGTAATGTCCTCGAAGATCTTGTCGAGCTCCGTCGTGGCGCGGCGCACCCGGAGCCGGACCAGCCCGAGCGAAGAGCGCTCGTCGAAGATCACCACTAGGATGACCCTCTGGGCCACGATCGAGATGTGGATGTTGTCCTTCTCCCCCTCGTGGAAGAGGATCGAGAACTCCTTCTCGCCGATCAGGCGCGCCAGGCCGTCCGTCGCCGCGACGTTGCCCGCCGTCAGAGAGGCGAGAGATGTCGTGTCCAGGGTCTGGAGGTCTCCGACCGCCGCGATCTGCTGCCCGTTCTTGTCCACAAGGAAGACGACATTCGCGTTGGCGTCGTGGCGCAGACGCTGAAGAGACTCCCGGATCCTTTGGAATTCCTCGTCGTACAGGACGAGGTCAGGGGCCGTCATGGATTAAGTCTTTCTCCGGTTGAGGGTTATTGTAACAGAGGTACGACGGCTCGTCTCAGAGCTCCCGCCGTCCCTCCATGGCCCGCGCCATTGTGACCTCATCGGCATATTCGATGTCACCGCCCACGGGAAGACCGAAGGCGATTCGCGTCACGCGCACCGCGGTCCCCTTGAGCCGCTTGGCGATGTAGAGCGCGGTCGCCTCCCCTTCGACGTTCGGGTTCGTGGCGAGGATCACCTCGCCGACCTCGGGGGTGATCCGGGCGAGGAGCGCGTCGGCGTCGATCTCGTCGGGGCCGATCCCCTTCAGAGGAGAAAGCGCCCCCCAGAGCACGTGGTACCGCCCGCGGTACTCCCTCGACTTCTCGATGACCGCGACGTTTCCGGCGTCTTCGACGACGCAGAGGAGCGAGGCGTCGCGCTCCGGATCGGAGCAGACGTCGCAGACCTCCTCCTCGGTCAGAGTCCGACACATCGCGCAGCGGCGGACGGCGTCGCGCGCCTCGGCGATGGCGCGGGAGAGCCGCTCCGCCTCCTCGCGCGGCGACCGCAGCAGATGGTAGGCGAGCCGCGCGGCGCTCTTGGCGCCGATCCCGGGAAGGCGCTGGAGCTCGGCCGCGAGCCGCTCGAAGGACCTCGGGGTGCCGGGCATCAGAGCATGGCCGGCGAAGGACGAAAGAGGAGAGGCGAACGGGGCCGCGGCCGGAGACTCGCCCTGCCTTCGCCCGTCGCCATTCGCCTTTCTAACGCCGGCCGGGCATCATGCCCGACAGCATCGCCGAAGTCTTCTTCTCGACGGCCTCGTCCACGAGGCGCGCGGCTTCGCGGAACGCGGCGAGGACGAGGTCCTGGAGCGTCTCGACGTCGTTCGGGTCCACCGCGGAAGGCTCGATGTGAACGCCGAGCGGTTCCTTGTGGCCGGACATCTCGACTTTCACGAGTCCGCCGCCGGCGGAGGCCTCGATGCGGAGCGCCGCGAGCTCGGCCTGCACCTTGTTCTGCATCGCCTGGGCCTGGGCCATCATCTTCTGGATGTTCATGGCTCTACTCGCAATTGGTGATTTCTGATTGAAGATTGATGATTGGATGTCGGTCGGATTCGTCAATCATCAATCACCAATCTTCAATCATCAATTCCTACTCTTCCTCCTTCACTTCCGTCAGCTCGCCGCGAAAGAGCTCGAGCGCAGACCGTACGACCGGATCGCTCTCGGCGCGCGAGGAGGCGCGCTCGCGCGCGATCGTGTCGCGAGGCACCTCGCGGGCGGCCTTTCCCAGATCTCCGTCGATCGGCGGTCCGGTGCGGAGAACGACGCGAAGCGCCCGGCCGAACGCCTCCCGCGCGACGTCGGCGAGCAGCTTCTTCGTCGTCGGCTCTTCGAGCGCCTCTTTCGCCGTCGCCTTGTCGATCCCGAAGTGGAGCACGAGATCGTTTCCCGACACGGACACCGACTCCGCGAGACTCACCTGGGCGGCGGTCACGCGCCGGCGGGAGTCGAGGAGATCGTGAAAGCGCGCGAGCGCGCGGTCTTCGCCGCCGGATGCGGGCGGGGGCGGGGCAGGCTCCGGCTCGACCGGAACGAGAGACAGGATTCGCGGTCGTTCGGGAGGCGCCGACGGGCCGGTCTCCGCGGCCGGCGCGGCCAGTACCCCCGGGCCGGAGCCGGAGAGCAGCTCCTCGACGCGGCGGAGCTTCGGCAGCTCCGCCAGGCGCAGCACGAAGAGCTGCAGAACGAGGCCCGGGTCCTCGACCCGGCGCGCGACGGTGTCGGCTTCGACGGCGAGAGAGAGCGACCGAAGCAGGTTCTCGTACGGCATCGCCCGCGCCAGGACCGACAGGCGCTCGCGCTCGGCGGGCGTCGCCTCGACTTCGCCCCCCGCCGAGGAGAGCAGGAGACGGCGCAGGAGCGTGATCAGCTCCTTGAAGACCTGGCGGGGATCGCTCCCCTTGTCCGCGAGCTTCGCCAGGGCGGACACGGCCGCGCCCCGGTCGCCCGAGGCCGCCGCCGAGTAGACCGCCTCGAGCAGCTGCCGATCGACGAGCGCGAGGATCTCGGCGCACCGCGCCTCGTCCACGACGCCGGCGGAGAGCGTCGCCGCCTGGTCGAGGAGCGACAGCCCGTCGCGCAGGCTGCCTTCGGCGGCCGCCGCGAGGGTCCGGAGAGCCTCCGGCGTCGCGGCGATCTTCTCCGCCGCGGCCACCTTGTGGAGCTGGTCGGCGATCTCCGCCTCGGAGAGCGCCCGGAACTGGAAGCGCTGGCACCGAGAGACGATCGTGGCCGGGATCCGGTGGAGCTCCGTCGAGGCGAGAAGGAAACGCGCGTGCTGCGGAGGCTCCTCGAGCGTCTTCAAGAGGGCGTTGAACGCCTCGGTCGTGAGCATGTGGACTTCGTCGATGATCGCGATCCGGAAGCGGTCGCGCTGCGGCGCGTACCGGATCGTCTCGATGAGCTCGCGGGCGTTCTCGATCTTCCGGTTGGAAGCGCCGTCGATCTCGTGGACGTCGAGGGAGTCCCCCCGCGACAGGATTTCCCGGCAGGAGGCGCAAACGCCGCACGGGTGCGGGGTCGGCCCCTTCTCGCAGTTGAGCGCGCGCGCGAGCAGGCGCGCCGTCGAAGTCTTCCCGACCCCGCGCGGCCCGGTCAGCAGGTACGCGGGCGCCACGCGGTTCTCGGTGATCGCGTTCGTGAGCGTGCGCGCGACGGCCTCCTGGCCGACCAGATCTTCGAACCGCTGCGGGCGATATTTTCGAGGGAGGGAAACGTGCATCGAAGTCCTTCGCGGCAATTCCGGCGGCCGAAGATGGGCTCAGGTTGGCCTGCGGCGCCCGGGGGCGCCTCCTGATCGCTGCTTCCTTCCGGACCTGACGAGGTTCGGAGACTTCCGTCGCACAGGGCCCGAACCCATCTTCGGCCGCCGGGTCGGCGATTCTATCAGGCGGAACCGCGTCTCGAGAGGAGAAGCACCGCCGCGAGCGCAGCGACCGCGACCGCACCGACGACGAGATCGAGATTTCGAAGCGCGCCCGGCGGCAATTCGGGCCAGATTCCGAGCTGCTCCCCCGCCGAGTAGAGCGCCGAGAAGGCGGCGAGCCAGACGATTGCCCAGACGACGCGCCGCAGGCCGGGCGCGGATGTCATTTCTTGGCGCAGCGCGCCTTGACGAATTCGAAGACCGTTCGGGCGAGCGTCGAAGGCACCTCGCGGGGCTTCAAGGCGCGCAGCGTGCGGCCGGTGGCGCGGTAGGAGTCGAGGAACCGGACGCAGGGCGGGCAAGCCTCCAGATGCCGCTCGAGCTCCCGCCGCTCGGTTTCGGGCATCGTGCCCTCCTCGAAGTCGTAGAGCGCCTCCATGACGAGGCTCTTGCAGCTCAGCTCCTCGGCGTGGCAATGGAGCTCGGGCGGAGCGGCGCCCTTCTTCGTCTTCTTCATCCGGCTGCTCCCGCTCCCGCGGCCGAGAGGGCCGGCCTCGAGATCTCCGCGAGCCGCTGCCGGACATGGAGCCGCGCGCGATGGAGGCGCGATTTCAGAGCCGCGATCGAGATGCCCAGGATCTCGGCGATCTCGGCGGCGGGCATCTCCTCGACGTCCGCCATCCAGATCACGTCGCGGTAGGCGCGGGGCAGCTCCTCGATGAACTCCGCGGCCCGCGCCGCGAGTTCTCGGGCCGAGGCCTCGTCCTCGACGGCGACCGAGGCGTCGGGCCAGTCGACGCTCGCCAGGTGGCCGTCCTCGGAGAAGCGCGGCAGATGCTCCTGAATCGAGACCTTGGCCGAGGCTTTCCGCCGGCGCGCACGGCTGTAGGCCTGATTCAGCGCCACGCGGTAGAACCAGGAGAAGAACTTCTTCGACTCGTCGAACTTGTCGATCTTGCGATACAGCGTCAGGAAGGTGTCCTGCGTGGACTCCTCGGCGTCCTCGGCGTTTCGGAGCACGCCGTAGGAGAGGGAGTAGACGCGGGCGTGGTAGCGCTCGATCATCTGCGCCAGCGCCTCTTCGTCTCCGGCCTTGATCCGCCGGACGAGCTCCAGGTCCGAGAGATCGCGGCCGTCATGTCCTGGATTTACGCTCTTTTCGCTCACGGCGATTCCGATTCTATCGGCGGAAGGCGGATTCGAGGCCGCTCCCCCGAGGCGGTCCCCGGGGGGGTCCGGAGTGTCCGCTTCCGGGATGGTGCCGTCGGGCCACGAATCGCCGACCAAATTTCGCCGGATCCGAAGAACAAGAGGCCGGCTTTCACGTCTCTGAAAGGAAAGCTTCCGGGGCGTCGAGCCTTCCCGGGGGCGCGGAGGTGCCGATGGGGACGGTCATCCAGGACATTCGACAGGGACTCCGCCGGATCCGGAAGAACCCGGGTTTTGCCGCCGTGACCATCGGCGTGCTCGCCCTCGGGATCGGAGCCAACACGGCGATCTTCTCCGTCGTGAACGCCGTGCTCGTGAAGCCCCTCCCCTTCCCCGACTCGCAGCGGCTCGTATCGGTCCCGCACGTCCCGCCTCCCGAGATCTTCCCGGGCCACAAGACGTTTTCGGTTTCGCCCGCGAACTACTTCGACTGGAAAGCGGAGAACGACGTCTTCGAGAGCATGAGCATCCTGGCACCCGGAAGCGTGACGCTGACCGGCTTCGGCCCGCCGGAACCGATTTCGGCCGCGTTCGTGTCGGCGGATTTCTTCTCCGTCCTCGGGGTCCGGCCGCTCGCCGGCCGCCTCTTCGCACCGGGGGACGACGAGCCCGGGCGTTACGTCGCGGTGCTGTCGGAGGAGCTGTGGAAACGCCGCTTCGGCGGCGACCCGGCCGCCGTCGGCCGCACGTTCGTCGCCGACGCACATGCTTACACGATCGTCGGCGTCCTTCCGGCCCGCCTCGGTTACTACGCCGGGACGCGACTCTGGCTGCCGCTCGCGTTCAGTCCGAGCGAGAAGGCGATCCGCGGCATCCACGACTTCGACGTCCTCGCGAGATTGAAGCGCGGCGTCGGCGTCGAGGCCGCCCGGGCCCAGATGAACGCCATCGCGGCGCGCCTGGCCGTACGTTATCCGGCGGACAACAAGGGCTGGGGCGCGGCCGTCATCCCGCTCCACGAAGAGCTCGTCGGCGACGTCCGCCCGGCGCTCCTCGTGCTCCTGGGAGCGGTCGCTTTCGTTCTGCTGATCGCGTGCGCCAATGTGGCCAATCTCGTCCTCGCGAAGACGCTCGCGCGGCGCAAGGAGATCGCCGTCCGCACCGCTCTCGGGGCGAGCCGCGGCCGGATCGTTCAGAAGCTCTTCGCCGAGACGGGTCTCCTCGCGCTCGGCGGCGGGGCCGTCGGTCTCGCGATCGCGCGGATGGGGACGAATCTCATCACGTCGTTTCTCGGCAGCCGGCTGCCTCGCGTGACGGAGATTCGCGTCGATGGTCCGGTTCTCCTCTTCACGCTCGGGGTGTCGCTCTTGACCGGAGCGCTCGCGGGCGCGATCCCCGCCTGGCGTCTGACGCGAGCGAACCCGAACGACGCGCTGAAGCAGGGGGGCCGCGCGGAGTCCGACGCCGGAAGCCCGGTTCTGCGCAGCGCGCTCGTGGCGGTGGAGGTCGCCCTGGCTCTGATGCTGATGTTTGGAGCGGGCCTGCTCGTCCGCAGCCTCGGCCGGCTGCGAGGCGTGGACCCGGGCTTCGACCCGAAGAACGTGCTGCGCGCGCAGCTCTCGATCCCCGAACGGAAGTACCCGGAAGCGGAGTCGCAGCGCCGGTTCTACGAGCAGGTCCTCGCGCGCGTGCGCGCGCTCCCCGGTGTGGAGTCGGCGGGCGCGATCAACACGCTGCCGCTGACCAACGGCGGATCGACCCAGCCGATCGCGATCGAGGGACGCCCCGCCGCCTCCCTGTCCGAACAGCCCGAAGTCGCCGTCCGGGTCCTGACACCCGGGACTCTCGCGGCCCTCCGGATTCCGCTCCGCCGCGGGCGGGACTTCACCGAGGCCGACCCGGATCGGGCGCCGGCCGTCCTTCTCGTCACCGAGAGCATGGCGAAGAAGTTCTGGCCGGGCGAAGACGCCGTCGGCAAGCGCCTGACGCTGACCTTCTATCCGGGAGTCGTGCGGGAAGTGGTGGGCATCGTCGGAGACGTCAAGCTTCGCGGCCTCGCTCGCGTGGAGCCGATCGCCGCGGTCTTCGTCCCGCACGGGCAGATCCCCCTCTTCTCGATGTCGCTGGTCGCGCGGACGGCGCAGGACGCGCGCCTTCTCGGGCCCTCGGTAGACGCCGCCATCCATGCCATCGATCCCGACCTGGCGGTCACGGACGTCGGCACGATGGAGGAGTATTTGGGGACGTCCCTCTCGGAGGCGCGATTCAACATGCGGATGCTGGCCGTCTTCGCACTGCTGGCCCTCCTGCTCTCGGCCGTCGGCATCTACAGCGTTCTCGCCTACTCCGTGCGGAGCCGGACGCGCGAGATCGGAATCCGCATGGCGCTCGGAGCGCAGGGCGGCCGCCTGGTCCGCATGGTGGTCCTGCAGGGGATGCGGCCGGCGCTGATCGGGCTCGCGATCGGGATCGCCGGCTCCCTGGCCCTCGGGCGACTGCTCGGCACACTTCTCTTCGGCGTCGGATCGACCGATCTCGTCACGTTCGCGTCGGTCTCGGCGCTCCTCGCGTCCGTGGCGCTCGCGGCCTGCGCCGTGCCGGCCTGGCGGGCGACGCGCGTCGCGCCGACGACCGCGCTGCAGGAGGGATAAAGAGCTGGCGGAGAGGGGGGGATTCGAACCCCCGGTACGTTTTGCGTACACACGCTTTCCAAGCGTGCTCCTTAAGCCACTCGGACACCTCTCCGGGGGCGCGAATCGTACCAAGGGCCGGCCGCAGCCGCAAAAAGAGAGCTACGATTCCCCGGCGATCTGCCGAAGCGTCTCCCAGCTGTAGATGCCGTCGTTGTGGCCGTCGGCCCAGTCGATCTGGAGCGCGTAGCCGCCCACGCGCCGGTGCGCGACCGCCTGGAACGAGCGCTCGGTCAGCGGCCGCTGCGGTCCGCGATAGACGTTGCCGAGGATGTCGCGCTCCCCTTTGCACATCGCGCAGGGACAATTGCGGCGGAGCTTCTCGAGTCCGATGTAGTCCTCGCGGCCGTCGTCCCAGACGATCGCGAGCTCCTGGCCCACGACCATCACGTTCTTCGGGACGGGGGTCGCCATGGACGAGAACTTACTTCAGCCCGTCCACGACATAGAGGTCCGAGAGCACCCGGACGTAGCTGTAGGCGTACCCCGAGAGGTCGGGGGTGATGCTAATCCGTCCAACGTTGCCGACACCGGCGGCGTCGGCGGGCATGTAAGTTCGAACGACCTCGGTCTTGCCGCTCGCGACGTCCAGCCGATAAAGCTTGCCCGGCAAGTCGCCCGCACGCAGGTAATAGAAGGACTTCCCGTCCGCGCTCCAACGGACCGGGCGATCCGCGAGGCCGAGACCAGCGAAAGGAGTCGGCTCGCCGCCCTCCAGGGGATAGAGATACAGCCGCCGGTCCGGTCCCGCGAGAACGGCGTGCTTGCCGTCGGGAGTCACGCCGTGCTGCCGGACCCGATAGCCGTCGGGGGTCAGCGCGCGGAACTTGGCGGACGCGATGTCCATCAAGAAGACGCGCACGCCATGCGACGCTTCCTGCGCGTCGAAGAGGATCTGCTTGCCGTCGGGCGTCCAGTCCGCCAACTGAACCTGGAGGCCGGGCGTCGGAAGCGGCCGCGACTCGCCAGGGCCGGTCGGAAACATGACGAGCTTCGGCATCGGTGACGTCCAGTCCATGACTCCAAGTACCCAGCTCCCGTCGGGGGAAAAGGTATTCGCGACCCCGGCCGCGACTCGCACAGCGGGAGAACCGTCGGTCTTGCGCAGGTAGATGGAGTAGCCCTCTCCGCCGCCCGATCCCGACTCGGTGAAGAGGACGGTCCGGCCGTCTCGCGACAGGTCGTTCAAACCCGACCAGTCGAGCCACGAAATGTCTTTCTCCTTCGACTCTCCTGGCGGGAGAGCGACCAGTCCCTGCCGCTCGACCGCCTGGGACATGAGGATGCGGCCGTCCCGGAAGATGTCCTCGACCGTCAGGTTGCCGGTCACGCGCGCGCGAAGGCGCTGACGCCCCGAGGTCGTCACGCTGTAGAGAGCCCGATTGTTCCCGACCGGCGCCGCCGTGAACCAGATCTCGCCTCTCGGCGTCCAGGCGAGGCCTGCCCCCGTCGCGAACGGCTCCGTCAGCGTCTTTTTCTTTCCCCCGCGGTCGACGATCGCCACAGTTCCGCCGTCGTCGCTCGGCACCGGGTGATCCAGGAACGCGACGGAGTCCCCGGACGGCGCGACCCGCAGATGGCTGATCCAGCCGGTCGTCTCGTACACGCTCTTGCCGATCGGGAACTCGACTCGCTGGCCGCGCCCGGTCGAGCGCACGACGGCGAGCTCCGGCTTCCCGGGCACCCAGTCCGCCCAGAAGACGTCTTCGAGGATCTCTCGCGTCGCACCGCCGCCGGCGAGGCCCGTCTGCGCGAGCGTTCCGACCCGCTGGAAGGAGCCGATGTTTCGGCGATTGATCGAGACCGCCATGTCGCCGGAGGGCGAGATCGCCATCACCTCGGCGGCCTGCAGCCCGAACGGGCGCGACTCGGAGCTGTCGGTGCGGGTCGAAAAGACTTCCATCGGCCGGCCGTCCCAGCCCGCCGAGTAGAGGATCGTCTGCCCGTCCGGGGCGAAGCGAGCGCCGCCCAGCTCGCCTCGCCGGAAGGTCAGCTGGTGGAAGCTCGGGAGCGGTGTCGACCAGAGACCGCGCCCCGCGAAGAGGCCGACGGCCGCGCCCGCGAGGAGAAGGCCGAGTCCGGCCACGACCGGCCAGATCCTCCTCTTCGGAGCGACGGCGGCAACCTCTGGCGAGATGTCGCCGGTGAAGGACGTATCGGAGAGATGGTCGCGTACCGAAGCGAGATCCCGCGCGAGGTCCTTGGTCGCCCCGAATCGGTCTTCCGGATCCTTCGCGAGGCACCGCTCGAGGAGCCAGCGGATCGGCGCCGGCACGCGCGGGTTCAGCTGCGCGACGGGCGCCGGCTCCTCGCGGATGATCGCGGTCAGCGTCTCGGCCGTCGTGCCGCGCTCGAAGGCGCGCTTGCCGGTAGCCATCTCGTAGAGGATCGAGCCGAACGAGAACTGGTCGGAACGGAAGTCGACCGCGCGCCCGGCCGCCTGCTCGGGAGACATGTAACCGACCGTGCCCATCACCATGCCCGGGCGGGTCGCGTCCCCGCCCGCCGTCATCTGCCCCGACAGCTCGTCCGACTCCGGCGTCACGAGCTTCGCGAGGCCGAAGTCGAGGATCTTGGCGTAGCCGTGTTTGGAAACCATGACGTTCTGCGGCTTCAAATCGCGGTGCACGATTCCCGCCGCGTGCGCGGCCGCGAGGCCGTCGGCGATCTGGACCCCGAGTTCGAGCATCTTCTTCGTCGGGATCGGTCCCGACGCCACGAGGTCCTTCAGCGTCTGTCCTTCGACCAGCTCCATCGCGATGTACACGGTCGAATCGGCGGAGCCGATGTCGTAGATCGTCAGGATGTTCGGGTGGGAGAGCCCGGACGCCGCGCGCGCCTCGCGCTCGAACCGCGAACGCCGTTCGGCATCCGCCGCGAGGTCCGCCGGAAGGACCTTCACGGCGACGTCGCGCTTCAGCCGTTCGTCGCGGGCGCGGTAGACCTCGCCCATGCCGCCGGCGCCAATCGGCGCGGTAATCGCGTAGGGCCCGAGGCGGGTTCCGGAGGAAAGCGTCATTACTTCAACCCGTCGACGAGGTAGAGGTCCGACAGCGTCCTCTGGAATCCGTACACGTAGGAGTCGCCGTCGGGAGTTTCGAAGATCGGCGCGATGTCGACGACGCCGGCGCCGTCCGCCGGCATCACTTCCCGGGCGACGGCTTTCTTGCCCGTCGCGAGATCGAGCCGGTACAGCTTTCCTGGAATGTCGCGGCGACGGTACATGAAGAGCGCCTTGCCATCGTCGGTCCACCCCCCCACGGTTTCGTCCCGCTCCATTCCGGTGACCGGGGTCGGCTCTCCGCCGGCCAGGGGATACAGATACACGCGCCGATCCGGGCCGGTTACCGCGACGCTCTTCGCGTCCGGCGAGACCCCGCGCGAGAACGAGCGATACCCCTCAGGGGTCAAAGCCCGGGGTTTCCCCCCGGCGAGGTCGATCGCGAAGATGCGGGGGCCGCGGCCCGGCTCGTTCGCCGTCGTCAGGACGCGCTGCCCGTCGGGCGTGAACGAGGTTCCCCCCTGAAGCTCGAGGTCCCCGGTATCGATCACCCGCTTGTCTCCGGCTCCGGTTGGATAAAGCGTCAGGACGCGCCGTGCATGGCCGACGAGAACCGCGGCCCACTGTCCGTCCGGCGACATCGCCTGGCCCCCGCCTTCCCCCAGACGGATCGGCGCCGAACCATCGGTTCCTCGGACGAAGGTGGAGTATTCGGGACCGGTACCCTCCCCTGTCTCCGAGAAGAGAATCGTCTTGCCGTCCTGCGAGATGTCGAAGAGCGAAGACCAGTCGAGCCACGCGAGCTCGCGCTCCTTCGCCAGCTTCTGGCCGCCACCCATGATGCCGATCCGGATCGTGTCGTGGGCGACGAGAACGCGCCCGTCGCGCGCCACGTCCTGGAGCGTCAGGCTCTGCGTCACCCGCGCGAGCAGGCGGGACTTGCCGGAAAGCGTGAGCTCGTGCAACGCGCGATTGCCGCCCACTCTCGTCCCTGTGATCCAGATCGATGAGCCGTCGGGCGACCACGCCAGGCCGAACTCCGACGAGTACGTTTCGGAGAGTGTTCGCTTCTTTCCCCCGCGGTCCACGACGCCGACCGTCCCCCCGTCGTCGCGGCGCTGGGGATGCTCCAGGAAGGCGACGAGGCTCCCGTCCGGCGAGATCCGCGGGTGGCTGATCCAGCCGGCGGTCTGGTAGAGAACGTGCCCGAGCGGGAATTCGAGCTGGCTGCGGAGCTGCACGTCGCGCACGACGGCGAGGTCTTTGCCGTTCGGCTCCGAGTCGGCCCACTGCACGTCCTTCAAGATTTCCCGCGGCGCCACGCCGCCCGAGATCCCGACCTCTGCGAGCGTTCCGGTTCGGATGAAGGGCTCCGAGACGTGTCGATCGAGCGAGACGAGTATCTCGCCGGACCGGGACACCGCCAGGACGTCCGCGCCAGTCAGGCCGAATGTCCGGGACTCGGGGCGGTCGGTTCGCGTCGAGAAGAGCTCGACCGGCTTGCCGTCCCAGGAGGCCGCGTACACGACGCTCTGTCCGTCCGGCGCGAACCGCGCGGAATACACCTCGCCGCGGCGAAAGGTGAGCTGCTGATAGTTGGGAGGGGGAACGTACCCCGCCTTCTTTCCGTAGCGATAGCCCGCGGCGAGGCCGGCGGCGAGCGCAAGCGCCGCGCCGAGCAGGACCGGAACAAGAACGCTCCTCTTCTTCGCCGCCTCGGGAAGGGCGTGCGCGCCGGTCGGCTTCGACACGCCCGAGAGCGCCTCGAGGTCGAACGCGACGTCGCGGGCCGATTCGAACCGCTCCTCCGGGTTCTTCTCGAGGCAGTGCCGGACGATCCGTTCGAGACCCGGGTGCAGATCCTTGTTCGTCTGCGTTAGATCCGGCGGCTCCTTCGTCAGGATCGCCGTGATCGTGTCCGCTGCCGTGTCGCCGCGAAAAGCCCGCTGACCCGAGAGCATCTCGTACAGGATCGCGCCGAAGGAAAAGAGGTCGCTCCGGCGGTCCGCGGCCTTGCCGCGCACCTGCTCCGGCGACATGTAGCCCATCGTCCCGAGCACGACACCGGGCTCGGTTCCGGAGATGGTCCGGAGGTCCGTCTGCGTCTCGTCGTCTTTCTCGGTCTTGAGCTTCGCGAGTCCGAAGTCCAGGATCTTGACCCGCCCGTCCTTCGTGACGAACAGGTTCTCGGGCTTCAGGTCCCGGTGCACGATCCCCTTCTCGTGCGCGGCGGCCAGGCCTTTGGCGATCTGGATCGCATAGTCGATTGCCTTGCGAGGCGAGAGAGCGCCCGCGCCCAGACGCGAACGCAGCGTCTCCCCCTCCAGAAGCTCCGTCACGATGTAGGGCGCACCGTCGTGGGTCCCCAGGTCGTACACCGCCGTGATGTTGGGGTGGTTGAGAACCCCAGCTGCCCGCGCCTCCTGCTCGAAGCGCTTCAGCCGATCGGTGTCCTGTGAGAGCGAAGCCGGCAGCACCTTGATCGCCACCTCGCGGCCGAGGCGCGGATCTTTCGCCCGGTACACCTCTCCCATTCCCCCGGCGCCCAGCGGCGCAGCGATCTCGTAGGGACCGAGCCGCGAGCCGGCGGCGAGCGTCATTGGAGCCCCTCGACCAGGTACAGGTCCGAGAGCGTTCGGCCGTAGGCGTACACATAGGAGTCGCCGCTCGGGGTCGGAAGCGGAGCCATTTCGGAAACCCCGCCGGGGTCGGCCGGCGTCAGCGCTCGCCAAAGCTGCCGCTGGCCGGTCGTCGTGTCGACCCGATAAACATTGGTCGGCATTTCTCCCTGCCGGTAGGCGTAGACGGAACGCGTGTCCGACGCGAAGCCCGCGACACGATCGTTGACGCCGACGCCGGGAACGACCGTCGGCTCGCCTCCCGCGAGCGGGTAGAGATAGGTCTTGCGATCGGGGCCGGTCACCACCGCGCGGGTGCCGTCGGTCGAAACTTGCCTGAACCCCCGGTATCCCTCGGGTGTCAGAGCGCGCGGCTTTCCGCCCGAAAAGTCCCGTTCGTAGAGCCGCAGCCCCCTGCCCGATTCGCTCGCCGTGAAGAGGATCTTCCCGCCGCCGGGGAACCAGGAGGCGCTCAGCACGGAGAGGCCCTCCTTCGGGAAGACCCTCGCTTCTCCAGCGCCGGTCGGATAGGCCACGAGCTGCGGGTCCGTCGTGGGATGCACGATCGCCAGCGCCCACTTTCCGTCCGGCGACAGGGCCTGGCCGAACCCTTCTCCGAGGCGGACCGCTGGAGAACCGTCCGTCTTCCGAATGTAGACGGAGTAACCCGGCCCTCCTCCTTCGCCCCCTTCCGTGAAGAGAACCGTCCGGCCCTCCGCGGAGAGCGACGTCGGCAGGGAGTAATCCAGCCACGTTAGATCCCGCTCCGTCGACTCGCCGGGAGGGAGACCTCGAATCTCCTCGCGAAAGGTATCTCGGGTGACGAGCATGCGCCCTTCGGCCGAGATGGCACGCAGGGTGAGGTTGCCGGCGACCCGGGAGCGCAGGCGGACCCGGCCGTCGAGCGACGCCGTGTAGAGAGCGCGGAGCGAGACCTCTGCGGCGGTAAACCAAACCTCGGTCCCATCCGCTTTCCACGCGAGCCCCTGCGTCGAGGAAAACGGCTTCGAGAGCGCCCTTTTTCGTCCGGTCCGATCGACGGCGGCAACCGATCCGCCGTCGTCGGTCAGGGAGGGGTGATCGACGAAAGCTACGAGGTCTCCTTTGGGCGAGACGCGCGGATCGCTGATCCACCCGCTCGTCTCGTAGAGCACCTTGCCGATCGGAAACTCGAGCTGGATCCGACCGCGACTCGACCGCACGACCGCGAGATCCTTGCCGTCCGGCGCCCAGTCCGCCCACTCGACCTCTTCCAGGATGTCCCGCGGCGCTCCCCCGGCCACGGAAACCCGGGCGAGCGTCCCGCTCCGCCGAAAACCGCCCGAAGCGTCTCGGTTGAGCGACACGGCGATCTCCCCGGATTTCGAGATCGCGAGCGCCTCGGCTCCCGGGAGGCCGAAGGGACGCGATTCCGGGCTCTCGAGTCGAACGGTGAAGATCTCGACCGGCTTGCCGTCCCAGGCCGCCGAGTAAACGACGGTCCCTCCGTCCGGAGAAAAGTGCGCCGACAGGATCGCGCCGCGTCGGAACGTGAGCTGGCGGAAGGAAGGCGGAGGACGCTCACCCGCCTTCCGACCGGCCAGGTAGGCGGATACACCGACGACGACGGCCGTCGCGAGGACCGCACCCGCGACGATGGGCCAAAGTCGGAGCCTCCGGGCTGGCGCGCTTGGCGCGGCGCTCACGGAGCTCGAGACTCCCGAGAGCGCCTCGAGATCGAAAGCCACGTCACGGGCCGACTCGAAACGCTCCTCGGGGTTCTTCTCCAGGCAGTGCCGGACGATCCGGTCGAGCCCCGGGTGAATGTCTCTATTCGTTTGCGAGAGATCCGGCGGCTCCTTCGTCAGGATCGCCGTAATCGTGTCTGCCGCCGTGTCCCCTCGGAATGCTCGCTGACCCGACAGCATTTCGTAGAGGATCGCCCCGAACGAAAAGAGGTCGCTCCGGCGGTCGGCCGGCTTGCCGCGCACCTGCTCGGGCGACATGTAGCCCATCGTCCCGAGCACCACGCCGGGCTCGGTGCCGCCCGAGACCGTCTTCATGTCGGTCTTGCCGTCCTGTCCCGTCTCGGGCTTCAGCTTCGCCAGGCCGAAGTCCAGAATCTTGACCCGCCCGTCTCTCGTCAAGAACAGATTCTCGGGCTTCAAATCCCGGTGAACGATCCCCTTCTCGTGCGCGGCGGCGAGGCCGCGCGCGATCTGGACCCCGTAGTCGATCGCCTTGCGGACGGGAAGGGCGCCCGGGGAAAGACGCGACCGCAGCGTCTCCCCTTCGAGCAGCTCCGTCACGATGTAGGGCGATCCCTCGTGAGAACCGAAGTCATGGACCGCCGTGATGTTCGGATGGTTGAGAACTCCCGCCGCCCGCGCCTCCTGCTCGAAGCGCTTCAGCCGGTCCGCATCCTGCGAGAACGTCGCCGGCAGCACCTTGATCGCCACTTCGCGTCCGAGGCGCGGATCTCTCGCCCGATAGACCTCGCCCATCCCGCCCGAGCCCAGGAACCCGACGATCTCGTACGGACCCAATCGCGCGCCGGCGGAAATAGACATGGGCTACTTCATCCCTTCGACGAGCTGGAGGAAGGAGAGAGTCCGAAGGTAGCTGTAGGCGTAGGTTTTCCCGTCCGATGTGACCACCACGCGATTGATCGCACTCAAACCGGCGGCGTCGGACGGCATCAGGTGCTGCCACAATTCCTTCCGCCCGGACGCGACGTCATACCGGTAGACACTGCTGGGAAGCTCTCCGCGCCGCTGCAGAAATAGAGTTCGGCCATCCGAAGCGAACCGAAGCGGCACGTCTTCCACCGTGAGGCCGGGAAGCGCCGTCGGCTCGCCTCCCTCCATCGGGTAGAGGTAGATCCGGCGATCCGGACCGCGGACCACGACGGATTTCGAGTCCGGGCTGATCGTTCCGCGATAGGCGAAGTATCCCTCCGGGGTCAGGGGACGCGGCTTGCCGCCGGCGACGTCGCGAACGTAGAGCCGCATGCCGCGCCCCGGCTCCGTCGCGGAAAAGAGGATTCGCTTCCCGTCGGGAAGCCAGTCCGCATCCGTCGGAGCGAGGCCCTCCTTCGGAAGGAGCCGTGGCTCGCCCACGCTCGTCGGGAGGAGGACGAGCTGAGGATCGGCGGCCGGATGAACGATCGAGATCATCCACGCCCCATCGGGCGAGAGCGCTCCGGCCGTGCCCTCGCCCAGTCGGACCGCGGCGGTCCCGTCGGTCCTGCGGATGTAAGCCGAATAGTTCGCTCCACCGCCTTCGCCCGACTCGGTCAAAGTGATGAAGTTTCCGTCCGGAGAAATGTCCGTAATGAGGGAGAAGTCGAGCCAGGACAGCTCTCGTTCCTTTTCTTCACCCTGCTTCCGGGAGAGGATGCCGAGCCGGGAGCTCTCGTTGGTCATCAGGACGCGGCCGTCTTTGGAGATGTCCCGGACCGTGCTGATGCCCGGCACGCGGCCGACCAGCCGCGCCTTCCCGGAGAGGGTCAGGGCATGGACCGCGCGGTTGAACCCTCCTTCCGCCGCGGTGTACCAGATCTCGCTTCCGTCCGGCCTCCAGGCGAGACCCTGAGCGGTGGCGTAGAAGGGCGAAAGCGTCCTCTTCTTTCCCGAGCGATCGACGACGGCGATGAAGCCTCCGTCGTCTCGAAGGACCGGGTGGTCGATGAACGCGACCAGATCGCCTCGGGGCGACACGCGAGGATGACTGATCCAGCCGTTCGTCTCGTAGAGCAGCTTGCCGATGGGGTAGTCGAGGCGAGTCTTCACACCGGCCTCTCGGATGATGGCGAGGTCGCGGCCGTCCGGGCTCCAGTCCGCCCATTGGACGTCGTCGAGAATGTCTCGCGGAGCGCCGCCGGCGATGCTGATTCGCGCGAGACGGCCGACCCGGATGAAGGGGACCGATTGGCGCCGGTTGAGTGAAACGGCCATCTCTCCCGTCTTCGAGACCGCCAGCACCTCCGCGTTCGCCAGGCCGAACGGACGCGATTCGGGACTCTCGGGCCGGTTGATGAAGACCTCGAAGGGCTTTCCCTCCCAGGCGGCCGAGTACACGATCGTCTGTCCATCGGGAGCGAAGAGTGCCCCCCCGACCTCCCCGCGGCTGAAAGTGATCTGGCGAAACGACGGCGGGTTGACGAAGCCCGCCTTCTTTCCCGCCGAATAGGCGAGCAGCGCAGCCAACGCCGCGCTCCCGACCGCCGTCGCGGCAAGAAGCGACCATGACGGACGGCGCAAGGGCGGCTCCTTCACGGCGGCGACGACCCCGGAGGGCCGGGAAAGTCCCGAGAGCGCCTCAAGGTCGAAGGCCACGTCGCGTGCCGATTCGAAGCGCTCCTCGGGATTCTTCTCGAGGCAGTGCCGCACGATCCGCTCGAGACCCGGGTGCAGATCCTTGTTCGTCTGCGTGAGATCCGGCGGCTCCTTCGTCAGGATCGCCGTAATCGTGTCTGCCGCCGTGTCCCCTCGGAATGCTCGCTGACCCGACAGCATCTCGTAGAGGATCGCCCCGAACGAAAAGAGGTCGCTCCGGCGGTCGGCCGGCTTGCCGCGCACCTGCTCGGGCGACATGTAGCCCATCGTCCCGAGGACGACGCCGGGCTCGGTGCCTCCCGAGACCGTCTTCATGTCGGTCTTGCCGTCCTGTCCCGTCTCGGGCTTCAGCTTCGCCAGGCCGAAGTCCAGAATCTTGACCCGACCGTCTCTCGTCAGGAACAGGTTCTCGGGCTTCAAATCCCGGTGAACGATCCCCTTCTCGTGCGCGGCCGCAAGGCCCTTCGCGATCTGCACCGCATAGTCGATCGCCTTGCGGACGGGAAGGGCGCCGCCCGACAGCCGCGACCGCAGCGTCTCCCCTTCGAGCAGCTCCGTCACGATGTAGGGCGATCCCTCGTGAGAACCGAAGTCATGGACCGCGGTGATATTCGGGTGGTTCAGGACACCCGCCGCCCGCGCCTCCTGCTCGAAGCGCTTTAACCGATCCGCGTCCTGCGAGAACGTCGCCGGCAGCACCTTGATCGCCACCTCGCGGCCGAGGCGCGGGTCCTTGGCGCGATAGACCTCCCCCATCCCGCCGGCGCCGATCGGCGCGATGACCTCGTAGGGCCCGAGCTTCGTGCCGGAACCGAGGCTCATCGGATTCCTTCGACGAGGAAGAGGTGAGACAGCAGCCGCGCGTAATTGACGATGTATGCGTCGCCGCTCGGTGCCGGAAAGACGTTGATGCTGGAGACGCCGGCGGCGTCGGAGGGAGCGAGGCTCCGCCACGGCTCCCTCCGTCCGTTCGTGAGGTCGAGCCGATAGACCTGGACGGGGACCTCGCCGCGGCGGTGAACGTAGAGGTATCGCCCATCCGGAGTCACCTGGTCGATGACGTCTGCCGGATCGACGCCGGCGATCTCGGACGGCTCGCCTCCCGACAATGGATACCGGTAGCGCTTCCGGTCGGGGCCCGTGACCGCCGCCCAGGTCCCATCCGGCGAAACGACTCTCATCAATGTGTAACCTTCCGGCGTCACGGGCCGGGGCTTTCCTCCATCCACTTCTCGCAGGTAGAGCCGCTGCCCGTGTCCGGGCTCGCTCGCGGTGATGAGGATCCGCTTTCCATCCGGGAGCCAGGTCGCGTCGGAAACCGCGAGACCCTCCTTCGGGAAGACCTTCGGCTCGCCCGCGCCAGTGGGATACGCGACGAGTTGCGGGTCGGAGTTGGGGTGGACAACCGCGAGCACCCACTGACCGTCGGGCGAGAGATCCGAAGCGCTTCCCTCTCCGAGCCGAATCGCCGGAGATCCGTCGGTGTTTCGGATGTACACGGAGTATCCGGCCCCGCCGCCTTCGCCCGTTTCGGAGAACACCACCCGACGTCCATCCGCCGAGAGGGAAGCCGGGAGCGACCAGTCGAGCCAGGTCAGGTCGCGTTCTTTCGTCTCGCCGGGCGCCAGGACACGAATTTCCATGCGGGTCGTGTCGGACGTCGTGAGCAGCCTCCCATCCGGGGAGAAGTCCTCGATCGTCAACGACCCGGGGATGCGAATACGCTCCCGGACTTTCCCCAGGCGCGTCGTCGAGAAGAGCGCGCGGTTGCCGCCGACGCGCGTCGCCGTGAACCAGACATCGCCGCGTGGCGACCAGGCGAGTCCGTAGGCCGAAGCGAACGGCTCCGAGAGCTTCCGGACCTTTCCCGCGCCGTCGACCTCGGCGATCGATCCGCCGTCGTCGCCGGGCGTCGGATGGTCGATGAAAGCGATGGAGCCTCCATCCGGTGAGACGCGGGGGTGACTGACCCAGCCGCTCGTTTCGTAGAGCATCTTGCCCGCTGGATATTCGAGCCGCATCTTGCCGGGGATCACCCGAACGATCGCCAGGCTCTTGCCGTCCGGCGACCAGTCGGCCCACTCCACATCCTTCAGGATCTCGCGAGGGGCGGCGCCGCCGGCGACTGAAAGCTGCGCCAGGGTACCGGTTCGACGGAAGGCTCCCGTCGTGCGGCGGTCGAGGGAGACGGCCATGTCACCCGATTTCGAGATCGCGAGGATCTCAGCGCCGACCAATCCGAAGGGGCGGGACTCCGGACTCTCCGGCCGCCCGACGAAGATCTCCATGGGCTTTCCGTCCCACGCCGCCGAATACACGACGGTCTGTCCGTCGGGCGCGAACCGCGCCGAGAGGATCGCGCCGCGCCGGAACGTGAGCTGGCGGAACTGCGGAGGCGGCCGATCCCCAGCCTTCCGGATCGCGAAGAGGGCCCACGCGCCGACCAGCAGAGCCGTCGCCGCGACGGCCGCGACGAGGAGTGCCCAGGAGGGCCTCTTTCGGTCGGCCGGCGCGGCGTCGGCCACGATCGGACCGGAAACCGCACCGGCCGCCGGGCCGGATTGCTCCGACAGGGCCTCGAGGTCGAAAGCGACGTCGCGCGCGGAGAAGAAGCGCTCTTCGGGATTTTTCTCCAGGCAGTGACGGACGATCCGCTCGAGGCCCGG
Organism: Acidobacteriota bacterium; assembly: GCA_046735265.1. GTDB lineage: Bacteria > Acidobacteriota > Thermoanaerobaculia > UBA5066 > Gp7-AA6 > DATBFU01. Next base: position 3,138 of record JBKPSZ010000108.1, on the reverse strand, counting down.
CTGGATGCTCCGGTTCGTCGCGGAGAGGTCCGGCGGCTCTTCGCGCAGGATCGCCGACATCGTCTCGGCGGCCGATTCCCGATGGAACGCGCGCCCTCCCGACAGCATCTCGTACAAGATCGCGCCGAAGGAGAAGATGTCCGACCGCCCGTCCGCCGGCCTCCCCTTCACCTGCTCGGGCGACATGTACCCGAGCGTCCCCATGACGACGCCCGGCTCTGTGCCCGCGGCCGTCGGGAGGTTGGTCTGCGCGCCGGAGGCCGCTTCGCTCTGCGTGAGCTTGGCGAGGCCGAAATCGAGGATCTTCACCCGGCCGTCGGACGTCAGGAAGACGTTCTCGGGCTTCAGGTCGCGGTGAACGATGCCCTTCTCATGCGCCGCCGCGAGGCCCTTGGCGATCTGGACCGCGTAGTCGATCGCCTTGCGCGGGGAAAGCGCGCCGCCCGACAGCCGCGCGCGCAGGGTCTCGCCTTCGAGCAGCTCCGTGACGATGTAGGGAGCGCCATCGTGGGTCCCGAGATCGTGGACCGCGGTGATGTTGGGGTGGTTCAGGCCGCCGGCGGACTGCGCCTCCTGCTCGAAGCGCCGCAGCCGGTCCGCGTCGTGGGCGAAGGAGGCCGGCAGGACCTTGATCGCGACGTCGCGCTTCAAACGCTCGTCGCGCGCGCGATAGACCTCCCCCATGCCACCGGAGCCGACGATTCCCACGATCTCGTACGGTCCGAGCCGGGTGCCGGCCGCGAGGCTCAATTCAATCCCTCGACCACGTAGAGGTCGGCGAGATTGCGCAGGTAGGAGTAGGCGTAGGCCTTGCCATCGGGCGTGATTCGAACCGAGCCGATGCTCGTCACTCCGGCCGAGTCGCCCGGCATGAGAGACCGCCAGGGCGTGAGGGTTCCGGTCTTCAAATCGAGGCGCTCGACCTGTGCGGGGATCTGTCCTCTCTGCCGGACGAAGAGAGAGCCGCCGTCGTCGCTCCAGCCGACCGGCAACCACTTGGGGTCGATCGGGAGCGCCGTCGGCTCTCCGCCTTCGAGCGGGTAGAGGTATTGCTTTCGATCCGGCCCGAAAACGGCCACGAGCTTGCCGTCGGGAGAGACCCCGGCGCCCGTCGCGGTGATGCGGTAGCCCTCGGGGGTCAGCGCGCGGCTCTTCTGCGTGGCGATCTCGTAGAGGTAGATGCGAACTCCGCGGCCGGCTTCGTTCGCCGCGAGCAGCACTCGGTTCCCGTCCGGCAGCCATGCGGCGGCCTGAACGGTCAGACCGGGGGTCTCGAGAAGCTTCGGGTCGCCCGAGCCGATCGGATAGATCGCGACCTTCGGATTCGACGAGGGGTGCACGATCGCGAGCGCCTGCCTGCCGTCCGGCGAGAGCGATTGCGCCGAGCCTTCGCCGAGACGGATCGCCGGAGAGCCGTCCATTTTCCGGGCATACGTCGAGTAGCCCGCACCGCCTCCTTCGCCGCTCTCGTCGAAGAGGATCGTGCTGCCATCCTTCGAGATGCTGTCGGCCAGAGACCAGTCGAGCCACGACAAGTCGCGTTCTTTGTCGAGTCCGGGGGCGAAGGCGACGAGACCCTGCCGGGCCTTGTCCTGCGATAGCAACACCTTTCCGGTGCGGGAAACGTCCTCCATGGTCATGCCGCCCGTCGCCACCGCGAGAACGCGGACGTTCCCCGAACGCGTGGCCGCGTGCACGAAGCGGTTGAACCCGACACGCGACGCCGTGAACCAGATCTCGTCTCCCTTGCGGGACCAGCAGAGCCCGAGGATGCTCGCGAAGTCGCCCGAGATCTTCTTGCTCTGGCCCGACCGGTCGACGAGAAGGACATAGCCTCCATCGTCGTCCAGGACCGGATGCTCGATGAGCGCGATCTCCTCGCCGGACGGAGAGACCCGCGGATGGGAAAGCCAACCCGCCGTTGCGTGGAGGATCTTGCCGATCGGAAACTCGAGCTGCGCCTTTCCGCCGGCCTCGCGCACGATCGCGAGCTCCTTGCCGTCGGGCGACCAGTCGGCGTAGATGACGTCGTCCCGGACGTCCCTCGGCGCGCCGCCGCCGGTCATGCCGAGACGCGAGAGCGTTCCGATCCTCGAGAACCCTGAATGCGTACGCCGCGACAGGGACACGGCCATCTCGCCCGTCGAGGCAATCGAAAGGACCTCGGCGCCGGTCAGCCCGAACGGCCGCGACTCCGGGCTGTCGAGCCGCGTCGTGAAGAGCTCCATCGGCCGGCCGTCCCAGGAAGCCGTATAGATGATCGTCTCGCCGTCCGGCGCGAACCGCGCCGACTGAATCGGGCCGCGTCGGAATGTGAGCTGCCGGAAGGAGATCTGAGGACGCTCGGAGAGTCTTCGGCCGAAGAGGAGCCCGCCGGCCACGCCCGCAACGAGCGCGGCGAGAATCGCGGCGAAGACGGCTGCCGTCCATCGACCTCGAGGGCGTCCTTCGGCTTTCGCCGCGGGAAGGGCGCCGGTCGTCGATATCGCGGAGACGCCCGAGAGCGCTTCGAGGTTGAAGGCGACGTCTCGCGCGGACTCGAAACGCTCTTCCGGGTTCTTCTCGAGGCAGTGACGAACGATCCGCTCGAGGCCCGGGTGCAGATCCTTGTTCGTCGCGGACAGATCCGGCGGCTCCTTCGTCAGGATCGCCGTGATCGTGTCGGCCGCGGTCTCCCCGCGAAACGCCCGCTGACCCGTGAGCATCTCGTAGAGGATCGTGCCGAAGGAGAAGAGATCGCTCCGCCGATCCGCCGCCTTCCCGCGCACCTGCTCGGGCGACATGTAGCCCATCGTGCCGAGCACGACGCCGGGCTCCGTGCCCGAGACCGTCTTCAAATCGGTCTGCTGCTCGCCGTCCTTCTCGCTCTTCAGCTTCGCGAGGCCGAAGTCCAGGATCTTGACCCGCCCGTCCTTCGTGAGGAAGAGGTTCTCGGGTTTTAGATCCCGATGCACGATCCCCTTCTCGTGCGCCGCCGCGAGTCCCTTCGCGATCTGGATCGCATAGTCGATCGCCTTGCGCGCCGGCAGAGCGCCCGATCCCAGACGCGACCGCAGCGTCTCCCCTTCGAGGAGCTCCGTGACGATGTACGGTGCCCCGTCGTGCGAGCCCAGATCGTAGACCGCCGTGATGTTGGGG